>NZ_JBIAGB010000001.1:0-385135 GCF_042869575.1 Streptomyces sp. NPDC006925
GCGCAGAGCACGCTGCTCGACCGGCCGCATCGGCCGTGCCGTCACCGCTGTCCACACTCTCCTGACCTGCAGCTATTCAGGATGAAAGAGGTTCACTCAGCGGGTAGGCCAGGACCAGCCAGGCCGCCGCAGCCATGCCCAACAGCGTCCGCCCGAGCTGCATCCGGGCGATGACCGCGTCGTGTGTGCGTTCGTCGAGCTCGGGGCGCACGCTCCCCAGGCCGACGCGGAGAGCCGCGTGCACCGCGGCGATGGGTCCTGCGCTGCCGCGGCGCAGTCCGGTCCTGCTCACCTGGTGCTCCCCCGAGTCCTACGCCGTACAACACCGCGGAACGCCGCACACCCCAACGGACCGCGCCTCGGGGTCGAACAACAGCGCATGCACGGGACGGATCAAGGTGATCCATCGGATCCCTGAGACTCGAACGTGAGCCCGATCGGGACTGTACCTGACGTCCCGTCGGCCGCTCGGCTCCGTCCGACGTGTTCTCGCCGTTGCCCAGCGCTTCAGCGACTCGGCGGCCCAAGGTCCTGTGAGAGTGCCCCCAGACCTCGGGAGGTTGTGTCGACGCCGACTGGACGGTCATCAAGGTCGTGAGGACGAAGTGACCTGACTCGCCTGCTCCGACGTGAAGGGGACGACCGCTGCCTTGAGTCGGCTCGGTCACGGCAGCGGGCCCGTACTCATCGGACCGGGTGAGTCCGGCTACGCCCCGCACTCCGGTCGGCACCTGTCGATGCGGGGGTTCCTCCTTCGGAGACGGCTGGCGGCCTCGGGTGGCGCGGCTTCGTCGGCGACGGATTCGTCACGCTGCCCGTGTGGTGTCAAAGCCCTGGACGGTTCAGCTCAGTAGGGTGCTCCGGGTGAATGAGGAGAACCCCGTTGCCGGGACCGGGAACGGCGCCCAGCGGCTGCTGAGGCTCTCCGATGGTGGTTCGCCATCGCGCTGACGCTGCTCGTCCTCGCCATCTCGGTCCCCGACGACCTGGATGCCCGGGCGTACGAGAAGGTGCTGCAGGAGACCATGACCCAGCTGTGGGCGTACTTCCTCAGCTTTGTGATCATCGCTGTGTTCTGGCGGAGCACCAGCGGATCTTCCGCACCACGCAGTGGGTGGGTCCGGTGGAAATGAATCTCACTCTGCTCGGACTGGCGCTGGTGGCGCTGTTGCCGTTTCCGACCTCTCTTCTGTCGGACTACAGCGGACACTCCTCGGCCGTCGCCTTGTATTCGGCGAACGTGGCAGCCACAGAGGCGGTGCTGATAGTGCTGTGGCACGTCGTGTGGAGCCGGGGGGTGCCCCTATTGGTTTCGTCAACCTGTTGGGGCGGGTTGGTGTTCGTAGAAAGTTCCGTCGCGGAGCATCGCGAAGAGCACGTCGGCTCGTCGGGAGCTTGAGCACGGCCGGATGCTGCACTCGCGGACCCAGGACGCGTTCCAGCGACGGATGGATCTGCGTCAGCAGGCCGCGCAGGCGGTTGCTGATGCGGGTGGCCTCCCCGGCGAGGTCGTCGTCGAAGCCGACGATCATCTCCAGCTCGGCGATCGTCTCGTCCTCGAGATCGATCGAGGGGAGGGTGTGAGGCATGACGCGGGCCGCGTCGGCGATGACGAGCGCGTCGCGGGCATCAGTCTTGGCCTCACCGGGATAGAGATCGGCGATGCGCCGCATCGTGAGTCCGGGCAGATAGGCGACCGGGCAGCCCATGTCCCTCGCGACCGCCAGCGGCAGGGCGCCGATCGAGGCCGGCTGGTCGACCACGACGAGCACGCTCCCGTGCTTGGCCTGCATTTTCCCGAAGACCTCGCGGAGCTTCGGTTCGCTGTTGGGCAGCCGTTTGTCGAAGGCTTTCTTCCCGGCCGGGGTGACGGCGGTGGCGTGGTGTTCGCCCTTGCCGACGTCCAGGCCGAGGAAGACGGCGATGTCGCTGACGTCGATCACGTGCGTCCTTCGGTCGTTCCGGCCCGGCCGTCCCATGGCACCGATCGCCACATCCACATTACGGAGAGCCTCCCGACCTGCGGAAAGGCCGGTGGTCATGCCCCTAATCAGCGGTCTGTCGATGCCTCCGGAGCCGGTGACACCTCCTCATGTTGTTGTCAAGCGGCAGCCGTGACGGAAGGCGGAGCGTGGTAGCACTGTCGGTCACGGATCATTGCGAAGAGAACGTTGACGCGACGGCGGGCGAGCGCGAGGACGGCGTGCTTGTGTGTCTTGTTCTCGGCTCTCTTGCGGTCGTAGAAGAGCCGGGACTCCGGGCAGATGCGGATGCTGATCATCGCGGAGCGGTAGAAGACTCGCTGCAGGCCCCGGTGATAGCGGAGGGGACGATGCAGATTGCCGTTCACGTTGCCGGAATCCCGGGGGACCGGGGCGACGCCGGCGAAGGTGGCGAGCCGGTCCGCACTGGCGAAACGGGTCAGGTCGCCGCCCGTCGCGGCGACGAACTCGGCGCCCAGCAGCGGGCCGATGCCCGGCATGCTGGAGATCACCGGGGCGAGTTCGTGCTCGTGAAACCGGGTCTCGATGAGCTTGTCCAGTTCGTGAATCTTCTCGTGGAGACTGATCACCTCCAACGCCAGATCACAGACCACACGGGCAATCGCGGCCTCGCCGGGCAACTGAAGGAATGGTTCGACACTCTGTTCCCCCAGACCTCGGTCCGCAGGACCAGGCGGCCGCAGCAGCCTTCGGCCGACAGCACCAGCTCCGCCGCCATCGACAGCGGTGGGGACACCGTGGAACTCGCCGAGGAGGTCCCCGAGTCCGCGCTCGCCCGTATGACCCGCCTGCGCGCGGAACTGGCCTCTCTGGTGGCCAGCAGCACGTTGAACGCCGTCGCCGTCGCCGGGGAGATCAACCAACTCCTGGAGACGGTCGAGGGCGCCGTGCGTGCCCGTGAGGCCTCCGGCGCGCCGGAGGAGCCCGCCGAGGTGCAGAAGCTGTACATGCGGGAATTCGCCGAGATCAAGGCGGATACCGGGAAGATCGGGCCGCTACTTGACAAGGCCGCCTTGGCGGTGATGTCGCTATGAACGGGGACTGCTGCGCGGAGCCGGTGGCCGGGCCGGTCGTCGACGCGCGGGTGCTGCGGCACGCGTGGACGGCGCTGGGCCCGCTGCGGTGCGGTGACTGGCCTGCCCCGTACAGCCTGCAGTCCCCGCACCGGGAGGAGACGCTCGCGGTGCTGGATGAGGTGCTGGCCGGGGTGTATCTGGCGGTCGACGCCGAGGGCCGGCTGCGGTGGCTGG
Source organism: Streptomyces sp. NPDC006925 (assembly GCF_042869575.1). Classification (NCBI taxonomy): domain Bacteria; kingdom Bacillati; phylum Actinomycetota; class Actinomycetes; order Kitasatosporales; family Streptomycetaceae; genus Streptomyces; species Streptomyces sp. NPDC006925. The sequence goes on from NZ_JBIAGB010000001.1 coordinate 3,254, forward strand.
GCAAGGCCCACCGCGACGGTGGCATCGGCGCTCGGCTGCGGGATCACCTCCGGCACCTGGAGCGGGCCCGCGTCTTCACCGGGGTGTTCGTCGTGGAGGCCGACCCGTTCAGCCCCGGCACCTGAACCGCACCGAACCCCGATGACCAGCACCCCTTACCCAACCTCAACCACGAAACGGACAACTACTCACGTTCCGCACTCTCAGGCGGCCAGCCGACTCTCGCCGCTGCGAGTCGAGTCGAACCCGGCCATCGCGCAGACAGGAGCAGCTGCAGCGACTGAACGATCCGGTGATGGAATGCGCTGGCCTGTCGGAGTGAAAGCCGGGAGACTCAAGTGCTGTGGACATGGGGATCTCAGGTTTCAGGCCGTCCTTCCTGACCGGGGTTGAGACGATTCAGCGGGCGCACGGATCACGCCTGGCGGCGCTCGCTGGCAGGCGCCTGACAGGGTTCGCCCTGGTGCGCTTTGCTGAGGACGGAGACTGGTTCGCTGAATGCCCGGTGGTGCTGGATTTCAACGGCATCCAGGCGGAGATTTGTCATACGAAGTTCGACGAACTCTCGATCGGCTGGGACACGATCGACATCCGCGCGACTGTCGCCGGGTGGGAGTGGTTCGAGTTCACGCCGCAGTGGTCTTACGGCGATGAACGCCTTGAGCCGCTCATCGGCCAGGAACTGTGCGAGGTCGCCCTCCTCGAGTGGCGGCCACCGGGCCGTGGCCCGGTGGCCGGGTCGGTGACGTTGGAGTTCGTCTTCGCTGAGGACTGTCTGCGGATCGCCAACGGCCTCGATGAGAACCGCATCGAGACCGGTGCGACCCAGCCGCCCCCGCCCGGATGCATCCGGCACAGGCCAGGCCACTGAGCACCCCCGCTCCTCCGTCGGTGTCCGGCTGATCTCCTTGACAGGCAGCTGACGCACATACTGGCCAGCCTGTTCCTCCGCCTGCCGATGAACAGGCAAGGAGCCAAGACGGCTCCATGCCTCTCCGCCGCTCGCGCAATCGTCGCGCGACTCAGCCCTTCGTCTCCTTCAGCGTGCAGCCGTGGTGCGCCGCGGAACGTTTCGCGAAAGCTTTGAGCGCGGTGCGTTGGTAGGCGGCCTCGGCGTGGGAGGGTTTGTCGGAAGGCTCCGACTCCGGGTCTCGGCGGACGACGGTGAAGAGGGCCGGTCCGTCGTCGCCCGGGCAGGAGGCAGTCCGCCAGTAACCGCTGCGGGACAGTTCGCCCGCCGGCCCCTCTCCGGGAAGCGGTCCGGTCCCGAGATGGGATCCCCGTTCGAATGCGAGCCGCTCTTTTGCGTACGCGCTGTAGTAAGCGTTGAGTCGGTAGCGGGTGAAGTGCAGGAGTTCCTCGCCGCCCTCTTTGGTGCGGTGGGTTCGCCCGTCCCCGAGCTCGCACGACTCCAGCGGCGCGTTGCTGCGGCGGCTCTCCCAGCCGTGGGTGACCGCGCCCCGACGGCCGGGGAGTCCGGCGCAAGTGCCGGTGGTGGCCTTGAGAGGAGTGCTTTCGACATCGTTCACGGGGAGCCCGACCGTGCTCAACGGCTTGCCCAGTTGGGCGCCGCAGCCCCACTGCTGGGACGCCTTGCCGGCGGTGGCGGTCGCGATGCGGGCGTGCCTGAGGCGGGTCTCGGGGTTGTCGTAGCTGACGTCCTCTTCCTTGGCCTCCACCGTCACCAGCAGGTCGGGGCGCCCGTTGGTGCACTTGAGCAGGATGGAGGTGGCGCCCTCGGCTCGACGGGCGGACTCGTAGTCGGCTTCCGTGGTGTTGAAGACCCCCTTCCAGCCCCGGCCCAGCGGCACCGGAGGATGACCGCCGTTCACCTTCCCGGCGTGCCCGTCGCTCCACACGGGTGAATCAGGGAAAGAGCCGCCGTGGATGCGCACTTCGATGGAAGCCTCGTGGGTCGGCTTGCCCTGGTTGTACTCGACATCGCGGGCTACCCCGCACCGTACGTCCAAAGACTGCTCCGAGCCGTTCAGACTCCCTTTGTCGACATCGATGTCCAACCGCGTGAGCGGGCCGACGCCCAGGAGGTCCCACGCCTGGTCGTGTACGAGCACACCGTCGCACGCCTCCGAGAGGACCGACTCCGCCTTCCAGCGCTCGTAGTGCACGGCCGAGTACACTCCGCCGACAGCCAGGGCCAGCAAGGTCAGGGCGGTGACCAGAGGCAGAATGCGTGGCTTCATCGGCTTCCATCCCCCAGGTCAGGACCCCCGCAGCCGCGGCGGCCGGAGACCCAGTCGGCCACGCGTACCGCCGTACGGGAGACAAGGCGGCGATCGGCATCCGAGGGGTCGGCCATGTAGGGCGGCTCGGACGAGTCCGTACGGAAGGGAAGACTCACCGAGACATACGTCTTGTGCGCAGTGCGCCCCCGGATCGCCGCCCCCTGCGGGCAGGGCACGGTCAAGGTGGCGACTACCTGACCACCGTTGTCGGCGTCCTGAGTGGTTGTCCCTTTGGTGCCTGACGGCAGCGGCACCCCGAAGTCCGGTGCGTCCTCGCCGGCATCGGCTTCGTTCAGCCAGAACGGCACGCCCTCGGCACGGACGTGGACCTGCGCGTTCGGATACCATTTCTCCGGACTGTCTCCCCATGTGAGGGTGCAGTCCAGCAGAGCCCGGCTCTCCCGTCGCGGCTTCAGCAGCGTGCCGTACACCTCCAACTCCCCCGCCGAGTCCCCGGGGAGGAACCGCTCCAGCTTCTTCTCGGGCAACAGGCCCGCGCAGGCCCGAGCCAACTGCTCCCGGTTCTCGACCCGCTGCCTCTCGCGACTGTTGTGAACCATCACCGCGACGACAGCGCACACGGCGACACCGACCACGAGTGCCACCCCCAGAGCGCCTCCACGCCGTCCCCAGCGCCAGCGCTGCCGTATCCAGTGCACAGCCAGCTCCCCCCGTTCTTGGCCGCCCCCGCCTGCAGCCCGGGACGCTACCAAACAGGCGTCCAGCACTGATCACATGCCCCGCCCATGAGGTGGCGACCGGCCCACTGCCCACCTCCCAGCTCCGCCCGCACCGGCTCATCGCGGTCATCAGAACCCAATCGACCCAGCCGCACTTCACCGACAGATGAGCCTGCGACAGGCAGGCGGCTACCCGGCACAGGACCCTTCGTTTCCTGCACCAGCAGCCGGACCCGCCAGCACACCTTGCGCAGCCCGGTGGGGCCCGTGTTGGCCCCCCGCTCCACATCGACGTCGATGTCCACGCGGCGCAGCCACTTCGAGAGGGAGGCCGCGCAACTCGTCGGTGCCCGAGGAAAGCGATCGTCTCGTCAAGCACAAACTCACCCGCTGTACTACGAAAAGGGCATAGCTGTGACGACGGGCTCTCTCAGAGGCCCTCTGGGCGCCGTCGCGTCCTCTGTATCCGGGTCGGTCGCCGAGGGGGGTCCAGCGCTGGTCGCTCCGAATTGCGCAGGAGCCGATGGGCGAACTGCTCAGCGCGCGAGCTGGGCGCGACCCGGGGCGGGCGCGGCCCTCTGGGCGCGGCACCCCGCTGGCTCTCACGCTCACTGGTGGCAACCGGCACGATGTGGCCCAGTTGCTGCCCCTGCTCGACGCGGTACCGCACGTCAGGGGGACCAGAGGCAGACCCCCTCACCGGCCGCGGCAGCTGTTCGCCGATCGTGGATACGACTACGACAAGTACCACAGGATCCTGTGGCGGCGAGGGATCAAGCCGGTCAGCGCCCGACGCGGAGTACAACACGGATCCGGGCTCGACACCGTCCGCTGGGTGATGGAGCGCACCGATGCCTGGATTCACGGCTTCCGCTGCCTGCGGATCCGCTGGGACATCCCCGACGACATCCACGAATCGTTCCTCAAGCTGGCCTGCTGTGTGATCACCTACCGACGCGTCCACGCATTGTGTTAGCTCCTCTACTGATCTTTTCGTAAGTTCGGTGGTTGTGCTGGGTGGATGGTCAGACTGGTGTGGGCGAGGAGTTGCCACCATCCAGGCGTCCGACATCGGCCTCAGCCCTCGCCGTGCCGTGACGTTTCGCCCCGGACCGGGAGGCGCCGCCGCCCTAGATATACATGCAGGCCGATGGCTACTCCCGCGACGACGGTCCCCGCTGTCAGCGCTGCGAGGGCCGAGTCCGTCCGATCGCTCCGGGCGGCGTCGCAGAGGCGTGTGTGCGAAGCGACCGACTCTTCAGCATCGGCGGGGCCACCCTGGGCATCGCGGTAGTCGTCCACGTGACGGGTAGTGGGGGACAGCAGGGAGCCGCACTCCTCATGCACACTGGCCGTCGGATCGGCGGGGTCTTCGTTTGCGTAGACATCGGTCAGGGCGAAGGCGAGCGAGACGAGGAGCAGCGCTGCCGAGAGGCTCCACAGCACGGCCCCTACGGCCAATCTCTCCCGCTGCTGGGGCGTCTTTCCTGCCCTGGTCCGCGTCATCGCCCCTCTTCTCCGTGCTTCGCGCGTTCTCACTGGCCTCGTCTGTGTAGGCGGTCCCCGTGGCTGCGTCCCGGCGTCGCATGGGTGAGGGTAGCCGGGGCCGGCTGTTGGTGATACCGGTGCTGTGCTCTCCGGCTGGCGGGGCCGAATGTCTCTCGCTGTACGCGTGCGTTGGCGGCTGAGGTGTTGCTTGCGATCGGCCCGTCGTCCGGGTGATCGGGGATACCACGCTCACGTCACAGAAAGTGAGATGGGGGCTACGTTCAACTCGTTCCGCAAAGGTGGCGGTCTGCGGGCGTGCTGCGGGCCTTCCGCCGCGCTCCCCCGTAGAGGGCGGCACGGGTCTCGGGAAACGTCAGCAGAGCTGTGTTCAGGTGCTCATACCTTGGGCCACGATCGCGGTGCTTTTCGAGCCCGCGGTCGAGGGAGACAGGGAAGCAGGGGTTCCTCACGCCAGTGGGCTGCGGCACTGCGGACACGAATGTCGCTTCGCCACGCTCCGTCGCGATGGCCTCCCGCAGCACCGAGGCCACGTCCCGGCGCAGGGACGCACCAAGGCGACCAAGACCGGCAGGCACTGGGGATCCCCCACCGCGGACGTCACCGAACCGGCGTCATCGTGACGGTGAAGATGACGCTGGAACACGAAAGCCCTCCATTGGATGAAGCAGACCTCGGGCCCTGGCTCCCCGCCGGGGCGTGCAGCACAGTGCCCTTCATCCTGCACCAGGGCTCGGACCCCGGCCTCGCAGCCTGATGTTCTGGCCAACTGGGCTCCATACAAGAGGCATTGGTCATCTCTCCCCGCGGTCCGGCACTCCCCTCGCACGCCGTGACTCTCGGTGCAGGGCAGTCCGTGCGGAGCATCGCGCGTGGATGTGTCCCGCCGCTCCCCGGTCCGTCCTCTGTCCCAGGGGTGAGGTCCCTATGGCGGGGCAAGGCCCTCCTGGTGCCGGGAGCGAGCTGGGCGGTTGCTGCCGGGAGTCAGCTGTGTAGAGCATCGACCACACTCAGGTAGTGCGCGTGCTGGGCACGGGTCAGACGCTGCCCGGACCATCCATGGCAGAAGGCACAACCGGGCCCGTTCCACTCCCAGAATCTGTCCAGTTCGACGAGCTGGGCCAGCGTCATCCGCTCCGTGTCCGGGGCGAGCGGACGGGAGTGCCGGCAGTCTCCGCCCACGGCGTGGGAGCGGCCCTGGTAGCGGCCGTTGAGGTTGGAGCCGTACACCCACACACCGGCCAGTGGCCCCAGTGCGGCAGGATCCTGACGGAACGGATGCACAGTGAAGCAGCGACCGGGAAAGGTGAGCGCGCCGACCCACGCGTCGCGCAGGCCGAAGTGGACGTCCGCGACCTGCGCGACCAGCTCACGCAGGTCGGTGTCGCTGGTGGCCCGTCCAGCCGCCTTCAGGGAGATCGCACGGTCACTGCGACTCCAACCGGATGACGCGCAGCGCTGCTCGAGTTCGGACAGACTTCTTCCTGCTGACAGCCCGTCGCCGCGCTCTGCCACCGTCTCCGGCCATGGGTCGGGCTGGTGGCGCGTCTCGGCCTGTTCGGGAGTCCGGGGGTTGGCAGGGAGAGCCGGGTCGGGCCGAGGCCTGGTGACGGGTCGGCCATCGAGGTGTGCCTGGTAGGCGGCAGAGAGGTCCTCCAGATCGCTTCTACGCTGCCGCAGCAGGTCGACGGGCTCCCGCAGGCTGGTATCCAGCAGTTGCACGCCGCGCTGGAAGGTGTGAAAGCCGATCGACTCCCACAGGGCCGCGATCTTCCTCTTCGCCTCAGAACGGTAGGCATCCGTCACCTCTTCCCTGTTCTCGGGCCACTCGGCCATCCCGGGCTCGGCCGCCACCGCGCAGCAGCCACCAGACAGTCGGCGGACAGCCTCGGCCGCGAAGGCCGGGCCCAGCCCGAAGCCACGCCAGGGCTTGGACAGGAACACCCGGTCCAGGATGAGCAGATCTCCCACCGGGCACTCGATGGCCTCCTCGAAGGCGGTCGAGTACTCGCCGTTGTCCAGGACGGCGGAGGCGATGCTCTCCAGGTCCCCCGACTCAGCATCCGTGACCGTCCAGCGGTCCGCCCCGGTGTAGTCGCGCAGCCGCCACAGTCGCAGATAGCCGACCTCACTGCCATCCTCGATGAGCCGCTCGCATGCCTCGGTGCAGCCACCGCCGCACTCCTCTTCCTCGTCGTGGAAGGCGCGGATGGAGACGTACCAGTGTTCGAGTGTGTCCTCGTCCTCGTAAGGGACGGCAGGGTGTCCATGGGTGTAGATCAGACGCAAGTCTGCCGGATCACTGAGCAGTTCGGATGCCGGGCGGGGTGCAGGGCTCATAGTCCAGGAGGCTAATCGCCAGCACTGACAACCAGCCCACGCCCGGTCGCGCCCTCCAACAAGCCCCGAGCCGACAGAGGTTCGACAAAGGCGACACGGGCCGGTACGGGCTCATGCCATCAGAGGATTCGGACCGCTGGCACCGTGATCGATATCCGAACAGCCATTCATCAGCCCCGACGTCGCACCTCTCCAGCGACGCGCAAAGCCGAACATCCCAGTGACAGCTTCCCGGATCTCACAGGCCCAGCGGAACCCAGACCAGCCGACTGTCGGCGCGCTGCAGGCAGCTTCGACCTCTTCGGGCGAGGGCAGGTCGGGCATTGCGGCGAGCGCTCTCACGCGCCGACTCCGGCGAATCCCTCTTCACCCGCCATCCGCTCGCTTCCCACCGCTGAGACCGTCCCCCTCCCCCAGAGCAACAGCAGCAGGCTCGCATGTACGAGGTGACAGTCTGCGCCTTCAGGTGCGGCACAGCGAGAACCCTCCACCCTCCGGCTTCTGCTCAGGCGCCGCCTGATCGCGCTCATGGGCACAGGCACAACCCGACCGCCGACGACCCGGGCGCCCCCGCGCGCATGCCGACACGCCCGGGAAGACCCGCGGTACAGGAAAGCCGGAGAACCTCCGGCAGTGCCCCCACTCCCCTGAGGCGGAGGCGACGGCTGGAGCAGCCGGCCTGCCCGCACCCGGCAGCAGTGAACGGTGAGCCCAACACCGCCGCCCGACGGGCCCCGGACGGGCACCCGGCGGAACGGAGGACACGACGATCCGTGACAGCGGCGCAGCCGCTGTCTGCTCACTCCTCCTGGCCGGCCCTCAGGGCCGCCGACGCATTCGGGATTGCGGGCGGAGGACTCGTGGCTGGGTGCTTGCCCGCCGCGGGAGGGAGACGAGCCCGGCCACCACCGCGTCGCCCGGCACGCGCGGGCCGCCCCAGGACGACTCCGGCCAGCACGAGTGCCAGTCCGCACCACTGCCGGACCGTCAGCACCTCCCCCGCCACCACTGTGCCGAGCAGCACGCCCGTGACGGGGTTGAGCAGACCGACCAGACCCACGGTCCCCGCGGGCAGGTGCCGTAGCCCGGTGAACCAGGCGGTGAAGGCCAGCGCGGTGGCGACCAGAGCGACATAGCCGAAGGCGAGGAGCGCCGGTGCCGAGAGTGCGGGCAACGGGCCCTCCACCACGGCGGCAGCCGGCAGCAGGAACAGTCCTCCGGCGATGAGCTGCCAGGCGGTCGAGGCGAGCACGTCAGTACCGGTGTTCCACCGTTTGGCCAGGATGTAGCCGGTGGAGGACACGAGCATGGCCGCGGCCGAGGCGAGGAGACCGGACGCGCTTGCTCCAGCCGTTCCCGTGAGCAGCATGAGGCAGACACCGCCGAGGCCGATCGCGGCACCGGCAAGGTGTGCGAGGCCGGGCCGCTCGGAGAGGAGGGGCCATGCGAGGAGCATCATCGCCAGCGGGGAGAGCGCCATGACAGTCGAGGCGATACTCGTCGGCAACAGCTGGGAGGCGGCGTAGACCAGTACGAAGAACACGCTCACGTTGAGCAGTCCGAGCACCGCCGACCGCCCCCAGCACGCACCGCGCGGCCGCTGCCTGCACAGGCCCAGCAGAACGAGACCGGCCGGCAGCGCACGCAAAGCCGCCCCGTAGAGGGGGGTGTCGGGCGGCAGGAATTCACGGGTGACCCAGTAGTTGGTGCCCCAGGCCACCGGAGCGACAGCGGTCAGCGCCACCCACCGTATATTGCCTTCCATGGAAGGCAATATAGCTTCTAGGGAAGGTATTGTGGTGGGCATGGACGAACCGCAAGCACCGGACCGCGTGGCCCGTATCCAGGAGGACTGGCGCCGCGAGCGGCCCGACCTCGACGTCTCTCCCCAGGGTGTGATCGGTCGGCTGCACCGCCTGGCCGGCCACCTCACCGAGGAACTGTGCCTGGTCTACGGACGCCACGGACTCAGCGAGGGAGAGTTCGACGTCCTGTGCGCACTGCGCCGCGCCGGTGAGCCCTACGAACGCGCACCCGGCGCACTCGCCGCCCACACCATGGTCACCACCGGTGCGATGACCAAGCGGATCGACCGCCTGGAACAGGCCGGACTCGTCACCCGCCGCCGCTGCGACGACGACCAGCGCGGCCGGATCGTGGCCCTCACCCCGCCCGGACGCGAACTGATCGACCAGGCCTTCAGCGACCACATCCGCAACGAGCACCGCCTGCTGGACCTGCTGACACCCACCGAGGCCTCGGCACTCCAAGGACTGCTCGCCACCTGGCTGACACGCCTGGAGGACCCGCCCCCACCCGACAACGGATGACCCACCCACCAGAAACCAGGAAGCCGAACCCGAGCAGGGAAGGCCTGCCCCCTCCAGCCAGAGCCCCCAACGCCCCTGGTCCGAACCGGTCCGAACCGGTCCGGTCCTCATACCGTCCTGTCCGCAACCCACAGCAGGACACCCCGATCACGGTCGGTTTGCGGTGGGACTGGACGTGTCCAGCCGGACCCTGCGTTTCCTCGCCACTCACCTGCGCGAACACCGCCGCCGGATCAGCAGCCGCCGGCGCCGGCTCTCGCCCGGCGATCAGGCCCTCCTGGCCCTGGCCTCGCATCTGCGGTACGGAACGACCTACGCCCAGCTCACGGCCGGTTTCCGGACCGGCACCCGTACCGCCTACCACTACATCCGCGAAGCCGTCGACGCGCCGGTCGCACTCGCACCATCCCTCCCCGGGGCCGTTCGCACCACTCGGGCAAGGCGATGTCCTCCCCCGACGGAACACTCGCCGACTGCGACCGGGTGGGTGACAGCGGGGCCGACTTCTCCCAGAAGCACCGCCGCCACGGCGTGAACGTGCAACTCGTTGCCGACCCCGCGGGCAAGCTGCTGTGGATCTCGCCCGCCCTGCCCGGCCGCACCCACGACCTGGCAGCGGCCCGCACCCACCGCATCATCCGGATCCGCGAACGCCAGGGCGTGCCCGTACTCGCCGACCGCGCCTGCATCGGGGCCGGCTCCTGGGTGACCACGCCGATCAGGCGCCTTCCGCACCAGGACCTCTCCGCGACCCAGCGGACGATCAACCAGGCCCTGTCAGCGGCACGAGCACCAGCCGAACGAAGTGTCACGAGACTGAAAACCCGGCGCGTCTTCCCGCAGAGCCCGCTGCAGCCCCAACCACATGACGGTCATCGCCGCTGCCGTCCTCACCCTGGAGCGTCAACCCTGAAAACACTCGCTCGACCACTGCTACATCGCAGTCGTGGGTTCTGGGCGTTGCGGAACGCTCGACCACGCGACGGACACCATCGAGACCGAGCAGCAACGTCGTGTCGTTGAGCAAAGCTGAGCTCCTGCCTGATCGTTCTGCGTAGAGAGCAGAGCGGATCAGCCAGGTCGACGGGCACCCTGCTTTCGGGGACATACCCGTGTCATGGCGATCGGCCGGATGTGGTTCGCTGCTGAGATGACTCAGGACTTGGAGATCCTCGCATTCGACTCCGCCGAAACGTTCGAGGCGTGGCTCGGCGAGAACCACGCCGTCTCGCCCGGCATCTGGCTCAAGCTTCGCAAGAAGGGCCCCGCAGTCGTCGCGCTGGACTACGCCCAGGCACTCGACGTGGCACTCTGCTATGGCTGGATCGACGGCCAGAAGGCCAAGTTCGACGATCAGTGGTGGCTCCAGCGGTTCACCCCGCGAAAGCCGCACAGCAAGTGGTCCAAGGTCAACCGGGACAAAGTGACCGCCCTGATCGAGCAGGGCCGGATGCATCCGCCGGGACAGGCCGAGGTCGACCGCGCCAAAGCGGACGGCCGCTGGGAGGCGGCCTACGACAGCGCGAGAACCGCAGCAGTGCCGGAGGACCTCGCGGCGGCCCTGACCGCCGCCCCGGCCGCGGCGGCGTTCTTCGAGACGCTGGACCGGCAGAACCGCTTCGCGATCCTCTACCGCATCCAGGACGCCAAGAAGGCCGAGACCAGGGCGCGCAGGATCGAGAAGTACGTAGCGGTGCTGGCGAGGGGCGAGAAGCTGCACCCGTAGTCACGAGACGTCGGCTGCGTGGTGCCTGAGCTCCCCGGCACGCCTGCGGCCCCCGGCAGCAGCCACCCCTCACCGAGCGGGACAGAACGCCAGAACCCCTCACCTCGTGGCTTCACGAACTGGGCTGTCCCGCAGATGATCAGAGCCGCAGAAGACACCTCTGACCAGCGAGAATGTGGACGGTCAAGGCCGCTGTTCCCGCCCCTGTCGGAGGCAGACGGTGCTGGATCCCGCGCTCGCGCTCGACGGTGACTGTCTCGCCGATGTCGCCATGCCGCGGTCAGCGCCCGGGGTGTTCGGGCCGGTGGCCTCGGGTCCGACGGCCTCTCAGCTCATCGACGCCCTCGCCGCCGGTGGAGACCGTGCGCTGGTCCGCGCTCCGCCAGGCCAGCGCTCTCATCCGCCGACAAGTCCGGCGACTGGCCGGTGACGCGGCTCCGGACGTCGACGGGCAGGTGTCCGCGGGCCTGGACGATGTCCTGGTGATCTCCCACTCGGACAGACAGAACGCGGACGCCACCTGGAAAAGGACCTTCGGACACCATCCGCTGACGGGATTCGTCGATCACGGCACCGACGGGTCCGCCGAGCCGGTGGCCGCAGTGCTGCGGATCGGAAGTGAGCGCCCACAACTCATCGTCCACGATCGAGTCCCCCACACGCCTGCGAAAAACCGTGTCACCAGCCGTAAAGAAAATGACATCCCTATGGCGCGTCTGGCGGTGTGTGGGGGAGGTTCGTGTGCGGTTGCCATGGGGGTGTCGGTGTGCCGTCCGGGTCCAGGCCGTACCGCCATCGCCTGCCGAGTTCCTCCCTGTTCTGGGCAATGGTGATGCCGACGTCGGCGGCCTGTCGGAGAAGGGTTTCGGCGCTGTCCCGGTCCCCGGCCTCCTCTCGCATCACCGCCAGCCTGAGCAGGGCATAGGCGTCGCCGTGGTCGGCGGCTTGTTGAGCCAGGGCTTCGGCGTCCTCCCGGTCCCCGGCTTTCTCCCGCATCTCCACCAGCCGGGACCAGACGTAGGTGTTCCAGGGGGCGGCCTGCCGGAGAAGAGCTTCGGCGCCGTCCCGGTCCCCGGCCTCCTCTCGCATCACCGCCAGCCCGTGTAGCGCGCTGAGGTGACCGTGGTCGGCGGCCTGCCGGAGAAGAGCTTCGGCGCCGTCCCGGTCCCCGGCCTTCTCCCGCATTTCCGCCAACCGATACCACACGTAGGTGTTGCAGGGGGCGGTGGCCTGTTGGCCCAGGGCTTCGGCGCCGTCCGGGTCCCCGGCTTTCTCCCGCATCTCCGCCAACCGGGACCAGGCGATGGTGCTGCCGAGGCTGATGGCCTGCAGAAGAAGGGGCTCGGCGCCGGCCAGGTCCCCGGCCTCTTCACGTATCTCCGCCAGCCGGTACAGGGCGTCGGTGTTGCCAGGGGCGGCGGTTTGTCGGGCCAGGGCTTCGGCGCCGTCCCGGTCCCCGGCTTGTCCCCGACCCACCGCAAGCCGGCCCAAGGCGTAGGTGTCGCCGTGGTCGGCGGCTTGTTGAGCCAGGGCTTCGGCGCCGCCCCGGTCCCCGGCTTTCTCCCGCATCGCTGCGAGCCGGTACAGGCTTTCAGCTCCCCCGAGGTCGGCGGCCTGTCGAAGAAGAGCTTCGGCGCCGTCCCGGTCCCCGGCCTCCTCTCGCATCACCGCCACCCGATACAGGGCGTAGGTGTCGCCGCGGTCGGCGGCCTCTTGGGCCACGGCTTCGGCGCCGGCACGGTCCCCGGCCTGCTCCCGCCTCAACGCCAGCCGCCACAGGCTTTCGGTGCTGCCGTGGTCGGCGGCCTGTCGGAGAAGGGCTTCGGCGCCGTCCCAGTCCCCGGTCTGCGCCCGACTCGCCGCAAGGCGAGACAGGGCACCGGTGCTGCCGTGGTCGGCGGCACGGCGACGGAGGTGGTGCGCCCATTCCAGCCGATGGCGTTCGTCAGCAGCCACGGCGAGTTGGTGCAGGTCGTCGGGACGGGTGAGGTGGGTGTGGGCGGCGTGCCAGAAAGATGCGGGCGGGCATAGGTGGCGGCGGTTGGTGCGGCCGTGTTGTTCGAGGTAGTCGGCGAGCCGGAATTGTGGCCCCGCTGCCTGCGCCGCCACAATTCCGGCGGCAGGGGTGGCGGGCGGACGCCGTGGAGTTCGGGGATTGGTGCGGCGTAGTGGGGCCTGTTTGCCGTGGACAGGCTGGGCGAGTTCGGCGTAGGCCCGTTCTGCCCAGTCGTCGGTGAGTTGGTCGTAGTCGCTCTGGCCGAGGTAGTCGGTCACGGCGTCGGTGAGGAACGCCTGCGGGAGGTGCAGGCCGACGCCGAGGCGGCGGGCGTCCATCGCCGCCTCCAGCACAGCCCGGGCGGATGGGTGTGCGTGCTCAAAGCGGTTGAGCAGTTCGGGAGCGCCTGCCAGGTCCTGGGTGAGGCGCCCGTCTGTGCGGGCGCGGATGAGGGCGTCGGCCAGCAGCCGGTCACCTCCCTCGGCCAGGACGGCGGCGGCTGCCAGGGCCGGGGCGTCGAAGGCGTCGGGGACGACCAGGGTTCTCCCGGCAAGCAACTCCCGTGTCCGGCTGTGGGGATCGGCTCCGTCCGGTGCGGGCAGGGCCGTGTACTGAGCGGCGTACTCGGGCCAGAGCGTGCCCAGCACGAGGACGGGACCGCGCTCGGGGCTGACCATCAGGTGGTGCAGGGCTGCGGCGATCTGCTCGCCCACCATCCGGTCGCCGAGGTAGTGCTGGGTCTCGTTCAGCCACACCACCGTGCGGGGCCGGACGTGGTGCAGTTGCTCCAGCGCGGCCTGCGCTCGGTCCGGGTGGAAGGGGTGCCACAGCTGCCACCCCTGACCGGCGAGGGGCTGAACGGCCTCCCAGCACGACCGCGTCTTGCCCGTGGACGAGGTGCCCACCAGTACCACGATCCGGCTGCGGCCGGCTCCGGCGTCGCGGACCGCTTCGACCAGCACCCGGTCATGGGCGCGGGACACGTATCGAGGCAGTGCCCATTCCACGCTCGCTTCAGACCTTGCCGCCGTCGTGCCAGGCCCTGCTGGATGAACCTCCAGGTCGTGCGGCTCCCACTGGCCGATCGGGCGACCCGGCCCGTCGTCGGCAACCGCGCCGGCCTCCTGCGCTGCGGTCCGCTGCAAGCCCAGCAGATCTGGGACCGGCAGCCTCAGTGCGCGGGCCAGTGCCGCCACCGTCTCCGCGGATGGCACGGGCTTCCTGAAGGAGAGCGCCTCCGAGACGGTGGTCCGCCCGAGACCTGCCCGCTGGGCGAGCTGCTGCTGGTTCAGGCGGCCTTGGGCCAGCCCGTCGGCCAGCCGCCGGCGCAGTTCGGTGACTGCCGGGCCACGGCCGGTCCGCTCCTCATCCATACGCCTGCCCCCCTGGACCCCGGTGTGTTCGACGGTGTTCATTCTCAGCCCGGCGAACCACGGCGCACAGCAGTTCCACGACCTTGGATCACGTCAAAACACCACCGAACAGCGGGAGTCCGTCGTGGCCATCGTCCTTCTGAGTATCGTGCTTGTGACCGTCGCGGCACTGCTGGCCGCCGCCGGCGCGGGCAAGCTCGCCCGCATGGACGGCGCCACCTACCCCGCCGCACTCACACGGGCCGCCACCGCCTTCGCCGCGGTCCTCACCCTCGCCGCCACCGCGACCGCAGCCCTCGCCACACTTCGCACCTGAACGACTTCGCACCTGAACGCCTCATCCCGAGAAGCGCAACCGCAGCAAGATCAACCTCGCCGGTGACTCCTTTACCACGACTACTCACGCCCCAGTTTCGGAAGTACCGGGCCGTCTCCGGGGGCTCTTCCGCACTGCACTTCCAGCCTTCATTCGGGGCCGGATTTCTGAAACTTCCCCAGTTCAGGGCTGCTAGCCGGTAGCGGTCAGGAGGCCGGAGGCAGTTTCCGGTCCGCCAGCTGGCCGACCGGCTCCGTGCGGGCTGAGTCCCAGCCTGGGTGGGGCGGGAGGCTCCGCAGCAGGCCCCGGATCCGCTTTGCCTCCGACACGGTCACAGTGCCCAGGTCGAGCCGACCGCGCAGGGTGGGGACCTTCGCGCTGTGCACGGTGACAACCGCGCGGACCGGGCCGCCGAGCGCCCGCGCCGCTTGACCGGCTTGCCACTGCACGGTCTGCAGGGCCTGGGTCTGGTCATACCGGCCGTACCGCAGGGTGCTGCCCTGCACGGACAGCCGGGACCTGGCCGAGGTCCAGGTTCTCGTATCGACGTACAGGGCGTCGGCGGCTGTGAGAACAAGGTGGTCCGGTTCCCAGGTGGGACTTTTTCCCCGCGCGTGCGGGGAGCAGGATCCTCTCCAACCGCTCGCAGGACGCCGCCCCGGAACGCCGACATCACAGCGGCCCTTGTCCGTCGGCGAGGACGCGCCCTGGCCGAGACCGGCGAGAGCCTCGCCGCATCGACTCTAGGGTGCGCAACATGGCTGAACGGGAAGAAAAGAAGGGTGTGTTCTGGGACGTGCAGGCCGGGCGGCTCCCACCGCCGCCCGCTGCCGTGACCCTGGGCTGGGAGCTGATCGACGTCGACACCGACGCCGGCACCATCGAGGTCGGCTTCACTGCGGAAGAGCAGTTCCTGAACCCGGCAGGTGTGGTGCAGGGCGGGTTCCTGGCCGCCATGCTTGACGACACGCTGGGCCCCGCGCTGGTCGCGACGCTGCCGGAAGGGCAGTTCGCGCCGACGTTGGACCTGCATGTGCAGTACCTGCGGCCGGCGTTGCCGGGACGCCTCGTCGGGCGTGGGCGGATCGTGCAGCGTGGGTCCCGGGTGTGTTTTCTTGCGGGCGAGCTGCTCGGCCCGGACGGCAAGCCGGTCGCGGTGGCGACGGCGACGGCACACATCACGTCAGTGCCGGGTCAGGCCGGTTGACGGGCGCAGGCGTGCGTCCTCGTCGGCGGCTCGTACGACGACGGGGAGCCATGCCGCCGGCTGGATGACCTCAGCAGGGGCACCTTCCAGCCGAAGGCGCGAACGGCTCCGCGGCGTACTCGAGCCTGAACCCGGCCTCCGAAGAGGTCCGCGAACTCGCCTTCGGTACGCTCCCGTCCGCCTGTCACGACCAGCATCAGCAGGTCCCGCAGATACGCGTGCGTTTCCCTCCGGCCGTATGGCGGACCGAATGGGGGAGGATGTCGACGGATCGCCGATCGTCCCGGTCGCTCAAGGTCTCCTTCAGGATGCGGTCCGCCCCCCATGACCACGACGCCGCGGACCGAGTCCGGTACGTCGTCGCGGAGCGGCCATGCCGCTTCGATGAGTTCGAACCGGTCCGGCACCTGCCGCGCGACCAGTCCCCGACCCACAGGCGGTGCAGCAGTCGCCGCAGTGACGGTGCGTGGGTATCGGTGGCAGCGGCGAGGCGGTCGGCCCAGGGCGTTCACCCTGCCCGAGCGGCGCGAGATCAAGAAGATCGTCAAAAACCCAGGCAGGCGGAGCACGGTCTGCCGTTCTCGGCCGGCCTGGCCAAGCCGGCCGACTTCCTGGTCGCCGAGGGGGTGGTCGACGACATCCGCCACGAGGGCCTTCGGGGCCCGCTCCGAGAGGAGGGCATGTCGTTTCACCTGGAAGACCTCCCACGATCTCGATCACGCCGCCGAGAAGGCCCGCGTCGAGCACCTTCACGGCCAGGTCATCCGAGGAAGACGATCCCGAAGTCGTCCTATGTCTGACGAGTTCGGTCCGCTCAACCTCCAGCCCCACTCCGGCCGGCAGTGGGCCGAGCGCGGCGGACGGCACAAAGACCCCGACAGCGGGCCCGGGCCCCGGCGACGGGCGGCCTACACCCGGCCGCACGGGGTCTGACGCCAGTTCGCCGCCTACGACTTGGCCGGGGAGCAGCTCTACGGCCACGTCAAGCCGAAGAAGAACCGGACGAGGTTCCTGGAGTTCTGCCGCTACCTGCGCAGCCTCCAACCGCCGCAGACCCGGATCGCGCTCGTGCACGACAACTTCTCCCCGCACCTGACCTCCAAGAAGGACAGTCGGGTCGGCGAATGGGGCCGCGGTCAACAACGTCGAGCTCGCCTACACGCCGCTCCGGGCGGCGTCGCGGACGCGTGTGTGCGTGATCGACTCCCCAGCATCGTCGGCAGGCCCATCATGGGCATCGCGGTAGTCGTCGATGTGCCGTGTAGTGGCCAACTGCGGCAACGTCCCCTGCGTTCACGGGCCATATTCACGTGCGCGCGTGCGAATCCGCATCCTACGATCATCTGGTATGACTGGTGGAGGGGCGGGAATGCTTGCGGACATCGAGGACGGGGCAGCAACACGGCTCGCGAAAGGTGCGCCGCTTCACAGCGTGCTTGATGTAGCCGACCCCGGTGACTGGCTCGCGCTCGATGCAGAGGTGCGTGAGGTGGCCTGGTACCGCCGACAGTTCCTGCCGGGGTGGGTGCGCTCCGCCCCGCTGCCCGCCGACCTTGCTCAGCTCGACACGTCGCGCCTCGCGCTCGCCCTGTGCCACCGCGACGGACGGATCCGTCAGAAGGCGGTGCGCCGGTCGGTCCGATACCCCGGTCTGCTGCCGTTGGTCGTGGTCCGCTGCGCCGATTGGGCCGACCCCGTGCGCGAGCAGGCCCGGCAGGTGCTGCGCGAGGCTCTGAACGTGGAGTCGGCCCTCGACCTCGCGCCGATCGTCCTTCGCGTCGGCCGCCGCGAGAGGGGTGCCTTCGGAGTCGATGAGCTCGGCCGGATCCTGCGTCAGGCATCCCCCGGGCAGCTCGCTGTGCTCTTCGCTCACCCCGACCGCACCGTCCGGCGGTTCGCGTACCGGCTGGCCATCGAGGGCCGGCTGCTCGGTTCCGCCGAGCTGGCCCGCGCCGCCGCCCGGGACCAGGACAGCGTCGTCCAGGACCTGTGTGCCACAGCGGCACTCACGGCTCTGGGGGATGAGGATGCCTACGAGGAGGTGCTGCCTCCGCTGCTGTCCGCACGCAACCCGCGCACCCGTTCGGCCGGCGTGACCGCGCTGAGACGGGCGGGACGGCCACAGCAGGCCGAGCCGTTTCTCGGCGATTGTTCCGCGCTCGTGCGCGCTTGCGCCCGGTATGTCGTACGCCAGCAGGGAGGTGACCCGGCGGCCTGGTACCGGGAGCGGTGCACGGCCTCGGACGACCCCGAGTTGCGGCCCGGTACGGCCATCGGGCTGGCCGAGTGCGGGAACCGCACGGACGCCGGGCTGCTGCGGCCGCTGCTCGTGCACCCGGCGGCCGGCGTGCGGGCACGAGCAGTGGCGGGGCTGCGGGTACTGGACTGCGTGGACGCGGAGCAGTTGCGGCCGCTCCTCGACGACCCTGCCGCCGGCGTCGTCCGCGAGGCCGCTTCCGCCCTGGAGCCCTCGGCCAAGGAACTGCCGGCCGGCTGGCTGTTGGAGCGCACCGGCTCCGAGGCGCCGCGGCACGTCCGCGTCGGCGCGTTCCGGCTGCTCGACGCGTGCGGCGGCATCGTGGCGCTGCGGGCGGCAGTCGGTCTGCTCGAGGACCCGGATATGAAGCTGCGCACCTGGGCCGCGCAATCAGTGCAGCGCTGGCGTCCGTCGCCGGACGGGCGACGCGGCGACGCGGAGGTGGGTGAACTGCTCGACCGGAGCCGCCACCTCTTCAGCGACCACGTGCTGCGCCGGCGCAAGTGGGAAGCCGGGGTGGAGAGCTGAGACCGCACCGCGGTCCGGGACTCTGCTCAGCACTCGCGACCCCGGTGCCCGAACCCGAGACTGGAGGTGCGCCGTGTGCGGGCGGCGCTCGGTCCGGCTGCACCGGCAGGGCCTCTCATGTGGCCGTCGCCCGGTTTCGGCGGGTTCTGAGGTCGCGGTAGCAGTAGGCCGCGACGCTCAAGAAGAGAGCCGTCAGGTAGTCAGGCATCGAATCGACATGCATGACGCGCGCGTCCAGAGACGCCCCCAGGACAATGGCGACAACATTGAGCGATGCGAACACGTACCCCACGCTCCGGGCCGCCCTGCCGGACTGTGGTGTCAGCGCTGCAGTGAACAAAGGCAGACTCAGTACGAGAAGGCGAAGAAACCAGATCCGGGCGGCTACGGAGGCCGTTTCGCCTTCGAGGTCCACATTCCAGAGGGCGCGGGCGCATGACAGGCTGACGAGCACGAATACGGCTGTCGCGAGCCCGAACCGCTCCCCCTGGGCGCGGCGCCCGGCCGTGAAAACGGCGGCGCCGGCCATGACAGCGATCAGGGGAAGAACGCTTCGCAGTGCCAGGTCCATGCCTTCGAAGGTGACCGTGACCGCTTGCAGGGCGAGGCCGGTCCCGCCCGCCGCGATCAGTTGGCGCCCGGCTGGGTTTCGCAACCGCAGCATCAGCGCGCCGGCGGCGAGCGTGATCGGCCTCGAGACCGCTCAACAGCATGTGCGCCGTGAATCCGTAGACGGGCATGGAACCCGCGTTGACGGCTTGCTGCGCCGCGATGGGGATGGCCGGAGCGGTCAGAACGCACAGCAGGGTCAGTGTTGTCGCAATGGTCGCGGTGGACCGGCGGGGCCGCTTCGGTGTCGTGCGGCCCCCGTTTGTCGGTGGGTAATCCGGGTCCATCCGGGCAGGCGCCGACGCTGGGTCCGGCGCCGGGGTCACCCCGCTCGCCCCGGGGACAGAGGGCACGGGCAGGAGGGGAGCCGTGGCGGGTGTCGTAAAGGGGAGCGTTCCGTGCTCTGCCGAGGGCCTGAGCTCCCCTGCGCCGTCGAGTTGCCGTAGTGCCTGGGAGAGGTCGGCCGCGCTCGGACAGCGCTGTCCGGGATCCTTGTGCAGCAGGGCCAGTACGAGGGCGTCCCAGACGGATGGGATGTCCGCTGCTACCGAACTGGGTCTGGGCGGTTCCTGCGTCAGGTGAGCCGAGAGGTAGCCCACGGTGTCGGGGGCCCGAAAGGGCAGCCGGCCTGTGATCAGCTCGAAGAGCAGGCAGCCGACGGCGTAAAGGTCGCTGCGCGGCTCCGGAAAACCTCGTGCCTGCTCAGGGGCCATGTACGCAGGTGTGCCCACGATGAAGCCGGTCTGTGTGAGCCGGTCCGCGGTCGCATAAGGGTCGGCCGCTCTGGCCACGCCGAAATCGAGGACCTTCGCCACGCCGGAAGGCGTGATGAGGATGTTGGACGGCTTGATGTCCCGGTGCATGATTCCGGCGTCGTGCGCGTGTGCGAGCGCGTCACATATCTGAGCACCCCAAGCGCCTGCGTCCAGGCGAGTGACGGCGCCTTGGCGCAGCATCGCATCCAGGCCCTCGCCTCGAACCAGCTCCATTGCGAGGAACGGGGACCTGTCGTTTTTCCCGTGCCGGTCTCGCCGAGGTCGTGGATGGTGACGATGTTGGGGTGCTGGAGCCGGGCGGTGATCTGTGCCTCGCGTAGAAACCGGGCGCGTGCCTCACCTCCTCGACTTCGTCCACCAGCAAGCAGCGAGATGATCTTGACCGCGACACTCCGGTCCAAGGTTTCGTCCCGCGCCTCCCAAACCTGCCCCATACCGCCCTCGCCGAGCTGCCGCACCAGCCGGTAACGGCCGCCGAGGAGCTGATCCTTCACGCCGCATGCCTCCCCCGCCTCCATATGCCACTTCGTACCACCGGAATCCCGCTGCGCTCACACTGCCCTCACAAGCACCCCCCGCCCGATGCAGGGCGTGTTGAGCGATCGTTGTCGGCACAACCGAGCCAGGGCGAGCAGGGGACGGCCAACGATCCCGACTTCACCCAAGCAGGGCTCCGGTGCTCCGCTGATCGCCAGAAATCCGCGGCGGTACGCGGGTGACGACGCCGGCGGGCCTGGCGACGGCGCCCCTCGGCCCAGCGCCTCTGGTGACAACAGCCTGCCTATGTGACAACTACCGTGCTTCGGCTCAAGCGGGCCATGCGACGGTCATGCCGTTCCGTTCTTCAGAAGTCCAGGTCCAGATAGTCGATGTCGTTGATGGCGACGTCTGAGATTCCCATGGCGCGACTTCCGCCGTCCTGGAAATACACTTCTTTGAATCCTTCGGCGATGATGCCGCGCAGCTGCTGGTCGCCGGCCCCGGTCTCACGGGCGTCGAACAGGCGCTGCGCGTAGGACGGGGGGAGGTGGACGGTCAGGCGGCGGAAGCGGCCGTCGTCGGTGGAGCCGATGGGTGCGGTGTAGCCGAACCGGGCGCGGGTCTCGACCGTGACGCCGCGGGTGGTGGCGGCCTGCTTGCGGCGCCGCTTGCGCACCAGCGGCTGCCAGCGGGCCCGCACCGCGTCGTCGATCTTCGCGGCGACGTCGGCGCGGGCGTGTTTGCGGGCGCCGCGCCGGTAGCGGTTGACGGAGTCGGCGGTGACGCCGATCTCGGCCGCGACGGCCTTCGCGCTGCCGAACTGCTTGAGCAGGAAGCGGATCTGGGCCTTGAGGGTCTTGGGCGGGTCTTTGGTGAACGCCTCGCGGTCGGCCCGCTCGATGGCGTCGTCGATCTCCCCCACGGCGCTACTCCCCTTCGTCCAGGACGGCGTCGCCGCCCTTGATGTGGCGGGCCGGGTTCAGCCCCTTCTCCATCAGGTCCACCGCCCACAGCATCGGCTGGACGCCCTCCGGCTTCGCCAGGCCGGGCGTGGGCCCGAGGCGGAAGCCGCCGGGCTGCGGCTTGCCCGAGGCGGCGTAGGGCAGGAAGTCCAGCGGACTCGCGCCGGGTGAGGGGTAGACGACGCAGTCGGAGAGCACGGCGAGGGGGAACAGCCCGGTCATCTTCGCCATGTTGGTCAGCTTGCGGTGCATGTTCACCCGGGCCTTGGAGATCACGGCCGCGCGGATGTCGGGGCGCCAGGTCGGGCGCTCGAGGGCGGGCCACCGCTCGCCTTCCTTGTAGTGGCGCCCCTGGGGACGCTCGCGCAGCTTGCCGACCCCGCCCTTGATCGTCGCTTTGATCGCGGTCAGCACGGCGGCCAGGGCCGGGTCGAGCTGCTTGTGCTGCGCCATCGCTGCGAGGAACTCGGTGTCGGCCAGGTCCTTGGTGACGCCGAGGTCGGCGAGGGTGTCGACGTAGGCGTTCTTGAGCCGGTCGTGCCAGGGGTCCAGGTATGCGCCGGTCTCCCTGCGCAGGTACGCCTCGACGGGGGCGACGTTGTAGCCCAGCTCCTGGGCGTAGGCGACGGTGTGCGTCTGGTACCAGGCCGGACCCGTCGGCCGGGAGCCGTCCGGGGTGAACGGCGAGGGCAGGCGCGGGTCCAGCTCGATGTGGGAGAGGTCGACCAGCCAGGAGCCGGGGATCTTCGGGTTGAACTTCACGTTGTGGAAGTGGTCCGGGGCGGACAGGCCGACGACCAGGCGGGCCGCGGCCGCCAGGAACGCCGTGTTCAGGTCCAGGCCGACCGCGTGGGGCAGCATGCACTCCTCATCGGACAGCATGTCCACCGGCCGCACCCATTGATACGCCTCCTCGTTGAGGAAGCCGTCGGTCCAGCCGGACCGGACGACGACCGGGTGCTCCGCGGTGGCCTCCGGCGGGGCGGGGTCCACCGGCTCCGTCCCCAGCGAGCCCGGGTTGTGGCCCGAGATCCAGTTGCCGGTCTCCGCGTCGCGCTCCGGCTTCGTCGGCGGGCGAAGCGCTGTCATCAGCTCCAGGCCCGAGACGGCCGTGGAACCGCGCGGGGTGATGACGCGCTGGGCGTACAGGCCCAGGGTCCGGGCGATGTCGGCCGGCTCCATCTCGCTCACGCCGGGCCAGGAGCGCTCATCGAGGGCGTCCCAGGGCAGGATCGCCAGCTGCACGCACTGCCGCTCGCGCCCCTGGGCTCCGCGGTAGATCCGCGGCCAGGGGCCGAACCCGCGCTGGGTGAGCTGCCACTTGGCCTTCGCCACCTGTTTGACGACCGGGTGGTCGTCGGGCAGGCGCAGGGAGCGGCGCTGCTCATGTCCTTCCAGGCGCTCGGGCAGCCCGAGCTTCACGGCGGCCGCGGCGGTGAGGACGATCAGCGGGTCGGAGTCCTTGCCGTAGCGGTTGAGCTTCGGCGCGCCGAGGCCGGACTCGCGCAGTGTCCACTCCACCAGCTCCACCACCGTGGTCGCCGGGCAGTCCAGCACGATCCCCTCGGCACCGTAGGCGGAGCCGTCGCCGTCCAGCACCGCGAGCGGTCCGTGCGGGAAGCGCGGGTCGGCAGCAGGCGCGGCGGCCTTCTTCTCCGGGCGCCGGGACGCTGTCTCCGGGCGCGCTGTCGCACGGTGGGGGCGGCGGGGCGGGGCCGGGTCGGCCGGAGTCCGAACCGGCGCGGCGGCCTCCGCCTGCTCAGGGGCGGCGGCCGGCCCGGCGAACGTCCCGGACGCCTCCGGCTGCGGCACGACGACCGGGGCAGGAGTGGCGGGGGTGCTGTCGGCGGGGTACTTCGCCGCCCAGCCCTTCAGCAGTCGCTGGTAGGCCTCCAGCCGCGGAGACTTCGGCTCGGAGCGGCCGTTCTCGTAGTTCTTCACCGTCTGCGTCGAGGTCTTCAACGCAGCTGCGAGCCGGACCTGGGTGATACCGGCGGCCTCCCGCAGCCGGGCACGCTCCGCCGGGGGCGGGAGCTGCGGCTCCTCCTCCAACAACGCGTCGACCGACGCGAACAGCTCTTCCTCGGACGGCATGCCGATCTCCCTCCATCGGCCGCCACCCTAGCAATCTTTATCTAAATATTTACCCTGTCCATTAACCTGAATCGGGTGACTTCCCGGCCTGGGGAGTGGAACGCGGGTGCAGACGGTTGCCGCTCTGCGGCACCGGCCCGGACCACGGGCCCTCGAACGGTGAGGAGCGAGGGCCTCTACGCTCGAAGGGGGATCGCGTCGGCGGCAGATGCGTACTCGGAAGCCCAGTCCTGCCCGGCAGCCGCCCTCGACCGGCCCCGGTCCTCCTCCACGCCGCCGTCAGACGCACAGAGACGCTCCTCCCCCGGAGCAGCCCGTGGAGGACTGAGCGCCGCCCGGCCTGTCCATGTGGAAGGCCCAGCGGGTGGGCGACGACGGCGAAACGGCCGGCGGGCCGGGCGGAGGCGGAGGCGAGGGCGACGACGGCTATCCCGGCCACCATGGGGATCACGTACAAGCCCGGGTCGCGGCGATGCCTGCCCCGGGCCGGTTGGAGGGACATGAGGGAGTAGACGATCGATCCGGTCAGGGCCGTGCCGAGCAGGAGTGGGATGGCGAAGGGGCCGCCCAGTACGGGGAGGTATGTGACGGCGGAGGAGGAGTGGGCGGTCAGCCTTGGGCGGTGGGCCGGACGACGATCTCGTTCACGTCGACCGCCGCGGGCTGTTCGATCGCGAAGGCCACGGCGGTGGCGATTGCCGCGGGCGGGATCGCGAGCTTGTCGCGCATCTGTGTGATCTCGGCTCTGATCCGGCTGTTGGCCGACGCCTCGGCGAACGGAGTCGCCGTCGCGCCGGGCGAGACAGTGGTGACCCGCAGGGAGTCGCCGGCCTCCTGGCGCAGCCCCTCGCAGAGGGCGCGGACCGCGAACTTGGTACTGGCGTAGACCGCCATGCTCGGCACGATGCGGAACGCGGCCGTGGAGGCGGTGGTGATGAAGTGGCCGGTGCCCTGTGCGCGGAAGACCGGCAGCGCGGCGCCGATCCCGTGCAGCACGCCCTTCACATTGACGTCGACCATCTCGTCCCACTCGTCGGTGCGCAGGTCGTCCAGCGGCGAGAGGGTGCCGACTCCGGCGTTGCCGACCAGGACGTCGAGTCGGCCGAACCGCTCATCGGCGAGAGCGACCAGGGCCCGCATGTCGTCCAGGCGGGTCACGTCTGTGCTGATGTGCGCTGCCGTGCCGCCCGACTGCTCGATCCGCGCCACCAGTTCGGCCAGGCGCTCGGAGCGGCGTGCGCCGAGGACGAGACGCGCGCCGCGTTCGGCGAGCAGCAGGGCGGTCGCCTCGCCGATGCCGCTGCTTGCTCCGGTGATCGCCACCACTTTGCCTTTGATTCCGGACATGACCTCGTCCTCTCCTTCTTCGGCACCCGAGTCCGGGCGCCGAGGGCAACAGGAACTGACGAGTAATCAGCAAAACGTTGCCGACGGGGCGGACGGTGCCGGTGTGACGGTGTGGGGCCGTCGGTGATGCCGCCGCGGCCCGTGCTCGCACACCAGCCTCCGTCAGGAATAGCCTGGTATCCAGAATGTACTTATCCTGGAACCTGAGGTGCCACGCTGCCATGTCCACGCAACCGGACCGACACCGTCAGCTGAGCGCGTTCCTGCGCAGCCGGAGAGAGCGCCTCACCCCTGACGCGGTCGGCCTGCCCCGCACCGGTCGCCGCCGGACTCCGGGGCTGCGCCGAGAAGAGCTCGCGCTGCTGGCCGGGATCAGCGCCACCTGGTACACGTACCTGGAGCAGGGGCGGGACATCCGCGCCTCCGAACAGGTCCTGACCGCGCTCGCCTCGGCGCTGCGGCTGGATCGGCACGAACGCGACCACCTTCTCCGGCTCGCCGGTCATACACCGGTGGCCGAGGCCGGAGCACACGATCTGCTGACGGCAGAGGTGAGTGCCGTCCCCTTGCTGCTGCAGCCGAACCCGGCGTACATCATCGGCGGCAACTACGACGTTCTCAGCCACAACCGGGCGGCGGACGAGCTGTTCCCGCATCTCGTCACGGAGGCGGACCGGCCCGCGAACTTCGTCCGCTGGGTGTTTCTCGAACCTGCGGCCCGGCAGGTGCTGGTCGACTGGGAACCCGAGGCGCGCGGCCTGCTCGGCCGGCTCCGGGCCCTGGCGGCGAACCATCCCGGCGACCCGCGCTACACCCGGCTGATCGAGGAACTGAACGAGGACAGCCCGGAGATGCGGGAATGGTGGCCCCAGTACGAGGTACGGGCCCGGCGCGGCGGCCGCAAACGCCTACGGCACCCGAGGCAGGGGACGGTCGAGTACGTCTACACCGCCTTCCATCTGGCCGAACAGCCCGAACAGACCCTGGTGATCTATCTCCCGGGGGGCGAACCGACCGGAGAGGGCACGACCGTGCCCGGTGGCGACGGTGTCTGATCGTGCGGCGGAGGCTGAGGGCGATCGCCTGCACAGCAAACGGATTTCCGGGCCGGACAGTGCCCGATGAAGCGGGAGCGTATTGCTGCGGGCGATGCGTGGAGGTTCATTCCACGGTGCCAGGTGTGCGACAGCTCCCTGCTGCCGGCTTCGGACCGGGCGCGGGGGTGCGGTGCGTTCTTCTGCCGATGGCACGTGGCCCGACGGTCCGTCGGCCGCCCCTCCAGCACCCGGCCTCCAACCGGCCGCGTGGATTCCGTCGGCCGAGCGCCGCGTCGGAAGCCGTCGCCCCGTGGGTCTCGGTGCAGTCACCCGCCCGGTCGGACCCCGGTACGAGGAGCTCCCGCATCGGCCGGTCGGGCTCTGCTGAGGCCGCGGCGGCCGACGGCCCCTCCGCACCTCGTACGGGCGATCTGCGGAAGCTCCACAAGCCCGGTTGCGGGCACCTGCAGCCGCCGGGCCCGCAGGGGAGTTCACCGGGCCCCGGTCGGGCGGCGCGGCCGTCGGGGCGGGTGCAACCTCCGCGCACCGGACTGCCCGAGTCTTCGCGGCCCTGGCCGCGGCGACCGAGGCGGCTCACAGGTCCCGGAGCACGCCGTGCGGTTGAGGAAGTGCCTGCCGTTCCGCCTGCGGTCACCGGCGGGAGGGCGGGGGCGAAGCGGGGAAACCAATGTCCTGGCGGAGGAGCGCAGGAGGCGTCATGCCTCGTCCCGCGCGGCGTACTGGCGGCACTCCCCGGTGAAGACGGTGGACAGTTCGGCGTCGATCACGGATGCCGCCAGCTCGGCCGCGGTGGTGCCGTTCACACCTGCCGGGTCGTGGTAGATCTGCGTCGCGAGTCCCTGGGTGACGGCGGTCAGCCGGACGGCGGCGGGCCAGGGGTCCAGTCCGGCCTCGACCTCGCCGCATTCCTTGCCGTTGCGGACAGCCGCGGCGATGTCGGCACGCAGTCGCCGGGCGGTCTCCGCGTCGATCTCCGCGAGGGCCGGGACGTCCAGCGCTCGGCCGGCGAACGCTGTGCTGACGCGGAACTCTGTGCGGCGCTCCTCGTCCAGGGGAAGGAGCTCGGTCATCGCCTGCGCCAGGACGGCCGCGACCGGGCGCCGGTGCTCGATGCCGTCCCGGATCCGCTGCCCGGCCCGCTCGCGGAGGGCCGTGCCGACCTCCTGGAAGGCGTGGAGCAGCATGTCGTCCTTGGTGCGGAAGTAGTGCTGGACGAGTCCGACGGACATGCCGGCCGCTGCCGCGGTGCGGGCGACGGTGACCGCGTCGAGCCCTTGGTCGGAGATCAGCGTCCGGACGGCGACGGCGATCCGGCGCCGGCGTTCTCCGTGATCGGCGGTTCTTGACACTTGATAACCGTATCACCGTACGACTATAACCGTACTGCTATACGGTTATCTTCTCTCCGGGATCAACGACGAGGAACCCCATGCGCTCCTTTCTCCGGCGCGTCCTCACGAGGGCGACGCCGCTGCTGCTCGGCCTGCTGCCGTGTGTGGCGGCCGCTCCTCCCGCCGCTGCGGCCGCTCCGGCGGACCGCTACGCCGCGATCGACGCCTATGTGCGCGACCGCATGGAAGCCACCCGCACGCCCGGACTCTCCTACGCCGTCGTGGGCCCCGGCGGGCCGGTGCATCAACGTTCCTGGGGAGAGGACGGGAGAGGTGAGCGCGTCACGGCCGAGACTCCGTTCCTCTGGGGATCCGTCGCCAAACCCGTCACCGCGACCGCCGTGATGACCCTCGTCCAGGACGGACGTCTCGACCTGGACGATCCGGTCGTCGACCACCTCCCTGCGTTCCGGTTCGGCGGGACCGCGCACGCCGGAAGAGTGACGGTCCGCCACCTGCTCGAACAGACCTCCGGCATGCCCGAATCGGCGACCTTCGAAGTGGCCGACTGCTACGACGCCGACTGCCCTGCCCCGGCGGGGCGCCTCGCCGCCCTCGACCGGATCGAGCCGACCGGACCGCCCGGCGCCGGCTACGCGTACACCAGCGCCAACTACGTGGTGCTGACAGCCGTGGTCGAGGCCGTCACCCACCGCCCCTTCGCCGAGTACGTCAGGCAGGCCGTCCTCACCCCGGCGGGCATGGACACCGCCATCACCGACAAGGCGTCGGCCCGCGAGCAGCGCCTGCCTCCCGGACACCAGATGCTGTGGGGCAGGCCGGCAGCCGTCGCCGACGAGATGGACGACCACGGAGCCGGCTACGGCTACCTGGGCGGAACCCTCACCGACCTCGCCGACTTCGCCTCACTGCAACTCCGCGGCGGGAAGACCGCCGACGGCGACCGCGTCCTGACCCCCGCGTCGACCCGGCTGATGCGCACCGAGGGCACACTCACCTCCGAAGGCGGAGACTCCCCCACCCGCACCGGATACGGCCTCGGCTGGCGGGTGGGCGGGCTCAAGGCCCCGCTCCGGAACGCCGTCTGGCACACCGGAGCAACCCCCGGCTACTCGGCCATGCTCTTCCTCATCCCGGAACGGAACATCGCCCTCGTCCTCCAGCAGAACCTCTACGGCCTCCTCCAGGACAAGGCCGTCATGCAGGTCGGCTTCGGAGCAGCACGGATTCTGGCCGACGGACGGCAGCCCACGGGCGACCCCGCCGCGTCCCTCTACCACTGGGCGGTCTGGAGCAGCACCGCTCTTGCGGCGCTGCTGCTCCTCTCCACCGGGCGCGCGGTTCTGCTCCTCAAGCGCGGGACCCGCGAGCCGGCCTCCGGGCACCGTGTCCTGGCCCGCACCGCCGGCTGGTGCACGCTCGGCGCGGTGCCGCTGCTCCTCCTGGTGGCGCTCGCCCACTACGGTGACGTACTCGGAGTGCTGCAGTGGATACCCGATGCCGTGACTGCGCTCTGCGTCGCGGCAGTGGCGGGCGGCACGACCGTTGTGCTCCGCCTCGCCCACGCGATCCGTACCATGCGCCGGCCCCTCGGTCCCCGCAGTCTTTCGGGAGACCGGCACGAACCTGCCGAAGGAGGCACCGGCTGAACCGCTCGCGGTTCGCCGCGCCGGGAACCGGCGGCCCGCATGCACCGCTCCCCCAGCCGCCCCGCCCCGGAGAGCGGAAGGGCGTGCGGCGCGTCGCCCGTCGCACGGTTCCTCACCGGGTGCAGTGGTGTGCCGGAGTCCCTTCGGGTATCCGGTCATGCACCGCAACGGACACACGAGAAGCACCAGAAGGGGACGGCGATGTCCGAACAGGCCGGGGGAACACGCAGAGGTGCTGGGCGCTGCTATGCGGCCGGGATCGTCTCCATCGTGTTGCTGGCGGCGGCACTGACCGGGTTCCTCGTGGGGGTGTTCGGCCCTGAGAACGCGGGGGACGTCACCTGGGGCCTGCTGTTCGCCCCCGCCCTTCTGCTGTCGGCCGCGGGGGCGGCCGCCGGGGCATGGTGGTGGGTTCGGCGCCAGGCGGCGGGGTTCGGGCTGAGCGCGGGCCGGTACCTGAAGGTGAGTCGCGGGATCCGGCGGGGGCAGGTACCGGAGGACCCCGTCGTGCTGCCGGCTGCGATCGACATCGTCAGGCGGCAGCGGCGCATGCTGAGCGCCCAGCAGCGCCGGTGGGCGTGGTGGCTGATGGGCGGCGCCGCGCTGCTGTTGCTGGTGAGCGCGGTGGCACAGGTCCTCGACCACCGCTACGGGCTCGCCTGCCTCAATCTCCTGGTCATGGGCGTGGGTCTGATCAATCCCTTCCTCATGCGCCGGCAGCGGCGGCGCGTGAACGCCGTCGAGCAGGCACTAGGCCTCACTCAGCAGCCGCAGGCCCCGTCCTCGGCCGTCGAGGTACCTCCGCGTCGCCCGGGACCGTGAAGGGAGCGGCACCGGGCCGGCCGCGTGGGGAGGCGATGCTGTCGTCCTGATGCCGTGAGGACCGGGAGGAATCACCAAGCACCGGCGATGTGTTGCGCTTCACATGCGTTGTGCGGGAACTGACTCCGGTGGCGGGCCGACATCTGGACCGTACTGCCGTGTTCCCTCGCGTGCCTCACCTCTCCAGCCGGAGTCTCCGCCATGAACGACTCGGTGACGCCCCCTCCCGGGCGACGCCTCCTCTCCACTCCGTACGCGGCACTGGCAGGCTTCCTGCTGCTGCTCGCCGCTGTCTTCGCCCTGTCGTACCAGGCGGGATCGCTCGCCGGGCCGGTGGCCCCGGACATGCGCGGGGTGCCGCACGACGACGCTCCCGGAGGGGGCGGCACGGGCGGTATGGACGGCATGGATCACGGGGGTGGCCACTGATGACCGCAGAGGCCGCACCGCCGGCGCTGGTCACCACGGATCTGAGGGTCGAGGGGATGACCTGCGCGGCCTGCGTGCGCCGCGTGGAGAAGAAACTCGGCGCCCTGGAGGGCGTCACCGCTGCCGTCAACCTCGCCACCGGCCGCGCCCGCGTCGAGCATCCCGCTCATCTCGGCACCGCCTCGCTGGTGGAGGTCGTCGAGAAGGCCGGCTACGCGGCGAGCGTCCCCGCTCCGCCCGCCGCCGCGGAGAGCGAGGAGGTGGAGGAGGAACAGCCCCAAGAGCGCTTTGCGCGGCGCCTGGTGGTGACGGCGCTGCTGGCGGCGCCGGTCCTCGTGCTGTCGATGGCGCCGTCCCTGCAGTTCCGCAACTGGCAGTGGCTGTGCTTCGTGTCGGCCGCGCCGGTCGCGCTCTGGAGTGCCTGGCCCTTCCATCGGCGGGCGCTGCGGGGGCTGCGGCACGGGGCGGCCACGATGGACACGCTCGTCTCACTCGGTGTACTGGCCTCCTTCTCCTGGTCCGCCTACGCACTCTTCCTGGGCGGCGCCGGTGATCCCGACATGCGCATGCCCTTCACCCTGCTGCCCAGCGCCTCCCACGGAGTCGCCCACATCTACCTGGAAGCAACGGTGGGCGTCCCGCTCTTCGTCCTGGCCGGCCGCCGCCTGGAGGCACGCGCCCGGCGGGGCACCTCGGCGGCCCTGCGCTCACTCGCGGAACTGGGCGTGAAGGAGGTGACCATGCGGGAGGGCAGCGCCGAGCGGCTCATCCGTGCCGAACACCTCGGTGTGGGCCAGGTGTTCGTCGTCCGTCCCGGAGAGCGGGTGGCCACCGACGGGATCGTCACCGACGGCACCTCGGCGGTCGACCTCTCCCTGGTGACCGGGGAGACGCAGCCGGTGGAGGTCTCGGCCGGCTCGTCCGTCACCGGCGGGGCCGTCAACGCGGGCGGGCGGCTTCTCGTACGGGCCGGCGCGGTGGGCGGCGACACCCAGCTCGCCCGCATCACCGCCCTGGTCGCCGAGGCCCAGGCCGGAAAGGCCCGCGCGCAGCGGCTGGCCGACACGGTGGCCGGGGTCTTCGTCCCGGCCGTGCTGACCGTCGCCGTCACCGTGCTCGGCTTCTGGCTCGGCGCGGGGGCCGACGTGCAGCCCGCCGTCACGGCGTGTGTGGCCGTCCTCGTCGTCGCCTGCCCCTGCGCGCTCGGGCTCGCCACCCCGACCGCCCTGATGGCCGCGACCGGACGCGGCGCGCAGCTCGGCGTCCTGGTCAGCGGCGCGCAAGCACTCGAAGCGCTGCGCCGGGTCGACACCGTCGTCCTGGACAAGACCGGCACCCTCACCTCCGGCCGGCTGGACGTCACCGCTGTGACCGCACGCGAGCACGGCCTGACGGCAGAGGAAGCCCTCCGCCTCGCGGCGAACGTCGAGAGCGGGTCGGAACACCCGCTCGGGCGGGCCGTCGTCGCGCACGCCCGGCGCAGTCTGGGCGAGGACGCGGTACGACCGCAGGCGCTCACCGGCTTCCTGGCCACGCCGGGGAACGGCGTGCAAGGCACCGTCGGGGGCAGGATGGTCGCGGTCCGCGCCCCCGAAGGGGAGCTGCCCGGCGCGCTGGGCAGCGCGCTCTTCAAGGCACTGGAGGCCGGGCACACCCCCGTGGTCGTCCACGTCGACGGACAGACGGAGGCCGTCATCGCGCTCGGGGACGTGGTGCGCCTCGGCAGCTACCACGCGGTGGACCGGCTCCGGCGCCTGGGAGTGCGGCCCGTCCTGGTCACCGGCGACCAGGAAGCCCCAGCCCGGGCCGTCGCCGCGGCCCTCGGCATCGAGGAGGTGCACGCTCGCCGAACCCCCGAGCAGAAGGCCGCACTCGTCCGCTCCCTGCGCAAGGAAGGCCGCCGTGTCGCCGTGGTCGGCGACGGGGTCAACGACGCCGCGGCACTCGCCGGATCCGACCTCGGCATCGCGATGGGCACGGGCACCGACGTCGCCATCGGCGCCGCGGACGTGACACTCGTCCGGGACGACATCGAGGCGCTTCCGGACGCGGTACGGCTCGCGCGGCGCACCCTCGCCACCATCCGGGGCAACCTCCTCTGGGCCTTCGGCTACAACGCCGTCACCATCCCCCTCGCCATGACCGGCCTGCTCAGCCCGATGCCGGCCGCCGCGGCGATGTCCCTCAGCTCCGTACTCGTCGTCCTCAACAGCCTGCGGCTGCGCCACTGGCAACCCGCCCCGCCCCCCGCACGCCGCCCCCGCTCCCCCAGCAGTGCCCTGTGAACCCCTTCTTCCCGGAGTCGACCAGCCTGTGAATGCCACCCTCATCGCGCGACTACGAGGGCCTGTCGCCGTCGCCGCCACACCGGTGCTCGCCTGCGGGCTCTCCCTCGCGGGCCTGGGCGCCTGGACCGCCGGGGGCAACGCGGGCAGCCCCGCGCGTCTCGCCGTCACCGGGGGGCACGTCTACCAGCGCCTCGGCAACACCCCCGAGACCGCGGCGTTCTTCACGATCACCAACACCGGCGGCTCGCCCGACCGGCTGCTGGCGGTCAGTTCCCCGCACACGAAGGTCCCGCCGGCCCTGAGCCGGCACCGGATGACACGCTCGGGGGCCGCGTACCGGTGGCCGGTGGAGGGCGTGGCGATTCCCGCGGAGGACGAGCTGACCATGGATCCGCACGGCACCGACGTCACGGTCCGCCCCGAAGGGGACTGGCGACTGGGGCAGCGCATCCCCTTCACCCTGCACTTCGAGCGCGGCGGACCTCTCACCGTCCTGGCGACCGTCGTAAGCGCCGGTGACAGGACGAGCTGACGGGACGCGCCCCCGGGAGAGGCCGGACTTCGCTCCGTGCGATCCGGCGAGAGGGTCCGCCGGGGCGAGGGGATGCTTCCGCCGGCACCGCTCAGGGTGTCACCAGTGGTCCGGCTCGATACTCAGCTCGCCCTCGGCTGCCTCGGGGAACGCCGTCCCGCGGGCGAGGAATCCCTGCTCCCCCGACGTGGGCGGCGCGTTGCGCCGCGTGCTGAAGGGCGTCTGCGGCGGCCCACCGCTCGCGTCGCCGTCAGGTGCGCCTCGTCGGTCTGACATCGTGCCCGACGCCGATGGCGCGAGGTATACAGGCGAACGGCTGGAAGGGGGCAGGACCGAGCAGTCACGGGGGCGTGGACGGAGAATCTCCCTCCTCAGGGCGCACCGCCTGCCAGAGGGCGTACCGCAGTGCGGGCCCCAACTGCCGCCCCTGCACGGGTGCTTCGTCGGAAGCGGAGGGGTCGGCCGGACGCTGAGCGCCGAGCCCGCTTCGGGTCGCCCCGCGTCCGGGTGGGAGCATGAGGCGTGATGACTGTGGGGTGGTGCTCGAAGGCGCTGCGGGCGGGGTTCTTCTCGGCCCTCTGCGTGCTCGTCGCCGCTCTGGGTCACGTCCTGATGTCCGGAAGCGACGTCCCCGCCTGGGCGCTCGGCTCCGGGCTCGCCGTGACCGCGGCCGGCGCGTGGCGGCTGGCCGATCGGGAGCGCGGGCTGAAACTGGTCGTCACGGTCGCCGTCGTCGTCCAGGCCGTGCTGCACTCGGCCTTCTCCCTGGCACAGTCCCTCCCGACCTCTCCCTCGGGGCCGGGACCCGGCGGCACGAAAGCCGCGGCCCTCGGCTCCCCGCACGGGGGAACAGGCCGGATGTGCGGGGAGCAAGCCGTCCCGCACGTCGGCTCCCCCGCTGCCGGCCCGGAGCACCTGCACTCCGCTCCCATGGGGCACATGGACCATTCCATGAGCGGCACCTGGTCGTTCGGGATGCTGGCCGCGCACCTGCTGGCTGCTGTGCTGTGCGGCCTGTGGCTGGGATACGGCGAGCGAGCCGCCTTCCGCCTCCTGCGCGCCGTCGCCGGTTGGCTCACCGCCCCCCTGCGGCTGCTGCTGGCCCTCCCCCGGACCGCGGACCGTCCACGGCTCCGGTCGGCCCGCTCAGGCGCCGAGCGGACGGCACACCTCCTCCTTCTCGCCTTTTCGATCATTTCCAGAGGTCCTCCTGCGGTGACCGCTGCCGCCTGACGGCAGCCGGCATCCCGGGGCGGCTCCGCTGCGTCCCGGGCACCGGCCGTGCGCGTGTTTCCGCACGGCCGATCCACCCACCGACGAACCGGGCCCGGCCCGGCTCTGAGCCGTGCGCGCCCTGCCACGTCCGCGCGCCGCCGACGGCCGGGTTCTGGATGACCGAGAAGGACAACAGGTGATCGCTCCTGCTTTGCCATCGACGACGCAACACCGCGATCCAGGAAGAACGGAGGTCGACGCGTCGATCACCGCATGGGCGCTGGCAGCCCGCAACGGTGATTCCCACGCCGTCGAGTTGTTCGTCCGTGCGCTTCACCGCGACGTGTTGCGCTACGTCAGCCACCTGTGCGGAGACCCGCAGGCCGTGGACGATCTCGCGCAGGACACCTTTCTGCGTGCCCTCGGCAGCCTGCACCGCTTCGAGGGACGCTCCTCGGCCCGGTCGTGGCTGCTGTCCATCGCACGGCGTGCGGTGATCGACAGCTACCGGCATGCTGCCGCCCGACCCAGGGCAGCGGATGTCACCGACTGGCAGACAGCCGTCGAGCATGCGCAACCTCAGGGCCTGCCGGGGTTCGAGGAGGGGGTCGCGCTCCTCGAACTGCTCGCGTCGCTACCGGACGAACGCCGGGAGGCGTTCGTCCTGACCCAACTGCTGGGGCTTCCCTACGCGGAAGCAGCGCGGGTCAGCGGCTGTCCGGTGGGCACGGTCCGCTCACGGGTCGCGCGTGCCCGGACAGCCCTCACGGAGCTGATCGCCGTGGCGGACGTACCCGCCGCGGTAGCGGCCTGAGCAGGGCCGGCGCACGCCGGTAGGGGTTCGGTTCCGGTCCCGGGCAGCGTTCCGGGGCCGGAACTGCCCTGTACAGCCCGGCTGCGCCGCCCTCTGCTGCCCGGGCGGGGGATGGCGCCGGGGTCGGACATGGCCTCGTCACCATCCCCCGCCGGGTTGGCAGCGCGGTGCCCTCTCGCGTGCGCACCTGGAACCGGGGCACGGTTCCCGACCAGGGGGAGAGCCGTTCACCGGGTCGGTCTGCTGCGCCTCCTGGAGGCGGATGACGGAGGATCACTCACAATGATCGAGTCATGACGTGCTGTCAGTGGGGCATGGTCCACTGGTGAGTGCGAGCGGGGATTCGGGAAGCGCCATGGGGAGGGGCAGCAAGGGTGGCGTCGGCTAGGACCGCGTCGCCCGCCTGCACCCGTCCCCGGAGGACTCCCCCCGTTCGACCGGCGCACTGCGGTCGTACGGGTCGATGTCCGCGCCGTCCCCGTCCGCCGCGCGGTCCGTGCCGAAGGGCGGTTCGAGATAGCCCGTGGGGGTGCCACAACCGCCGTTGGTGATGTCGTTCTTGTACGAGACGATCGAGAACGTGCCCGGCTCGGTCCGCACCTTGTCCGGATCGTCCCAGCTCAGGACCAGTTCGCGCCGGACGATGGTGCGGACGATCTCGTCGTCACCGCCCGCTTCCGCGCGGGTGACCGGATAGACGAAGGTGACGTCGGCGGTCACCTGGAGCGCGCCGCGCTCGCCCTGCTCATAGGTGAGCCGGCCCCGGGTCTTCACGACGTCGCCGACCAGGTGGACGCGGGAGGGCTGGAAGCGGCTGAAGAGGAGAAGGGGGTCGTTCTTCTCGCTCGGGCTCCGGAAGGCGGTGCCCAGGAAGTCCTGGACGTCCTTCTGGTGCGGGTTGATCAGTGCGATGGCCTTGTCGGGATGCTCGCCCCGCAGCACCCCGCGGTCCAGGCTGGAGGCGACGAGGAAGTCCCGGCTGCTGTCGAGGGCGCGTTCGACCTCGGACGCGGTCATCCCGCCGACCGCTTCGGCTTCCGGCACGGAGATACCGGCCGCTCCGCTCGCCCAGCGCGCCGCCGGTGCCCCGCGGAACGGCTCGTCCCGGGTGGGACGTTGGGATCCCTGCGTCGGGGGCGCCTTGCCCGGGCGGACAGTCTCGGCCGCCTGCGGGGAGGAGTCGGTACCGGGGAAGAGACCCGTCACCCACCCGGGCGCGAGCGCCACCACGAGCAGGACCAGGGAGACCAGCAGCCCGGCTGCGTACCAGCCGGTGCGGCGCTTGGGCCGGGCGGGCGTGTAGGTGCGCCAGCCCTCCGGGGTGCGTCCGGGTTCCTCGCACAGCCGCCTCGTCACGGCGCGGGCTCGCGCGGACGGCTCCTTGGGGGCGTCGGCGGCACCCGTCACCGACTCGTGCAGAAACCGCTCCCACTCCTCGTCGGACTTGGAGGAGCCGTCCGGCTCCGTGCCCCCACCCATCCCGAACCCCCTGGCGCTCATGTGTGACCACGCGCCACTCCCCCGGGCGCGTCCGCATCATGACACAGAGCGCTGACAGCACAGCCGACCGGGCAGCCGGGACAGGCCCACGGGCACAGAGGGGGCACGCCGTTGACCGGATCGGTCAGCGGAAGCGTACTCGGCACCCGGGCCGCCCGGCGCCACGGTGTGCGGCCTCGGTCCGCTGCCCCGCGAGGAGCTGTCGCCCGATGACAACGACAGAGCGACGCATCCGCTTTGTCGTGTTGTGTGCACGCCTATCGGAGTGCTGTGAGCTGAGGCGGCTGATCGATGATGTTGGCGTGCGGAGCACCAGGGCATACGCTGCGGGCGGAGCGCCGGGCGCTACCGGAAGCACCGCACCGAGGGGGAACCATGCCGTGGTGGGCACTGATCGCCATCGTCTGGATCGTGGCCGGGCCCGCCGCCCTGTACGCCATGACACGGCACAGGCG
Organism: Streptomyces sp. NPDC006925; assembly: GCF_042869575.1. NCBI lineage: Bacteria > Bacillati > Actinomycetota > Actinomycetes > Kitasatosporales > Streptomycetaceae > Streptomyces > Streptomyces sp. NPDC006925. Next base: position 40,138 of record NZ_JBIAGB010000001.1, read on the forward strand.
CCGGACGGACAAAGCCCTCGAAGAGGCCGACGAGCGGTACGAGGAACTCTCGCGCAAGTACACCGCGCTGTTGGAGGAGTCCGCGTCGGGTGAACTGCCCAACGGTCGGGAGCAGCACTCCGAAGCCTGAGTCCGGCCCCGTGGACCGGCAGCGGCACGGTCCCGCTCTTCTGCGCGACAGTCGGCCGCACGTTCTGCGTGCGCAGCCGCCCGCTCATCACGTCCGCAGCAGCGATCGGCGGGCGCACGGCAAGGTGCCCGCCGCAGCCATGGGCGGTCACGGCGTCGACGGGCACGAGCGCAACAGCGCCCGGTGCGCGCCGCGGCACTCCGCGCCCTTCGCCCGCGTGCACAGTCCCGGGTCGCTGATGGCGCTGCGGTGGCATCGCTGTGGAGTCAGCGGTCTCTCCGCGAAGCCGCCGCGTCGCTCCAAGTGGAGCGGAGGCTGGTGGTGTAGCCGTTGGACATGGACTATCGGGAATGTCGGGCATGGCTCCGTCGTGCTTCTCGTGCCCCCGGGGCGGTTCTGCTGCTGCCGGTGGCGCTCGTGGTGGGATTGACGATCTGCGACGCCGTGTTGCCCAGTTCCCGCCATTTCGGGCCTCTGGTGATCGTCGCTCCTGCCATCACCTCCGTGCTGGGCGGCCCCCTGGCCACCGCAGCCGTCGGGCTGTGCGCGGTCGTGACACAGCTGGCCCTCGGACTGGCGAACGCCGACTCCGATGTCGTCGGCTACAGCACGCGTGCCGCCGCCATCGCGCTGGTCTCGGCCGCCCTGGTCCTCTACAGCCGCAGCCGCCGACGCCGCGAGGAGCAGCTCGCGCAGGCCAGAACAGTGGCCGAGGCAGCCGGCGAGGTGCTGCTCAAGCCACCTCCGGCGCGGCTCGGCCGGCTGTCCCTGGCGACCGCGTACCGGTCGGCGCAGCAGGAGGCGCAGGTGGGCGGTGATTTCTACGCCGCGACCCGGATCGTGGGCGGTACCCGGCTCATCATCGGGGACGTGCGGGGCAAGGGCCTGGACGCGCTGGAGGACACCGCCCTCGTCCTCGGTGCCTTTCGGGCGTTCGCCCACCACCACCTGCCGCTGCCGGAACTCGCCCGCGAACTCGACACGGTGCTGAGCCTGCACAATCTCGACACCGACATGATCGAGGACTTCGCCACGGCTGTGCTCGTCGACCTCTTCGACGACGCCGACGAGCTGGCTCTGGTCTGCTGCGGACACCCGCCGCCCTACGTCCTCGGCCGAGGGGCGGTTCGGGCTCTGGAGGCGGCCCGACCGTACCCGCCTCTGGGGCTGGGCGAGCTCTCCCCCGAGTCACGGGCCGTGGAACGGCACGCCTACGCCTCCGGGGAGACGCTGATCCTCTACACCGACGGGGTCATCGAGGCGCGCAACGCCACCGGTGATTTCTATCCCCTCGCCGGCCGCCTGGCCGAGCTGACCACCGGCACCGCCGAGCAGACCACCGACGCCGTGGTGGCCGACCTGCTGGACCACACCGGTGGCCGGCTCCAGGACGATGTCGCTCTTCTCACTGTCCAGCGGGCGCCCTCGGCCGCTGCTGTGGCAGCCCGGCGGGGTTTTCTGCCCTTCTGAACCAGCTGTCGGGGTCCAAGCTTCCCAGCTGCACCCGTGGGAAGAGCGGGACGAAGTGTGGCGGCACCGCCCTCCGCAGCGCCGTGGGTGAGGGGCGCAAGGGGGCACAGCCCGGGCAGGCAGAAGATCACGGAAAAGGCCCGTCGCGGCCGGGCCGGAGTGCCAGGAGCGGTCAGTCACCGCCTCCGCCGTCGTTGCTTCCGCCGTCACCGCCTCCGCCGTCGTTGCTTCCGCCGTCGCCGTGCCCGTGTTCGCTTCCGGGGGAGTCGCCGCCCCCGGCCCAGGTGGGGCCGGAGCCGCGTCGCTCCCTGCCTCCACGGAGCGCCAGGAGGACGAGCACCAACAGAACGGCGAGACCGATCACCAGAACCTTCACGAAGCGCTCCCTCACTGGGCGTTCGGCGTCAGGGGCAGCGGCGTGCACGAGGGCCCGCACGCACGTGCCACCGCTTCTCACTGCCCCGCTCGACGGCCCGCATGCCTGTGAGGCGCTGTTGGGCGAGCACGCCCGGCGGCCGACATGGCACGGGCCGAGCAGTCGACCGGCCACCGCTTCACGAACACCTGTCGATCAATAGTGACCAAATGTCAAAATCGCGACCAGCTCGTGCGAGGCGGACAGAGATGGTTTGAGGGCGACCAGTCATGACGGAGAGGTGTACGAGCGATGCCGGATGAAGAGTTCAACAAGATCGTCAACAGTGATCTCGAGCCGGTCGCGGTGGTGGCCCAGTGCCTCGACAACCAGTGGGTCCCCCAGGAACTTCTCGGGTCCATGCTTGAGGGCGGCCGGTCACTGCGGGACGCCGAGGTGGCTCGTGCCCGCCTCCAGGCCGTACGCCACGAGTACCTGCGGGCGATGCTGAATGCCCAGCAGGTCATCGTCAACCGTGCGTTCTTCCTCAACAATCAGGCCGTCTACCAGGATTTCCAGAACGGCGGCGCTGCACGCGATGCGTTCGAGGAACTGCTGCGTGACGCGGTGATCGTTCCCTATCTGTACAGAGAGACCGGACTGGTGGCGGAGCAGAGTTTCACCGTTCGGACCGAGGGGGAACGGGCATGGCGGGAGGTCGTCGCCGACGCGGGAACGGGCAGCTGCCTCCGGCTGTCCTGGGACGAGGACGAGAACACCCGGCTCACCGACCTCAAACTCAAGGACTCGTTCCACGACCAGCTGCTGAGCATGGCCAGATTCCGGACAGAGAGCCTGATGCGTGACTTCAAGCTCGACGAGGAGGGCGCGAGGCGGCTGAAGGCCAGGCTGAGGGATGTCTCCCGGTGGGCGGTGGACAGGGAATCAGTGGTGCGCGAGGAGTTCTACCGGGAATTCGTGGTGGCCGAGGGCACCGACCCGGCAGAGGGTCGATACGACCGGTCGAAGCCGTTTGCAGGCGAGTTGAAGCAGCTTGCCGACCTGAAGTACAACACGTCCCTGTCGGACGCTGTGGGGCGCTATCCGCTGACGCCGGCGGATTCGCTGGACCGTACGGCCCTGCAGGAATTAGACCGCGCGCTCTCACGCGGCACGGCCGTGTCCGCGGACGAACTGGTCCGGATGCTCCAGCAGCAGGCGTTCGCTCTCGTCCAGAGTCCGTTGGACGTCGGGCTCACCGGGCTCGATCTGGATCATGTGCGGCACGCGAGGAGGACCGACGAGTGGACGCTCTACAAGGACAGCCTCCTGCGTCTCCTTCGGGATCCCGAGCGCCTGGCGGAAACACCCGAAGCGTTCAGGGACCGCAGCCAGGACGTGTACAACCGGTACGTGTCTCTTGCCGAGCGGCTCGGCGGCATCGTTGGTGCCCGGCGCACAGGAGTGGTGGACCGATGGCAGCCGATCATCAAAATGAGCGTTCATACGCTCGGTTCTGTCATCTCCGTCATCTTCGGCGAGGAACCGTGGATCGAGGTGGTCGGGAAAGTTGCCGACTCTGTCGCCGCAACGGCCTCCAAAGGTGTGGTCCGCTTCGCTGTGGTCGGCCGGGACCAGCGGCAGGCCAGGAAGCAGTTGGAGACGAGCGTGGATCTGATGCAGGTGAGGTTCGACCGGACGAGGGATGAGTGGGAGGGTCTGGTCCGCCGGATGCAGGAGGCAGGATTCTCCCGGCGTGAGCCGGTCCACCGCCCCGAAGAGGCCGCCACTTTGAACGCCCCGGATGAGAACGAGGGAACCGGCTGAGCCTTCTCATCGGAGAAGGTGCCGCAGGCGGGCCTGCGTGAGGGCGGCGAGGGTGAAGCCGTCGTTGATGGTGCCGTCGACGATTTTTCTGTCGACTTCCTCGGGCGTGAACGTGACCAGGCTGCGGATTCCCGCCGCGGTCTCCAGCGGACCGGTGGCGGTCAGCGAGGCGAAGAAGAGGTGTACCGGTTGAGCGTGCAGACCCGTGTCCGGATGGACGACGCCGAGGGGAGTGACTGACTCCACCTGCGCCGAGAGCTCCTCGTCGAGCTCCTTCAGGGCATTGCTTTCCGCGGTGAGCCCTTCGGTGCCGAAACCACGGGGAATCTCCAGAGTCCAACCACGAATGGCGTGCCGGTAGTTCTCCATCAACAGGACGCGGTCGTCCAGGACGGGCAGGATCGCGGCACCCGGTGAGTCCGCGGTGCTGAGGATCCGCAGGTAGGTGCCGAGACGTCCGTCGGGGAAGCGGACAGGGTCGCGCAGCAGGCGAATGTAGGGGTCCTGGTAGACCAGACCGAGGGTGCCGAGGTCCTCGGGGGCCTGGCTGGGGTCGACGATGTCGATCGCACCGGGCCCTTCCTCGTTGCGGAACAGGTCCGGTTGCTCCTGACGCAATCGGCGGTAGCCGTCCATGGGGTCCTCACGTGCATCAGTCATGCAGGAAGTATGGAACGGCGCCGTCGGCCCCGGTCGCTGTTCGGCGCGGAAGCTGGAGCAGTTGCCGGCCCTGTGGCGGTCTTCCCCGCTCCGCACGCCCGCGACGCGCCGAGCCGTCTGCGGCCTCGGTGCGGGCTGGCCAGACGGACCGTTCAGGCACCGGTGGAGGCTCTGAACCGTGCCGGGTCAGCCGGGGATCCGATCAGCGTCCGTCCCCGGCGTCCCCGACGGGCCGGCGACGTCAGACGGACAGCAGGTCGGCCGAGACGGTCCAGAGCCGTCGGGCCAGGTCGGGGTCGAGGGCCCACTCCTTGACCCCGTGGGGATGCTGCGCGAGGTCGGCGTCGTTCGGGACGGGGTACGCCTCCTGCGCGTCGTCGAGATAGTGGCCTCCGGAGTGGCCGAAGGCGGGCCAGACCGCCGCGACGATGCTGGTGGCGGCGCCCTGCTGGACCGTCTTGTACGTGAAGACTCCTGCTGCCTCTGCTGCGTCGAGCGACTGCCGCTGCTGCGGCGTGAAGTTGCGTTGCAGCCCGGTGGAGACGCCGCCGGGGTTCACGGCGTTGGCGACGATCCCGTCAGCGGCCCATCGGCGGGTGGCTTCGACGGCGAACAGGGAGTTCGCCGTCTTCGACTGCGCGTACGCGATCTGCGGGTCATAGCTGCGGTGTTCGAAGTGGAGGTCGTCGAAGTCGACCCCCGCACGCATGTGCGCGGTGGAGCTCACCGCGACGATCCGGGCCCCGCCGCGGTCGGACGCTCCCAGTGCCAGGGCGCCGTGCAGGCCGGCGGCGAGTGCGAAGTGACCGAGATGGTTCGTCACGAACTGCAACTCCCAGCCCTCTCGCGTCCGTTCGAGGCCACCGGTGACGACGCCCGCGTTGTTGATCAGAAGATGCAGCGGGCCACGCCACGCCTCGGCGAATCGCGCGACGGTCGCCGTGTCGGCGAGGTCGAGCGGAGCCACCCGGGGCCGGATTCTCCTGGTGGAGTCACGGATCGAATCGGCGGCGGCGGCGCCCGCGACGGTGTTCCGGACCGCGAGGGTGACCTCCGCACCGGCAGCGGTCAACGCGCGAGCCGTCTCGATCCCGATGCCGGAGGAACTTCCGGTCACGATCGCGCGGACGCCGGTCAGTTCGGAGCCTCGCAGCACGTCTTCCGCGGTGCTGGCAGCGGTGAAGGGGGTGGAAATGAGTTCGGACTCAGCCATGAGATCGACTATACAGTTTAGACGGTTCTTGTATAGCCCATATCTGCCCGTATGCTCGCCCCATGAGCAGCCCTGATGTCGGTCCTCCTTCTCCGGCAGCCGCCGGTAGCAGCCGACGGACCGCGGTCCTGGACGCCGCCCTGCCCACGTTCGCGCGCTTCGGCTACCGGAAGACCTCGATGGAGGAAGTGGCGCGGGCGGCACAGATCTCCCGGCCGGGGCTCTACTTCCTCTTCTCCTCCAAAGAGGAGCTGTTCCGGGCGGCCGTCATCCAGGTCCTGGAACGCGACCTCGCGGCCGCCGAACACGTCCTGGCCGATACCGGACGCCCCCTGCCCGAGCGTCTCGCCGAAGCCTTCGACCAGTGGGCGGGCCGCTACATCGGCCCCTCGGCACGCGACATCACAGAAGTCATCGAAGCCAATCCCGACCTGCTGGGCGAGATGACCGAGGCCGCGCCGCGGCGCTTCGAAGCGCTCGTCACGGACGCGGTCTCCCTGGAGACGGGGCGGGAGAAGGCAGGCGCCGTCGCCCGGACGCTGATCAGCGCCTCGATCGGCCTCAAGCATCAGGCCCGGTCACGGGAGTTCTTCCGCGAACGGCTGAGCGTCGCCATCGACCTGCTGGTCGGCTGAGGAGAGCCGGCAGTCGACGTACTCGTCTGTGAACTCCGGAGAGTCGGAGGCCGTCGGCGGAATCCGCGCCGGTTCGAGGTACTCGTGGTCGAGCACGGCCCGGTGCGCACCACCTGCCCCAGCGGACCGCCGGGACAGTGCACCCGACCGGGCCCTACCGGGCCGACCGATGTTTGGCCCCGGACCGGGCTCGGGATTGCTGGACGGTGACCGAACATTCCACCGACCCGGACGGCACGACGCGACGCCTGCCAGGACCCCCCGCGCTCTCGGTGGGGGAAGCCCGGACGGAAGCCAGACCGGACGAGAACTGCGGAACCGGGCCGCCGCGCCGGCTGCGTACCGGGAGCACGCCCGCTCCGGCCCCGGGAACGCGATGACCTCGTCGAAGGGGACCGACGCGAAGGGGCTGTGGCTCGCGGGGGTCAGGCTGCTGGTGCTGGCCGCGGTCGCCCTCACCGCGGTGGGTCTTGCGGGGTACGCCGCCGGTTGGGTGTGGCTGACGACAGCTCTGGGGCCGACGGCCTACCTGCTCCTGGCACACCCCGGGAGCGAGGCGTCCCAACTGCGCAGCGCACTGCTGGGGCACACAATCGCGATCGCCTGCGGGCTCGCCTGCCTGGCCGCATTCGGCCTGTGGAGCCATCCCTCGGTCGTCGAGGCGGGCCATGAGAGCCTTCCGCAGATCGGGGCGCAGGCCGTGGCGGTGGGGCTGACGCTGCTCGGGCAGACCCTGCTCCGGGTGGAGCATCCGCCTGCCGCTGCGACCGCTCTGCTCATCACCTCCGGCATCACCCGGCCCGGCTATCCGCTGTACGGCCTGCTGGCCGGACTGGCACTGCTGCTGGTCCTGGTGGCCGTGCTGGCTCGGGTGCCCGGTGCTCGGTCCGGAAGCAGTGCGTAGTCGGCGGACACGTAGGTCCAGCAAGGGAATCCTTCCCTCGCCGACGAGGCATGCGAACGGCTTCCTATGAGGGCGTCCTTCATGTCCGCCTCGATGACGTCGAGCAGCTCGGCGAGCTGAGGGCCCTCGGGGCGCTTCCCCACGCGCGGTGGACGGTCAGCGCCCAGCCGGCGCTCGCGACCGCCGGCCCGGATCGGCGAGCCAGGCCAGGCGCAGCGTCCCGCGCTGTGCGGGCTCTTCTTCACCACGTGGGTGACGAGCCAGTCGTGCATCTGGGAGGTGCGCGCCCGGCGGAGCATGGTGTTCGGCTCGTCCTGCCCGAAGGCCTTCGGGCAGCAGATCAGGAGGGCCAGCAGCCGGCGGCGGTGTCGCCGGTCGCCCAGAGGTCGCGCGCCGGCTCGTGCTGAGTCTTCAGCCGCTCGGCCGGCGCACTGAGGTTGCCGAGGTTCACACCGTGGTCGCCGCCGTGCCGCTCGTTCACCTCGCGGATGCGCACGCCGTCAACCAGCTCCCCGGCCAGGTGTTCCGGCCTGTGAGCTACGCGAACTCCTCGACATGCCCGTCGACAAAGCGTCCGTCGACGTCACCCGGAGCCTTCTCCGACGCCTCACCCGGCAAGGTTTCCTCATCCGGCCCGAAGGAGGCGCTAGAAACGGACCTGATGACGTTGCACATGACGCAGCCAGGGTGGTCACCGGCGACGGCGGAGTGAGGGCCGCGCCCAGGCCGCAGTGGCGCTCTCGCTGTCTGTTGTCCACTCAAGGCGCCGACGGCGATGGCGGCTGTCCGGGGCTGCCGGGGCCGGCTGCGGCCAGGGCCTCCGCCACCACCTGTCGCAGTGCACGTCTGGTGATCCAGCGGTTCTTCCCGCCGGCCAGGTACGCCGCGGCACGTCCCACCCATTCCGGGTCGCTGAGGAGATGCAGCTTTCCCTCAGTGGTGAGCTGCCGCAGCAGGTACTCCAATCGGAGTGCGTCCACCGCCCGATACGGGCGCGTGTGCTGGTCGAAGCGCAACTGGTGGTCCTCGTACGGGTGACGCAATGTCGTGTGCATCCAGCCGCCCTCACGCGTGGCGACCATTCCCCTCGGCGTGTAGAGCCCTCTGCTGTTCGTGTTCCAGTAGTGCTTGCCCCAGGTGATCCAGATGCCGTTCATGATCCTGGACCACGGGATCAATTGTCCCTCGGAGCCCGGCCTGTGCTGGTAGAGCCCGGCCGGACGGAACTCCACCCAGTGGGTATCAGACCGTGTGGCGTCCCCGACTCCCCAACGGCCGTCGACCGGTTCCAACGGCCCCAAAGATGTGCGGTCCTCCACCATGCGGTCAGTGAATCACGTGCTCCAGCAACGGTTGCTCCGCCTCCGCCAGTACCTGCCCTCCCGCCGCTGACCCGAGACATGCCCAGGCAGCCGGCCCCAGACGGCGCTCTTCCGCCGGTCGACCGGCGACGGGACCGGTGTCGGGTCCCCCTTTGTCGTGCGGATGGGGGAGCCGTCCACGCACGCGCGGCACCAGTCGAGTTCACCGGAACCCCTTCATTCTCACGACCGCGAGTTCGTGCGTAGCGGAAGTTCCGCAGGCGGTATTCCGCCGCGACACGACGGAGTCTCCGAGAACGGACCGATGGCACGTGGGAGGGCCGCGACGCGCGGCCCGGCGCTTGTGGCGGTCCGCGTCAACCATCGGCCCTGCCGGTCACTGCGGACAGGGCCAGGGAAGCGTGCACTTGCGGGGACGGTGAACAGGCTCCGGGACACGGATGTCAGACGTCCTGCGGTCCCTGCACCCCGGCAGAGCGGGGCGCTCCTCGCTCCCCTGTCGGCGACAGCGGGGGCATCCGCGACTCAGGGGTGCCGCCGGCGGGCAACGCGGAAGCTGTGACGATCAGGAGAGCCTGCGCGCGTGCAGGGCCCGGGGCCTCATCCGGGGCCGGGGCGGCTGCCCGCTGCCGCCTCGGCCACCGGGGCGTCCCGCAGGCCGAGCCGCAGGTGCTCGACGTGGAAGAGGGCCTGCTCCAGGAGCTCGGCGACATGGTTGTCGTACAGCGAGTAGACGATGGAGCGGCCGTGCCGTTCGCCGGTGACGAGTCCCAGATTGCGCAGCAGGCGCAGTTGGTGGGAGCAGGCCGAGGCTTCCATGCCGACGGCTTCGGCGAGTTCGCCGACCGGGCAGGAGCCCTCCTGGAGGCGGGCCAGGATGTACAGGCGGGACGGGGTGGCCAGGGCCTGCAGGGCGGCGGCGACCTCGGTGGCCCCGGCCGCGTCCAGGCGCTCGCGCGGGGTGTCGCTGTTCCTGCCGTCGCTTCCGTGGCCCATGCGGTCATCCTACTCGTGACACTTGAAGACCTGTTCAGTTGTTCCGGTATGGTGGGCGCGCTCTTCACTTCCTGTGTGCGAAGGGGCGTTCCGCCATGTCCTCAGTCCTGAACCAGCGTCCGTCGCCGACGCACGCGCCGGAGGCGCGATCCGCCCCTCCCCCGCGCCGCACGCGGCTCCTGTCGCTTCCGGAGGCCCGGTGGGCGGCCGCGGCACTCGCACTGTTCCTGCTCGCCCTGCCGCTGTATCTGCAGGGTGCTCCGGCCTGGCTGTGGGGGACGCTGTTCGCCGCCGCCTACCTGGCCGGCGGATGGGAGCCCGGCTGGGAGGGCCTGAAGGCGCTCAGGAACAGGACGCTCGATGTGGACCTGCTGATGGTGGTCGCCGCGCTCGGCGCCGCAGCGGTCGGCCAGGTCCTCGACGGCGCGCTGCTGATCGTCATCTTCGCCGCATCCGGCGCCCTGGAGGCGATCGCGACCGCCCGTACGGCCGACTCGGTACGCGGACTGCTCGATCTGGCACCCGCCACCGCGACCAGGATCCTGCCCGACGGCACGGCGGAGTCCGTGGCCGCCGGACGGCTGGAGATCGGCGACCTCGTCCTGGTCAGGCCCGGGGAGCGGGTCGGCGCCGACGGTCTGGTCGTCGACGGAGCCGGGGAAGTCGACCAGGCCACCATCACCGGAGAGCCGCTGCCGGTGGTCAAGCAGGCCGGTGACGAGGTGTTCGCCGGTACCGTCAACGGCACCGGCGCGCTGCACGTCCGCGTCGGGAGGGACCCGTCCGACGCGGTCGTCGCGCGCATCGTGCGGATGGTCGAGGAGGCCTCGCGGACCAAGGCGCCGACCCAACTGTTCGTCGAGAAGATCGAGCAGCGCTACTCGGTCGGCATGGTGCTGGCCACACTCGCCGTCTTCACCGTCCCGCTGGCGTTCGGTTCCGCGCTCGAACCCGCTCTCCTGCGGGCGATGACGTTCATGATCGTGGCATCGCCGTGCGCCGTGGTGCTCTCCACCATGCCGCCGCTGCTGTCGGCCCTCGCCAACGCGGGGCGCCACGGGGTGCTCGCGAAGTCGGCCGTCGTCCTGGAGCGCCTCGGCGGGATCGACACCGTCGCCCTGGACAAGACCGGCACCCTCACCGAGGGCTCGCCCCACGTCACCGACATCCGGCCCGTGCCCGGCAGCGGGACGGACGAGGAGACCCTGCTGCGGCTGGCGGCGGCGGCCGAGCACCGCAGCGAACACCCGCTGGGCCGCGCCGTCGTGGCCGCGGCCCGGGAACGCGGCCTGGACCTCGCGGAGGCGGCCGACTTCTCCTCCGTCCCGGGCCGGGGCGTCACCGCCACCGTCGGTTGCCGCACGGTCCGTGTCGGGTCGCCCGCGCACCTGCTGCCCCGTCAGGACGGTGCGGGCGCCGCGGAGATCGTCCGGGAACTGGAGGACGCGGGACGGACCGCGGTCGTGGTCGTGGTCGACGGTACGAGCGCAGGAGTGCTGGGTGTCGCCGACCGGCTGCGACCGGACGCCGCCGCCACCGTCGCCGCGCTCACCCGGCTGACGGGCCGCGCCCCGGCGCTGCTGACCGGGGACAACGCGCCCGCCGCCGCGCGCCTGGCAGCCGAGGTCGGCATCGCCGACGTGCGCGCCGGCCTGCTGCCCGAGGAGAAGGCCGCGGCGGTGCGGGAGTGGGAGGAGCAGGGCCGGGCCGTCCTCGTCGTCGGCGACGGTGTCAACGACGCCCCCGCTCTGGCCGCGGCCCACGCCGGCATCGCCATGGGCCGTGCGGGTTCAGATCTCGCCCTGGAGACCGCCGACGCCGTCGTCGTACGCGACGAACTCGGCACCCTCCCCGCCACCGTCCGTCTCTCCCGCGCGGCCCGCCGTCTGGCGCTGCAGAACCTGTGCATCGCCGGGGTGTTCATCGCCGGTCTGGTCGTCTGGGACCTGGCGGGGACGCTCCCGCTTCCGCTGGGTGTGGCCGGGCACGAAGGCTCGACCGTTCTGGTCGGCCTCAACGGACTGCGGCTGCTGACGGACGGCGCCTGGCACCGCGCCCGCGGCGCGGAGGCCGCCTGAGTGTCCCGGGCACTCTCCCGGTACGCCTTCGGGGACCCCGGCGGCTCGCCACGTCGGCGGGCGGGCTGATCCTCGCCGGCCTCGCTGCACCCGGGCCCGCCGGCTGCGCTGTGCTCGTGCTCGTCACCGCCGTTCGCCGTGGCCGGCCTCGCGGGCGGCTGCTCGCGACGACGGACGGCCGGTCAGCGCACCAGGAGGTCGATCACACCTGTCAGGTCCTCCGCACCGTCGCCATCGGCCAGCCGGCGGCGCATCAGCGCGAAGTAAGGACTGAGGAGTTCGGGGCTGACGCCCTGTTGTTCGGCGGTGTGCAGGAAGGTCGGCGTACCGGCCACCTGCACGGCGAGGGTGGAGACGACCCCCGTGGTGTAGTCGCCGCTGCGCAGCTGCTCAGCGGTCCGGTGGACCGAGGGGGCCATGGCGGTGAGCCATTCGGCGAGCAGCGGGGCGAGAGTTGCGGGGTCGATGTCCTCCTTGCGGATCAGCGCGAAGGCGTGCGCGGCCCCGGCGAGCATCCCGTACATGGCGCTGAGCAGCGCCACATCGTGCAGGGCTGCGAAGCCTGCGTCCCGGCCCACGTAGCGGGTGCCGAGCGGGACGCTCAGGGTTTCCTTGTGCTGTTCGAACAATTCCGCGGAGCCGCTGTAGAAGACGTAGCCGCCTGCTTCCGGGACGCCGGCCATCGGCGGGACGGCCATGATTCCGCCGTCCAGGTAGCGGGCACCGCGCTCGCGGGCCCACTCCGCGCGGGCACGGGCCTGTGCGGGCGTGCCGGTGGTCAGGTTGACGAGGTCCTTGCCGGTCAGGTCCGTACCGGTCAGCACGTCCCCGACCGAGGCGTCGTCCATGAGACGCTTCGGCGCACTGCGCCGGCTGCTTCCGGGCGTCACCGAGAAGGTGCTGGCCTCTCATCTGCGGGAGATGGAAGCGGACGGCGTCGTGCGCCGTGTGTCATACGACGAGGTGCCACCGCGTGTCGAGTACACGCTGACCAGGGACGGCAGGCGCCTGAACGAGGCGCTCCGGCCGCTGGCCGCCTGGGGGCGCGAGCGGGCGACCGGCCAGGAGCCGGAGAAGACGGCGGGGTAGCGCGGTTGCGGCGGAGGGGCGAAGGCTCCGGGTCCGGCCGTTCGTTCGGGGGTACCCGTCACTCGGTGTAGTACAGCCCGAGGAACTCCTCCAGCGCCGCGTCGACACCGGCCCGGTCTCCGGTGGCCAGCAGGTCGAGCAGCAGGCCGCGCACCGTGGCGAGCCCCAGCCTGGCGCGGTTCCGGGCCGTGGTGGAGTCCGCCCCAGCGGCTTCCTCCGCTGCCGCGAGCGGCTCCAGCCACTCCGCCACCAGCCCCTCCAGGAACGGGAGGGCTTCCGGCCGGCCCCGCAGGGCGTGTCCGCAGATCTCGAAGAAGAGCCGCTCCTGGCCGGCCAGTCGAGGGTCCGCCAACTGCTGCCACAGGCGCCGCGCGGCGTCGGCGGGCGAAAGACCGGGCTCCAGGCGGAGCCCGGTCAGCAGCGCGCGCTGGCGCCGCTCCGAGGCCCGGACGATCTCGATGAGCAACTGCTCCTTGGAGCCGAAGTGGTGGATCAGCATGCGGTGGCTGACGCCGATGGCACTGCCGAGGCGGCGCAGGCTGAGGTCCGCGAAGCCGTGTGCCGCGACGTGGTCGAGGGCCGCGTCCACCAGCCGGGCGCGCCGGTCCGGGTCCGTGACCGGTGTCGGCGGACTCTCCGGCCGGGTGTCGTCCGTATTCCCCACCTCAGGAGTGTACCAAGTGGTACATGCACGATGTACCGTTCGGTACATGAAGCCCGTCACTGTGTCGATCGACGTACCGCAGACACCCGAGCAGGTATACGAGTTCCTCGATGTCATGGCGCACCACGAGCGGTTCACCGACCACTACCTCACGGACTGGCGCCTCAGCGGCCCCCGTCGCGGCCCGGGGTCCCAGGCCACCGTCACCGCCGCGCTGGGCGGCACGAAGACCGAGGTCGCCATCGAGGTCGTCGAGGCCGAGGCGTCGCGGCACATCGCCGAGCGCAACGTCAGTGCGGCCGGGCGACGTGTCGCCCGCGGCACCTACACCATCGGACCGCGGCCCTCCGGCGGGAGCCGGATCTCCTTCTCCTACGCCTGGGAGCAGGCCCCTCTCCCCGACCGGATGCTGGCCCCTCTGGTCCGGGCCACCATGCGGCGCGCGAACCGCACGGCCATGCGGCGCCTGTCCACGGAGCTGGCTCACCACGCGCCGAGCGCCGGGGTCTGACGGCGGCCCGCTCCGCTTCTCCCCGTCCCGGCGGGCACGGGCGGTGCGCATCGGGTCCGGCAGCCCGCCGCCGGACCCGATGCCGCCCTGCTCGACGTCGCCGTCCGCGGCCGCCATCGGCTCTGCGAGACTGCCGCCATGCCCCCAGTGCCGCACCCGGTCGCAGTACCGCACCCGGTCGCCGAGACCCTCGCCTACCTGGCCGGCGAGTGGAGCGTGCGCCGGGAGGTGTGCGACCGTTCCAGCGGACGGCGCGGCCGGTTCGACGGGCGAGCGGAGTTCCGGGCCGACGCGGGCGGCGTGTGGCTGCACGTGGAGAGGGGTGTCCTGGAGTGGGACGGGGTCCGGCGCGAAGCAGGCCGGACGCTGCGGCTGCTGCCGGGCGCAGGCGGCACCGCCGAGGTGGCCTTCGCGGACGGCCGGTTCTTCCACGATCTCGATCTGCGCAGCGGGCGCTGGACGGCACAGCACCAGTGCGGGGCCGATCTGTACGAGGCAGACTTCACGGTGGTCTCCCCCGCCGAGTGGCGACTGCGCTGGCTCGTCCGCGGTCCGGCCAAAGACCAGTTGCTCGACTCCCGCTACCGCCGCCCCGCACACGGCTGACGTCGTCGGTCGCGGGGCCCGCCCCGTCGATTGACGCACACCGTCAACCGACGCGGCCACCGGCCCTCCGGTCGGCCATGATGAGCCGGTGACGTTGAGGATCGACATCGACGGCCTGCCGTCCGAGCGCGTGCGGTTCGCCGCCTCTCCACTGGCCGAACTGACAGCGATGCTGCATGTGCTGGCCGAACCCGGGCATCACCCCCTCCACGCCGACTGGGCCGCCGACACCTGGGCCGGGATGCCGCCGCATCTGGCCGAGCGGTTGCGTGAGGCGGAGTGCCTCTGGCGCTCCTCGCAGGCCGACTTCCTGATCCCCGCCCGGCCCCGGCCCACCCTCGCCGCGGAGTTGGACGCCGTGGACCGGATCGACGACGAGACGTATGTGACCGCAGCGCTCGTGACCACATGCGGCGGCAGCCGGCGCCACTTCGCCGCTCCGTCGCCTCTCGCCGACGCGACCACGCGCGAGCGGGCCTTGGGGCTGGCGCTGGCGCGCGGCGCCCGGCACGAGGCGTTCGCCGAACGGCTGCTGTCCGATCCGGCCGCTGTACGCTCCCGGGTGCGCCGCGCTCTCGAGGACTGCGCCGAAGCCTTCTTCGACGCCGCCTGGGAAGGTGTTGCCGTGCGGCTCGCCTCCGATCTGCGCCTGAAGAACAATTTGCTGCAACGGCACGGCACCGAGGCGGCACTCGCCTCGGTATCCGGCGCCGTCACCCTGGCGCCGGACGGCAGCTGCATCGTCGTGGACAAGCTGCAGGACAAGGCGACCACCGCCCGCGGCGCCGGGGTCACCTTCGTCCCCAGCGTCTTCGGCAGCCCGCACCTGGTGGTGGTGCACGCGACGGGCTGGCAGCCGGTGGTGCAGTATTCCGTGGCCGCCGATCCGGGCCCCGCGGAGACGGTCCCGCTGGAGACGGTGACACTCCGGCTGAAGGCGCTCGCCCATCCGGTACGGCTGCGGCTGCTGCGCACCCTGGCCCGGGGCCCGCACACCACCGGCGAACTGGCCCACAGCTGGGGCCTGTCGCTCCCGGAGACCTCCCGTCACCTGGCCGTGCTGCGCCGGGCGGGCCTGCTCACGACCGAGCGGCGGGGCCGCTATTCCCGGTACACCCTCAGTCTGCCCGACGTGACCGCGCTCGGCGACGATCTGCTGGCAGCCGTACTCCGCTGAGCGGTCCGCCGCCCCCTGCCCGGCGCGCAGACCGAAGGGGCGGGTCGGTCCACGCCGGCCCGGTGCCGGGCACGGGCTTCACGCGCGGACTCACCGCGGCCCGCTGGACGTCCCGGGCCGCCGGAGCGGCGTGGAGGGCCGCAACGTTTCGACGAATCCCGGGTTTTGGGATGCCACCTGCCCTGAGCTGATCCAGCGCCCGGGGCACACCGGCGCCGCACTGAAGGATGCTGTGGACTGTGCAGGCCCTGTGTGAGGACGATCCGGCACACATGGCGGACTACCGACTGCTGGGCCGGCTCGATGAGGGCGGGATAGGCGTGGTCTACCTGGCCAGGTCGCCCCGGGGACGCATGGTGGCGGTCAAGTTGGCCGAGGAGCGCAACGGCGGCAACGGACCCTACCCGTCGACCATCGCGGTGTACGTGGCGCTGACGCTGCTGCGCCTCCTCGTCGTCCCGACCGTCGTGGCGACCGCCCCGTACGTCTCCCGGCTGTCCGCCATGCAGCAGGCGCGCTGCGAAGCGTGACCCCCGCGGGCCGGTCCCGGTACGCAGCCGGCACCGGACTCCGGGTCCCTCGCGCTGGCCTGCTCTACGCGGACGCCGCCTCGCCCGCACGTTCGCCGAGCTCCGCCACTTCCGGCTCCGAGAGCCGCAGCCCGACGGCGCCCAGATCCTCCTCCCACCACGCAGGATGCGAGGTTCCGGGCAGCGGCACGGTCACCGGTGCGCGCCGCACCAGCCAGGCCAGGGCCACTTGGGCCGGGGAGGCCCCGTGCCGGGAGGCGATCCGGCCGAGCGCCGAGTCCCGGGCGGCGCGCAGCTCGTTGGCCGGCGGGAACCAGGGGAGGAAGGCGATGCCGTCGTCCGCGCAGACCTCGAGGACGTCGTCGTGGTCACGCGTGAGGAGGTCGTAGCGGTCCTGCACCGAGGCGATATCGGTGACCAGACGGGCCCGGGCGAGCTCGGCGACGCCGACGTTGCACAGGCCGATGGCGCGGACCTTCCCGGCGGCTCGCAGCTCCACCAGCGCACCGAGCGACTCCTCCAGCGGCACCGCGGGGTCGACCGCGTTGAGCTGATAGAGGTCGATCGTCTCCCGCCGCAGTCTGCGCAGGCTCCCCTCGCACGCCTGCCGCAGATGCTCGGGGCGCCCGTCGGCGCGCCAGGTGTTGCCACCGAGTGCGATGCGGCCGCCCTTGGTGGAGACCACCACGTCGTCCGGGCAGTCGGCGAGCGCCTCGGCGATGAGTGTCTCGCTGATCTCGGGCCCGTAGCAGTCGGCGGTGTCGACGAGCTGGACACCGGCCTCGACCGCGCGCCGCACGACCGCTGTCGCGGCGGCCGGATCAGGTGGGGGTCCGAACGTTCCGGGGCCGGTCAGCCAAGCGCCACCGAAGCCGATACGGCGCACCCTGAGCTCCGGCCCGATCTGCATGCTTCCGACAACTTTCCAGTCCATTCCGCAGGGCCTCGCTCGTTCCGGGGACACGCTCCGCCGGGTGCCGCACTGCGCCTCGGCCCGGCCAGCCCAGCGTGCCGCGCGGCAGAACGCGGAGCGCGTCCGGCGCACCGGGGGCGGGCAGAAACTCACCCCGGTCCTCGCCCGCGCGGCCGATCCGCGGACCACCTTCGCGGCGGCGGGCGCCCCGGCTGTCGTGACTTCCGCGTCCTCGGAACTCACGTGTGAGGCGTCGTCGGAACTCGCGTATGCGTCGGTCGCGCCCTGCAGACCACCGAGGCGCGTCTCCGCTCCGGCGCACTCTCCCGGCCACGGCACTAGACTCGGGGCATGGGCAGGACGGACCGTGCCGGCAGGGTGGTCGCCGCACCGCGGGCGACCGTCTACGGAGCGCTCCTCGACCGGGAGGCTGTGGAGGCGTGGCTTCCCCCCGACGGCATGCGCGGACGGATCGAGCGGTGGGATCCGCGGCCCGGCGGCGGGTTCCGGATGACGCTCACCTACCTGGATCCGGCTGCCGGCCGGGGCAAGACGTCTGCCGTGGAGGATGTCGTCGATGTCGCCTTCGCGGAGCTGGTGCCGTCCGAGCGCGTGGTGCAGCGGGCGGTCTTCAAGGCCGACGATCCGGCGTACGCGGGGACGATGACCATGACGTGGCAGTTGACCGCCGTCGGTGAGGACCGGACGGAGGTCACCGTCACCGCGACCGGCGTACCGCCGGGTATCGACCCCGCGGCGCACGAGGCGGGACTCGTCTCCTCGCTGGCCAACCTGGCCTCGTACGTGGAGGACGTCGGGCGGCGCGGCTGAAGAGTGCCGCGGCCTACTGCTCGTGTGCTCTGGTCTGCAGGCGCCAGGTTCTGCCCGCACACGGCAGCGGCGGGAAGGTGTGCCCCGCCACGTCGGTGCTCCAATGGTGTCCCTGACCGCAGTCGCACGCGTAGATCCCGCTCACCGGGACCTGCTGGCCGGGCTTGAAGTGCTCGTCCTCGTCCATAGGCCGGATACTGCGTCCTGGTGGTGCGGGAGCGCATCCCACCTCGCCGGTCCGCCGCCGCGCTCCCCCGTTCGCCGCGCCCGGAGGGGAGCCGTAAGCGGGACATCGGTGATCATGATGCATGGGCTCCCTCCCGCTGGGAAACCGGAGCGCTCGACAGCAGACGACGAGCGAGCAGAGGAGCCCTCAGATGCGTGACGACGAGTTCCTGGCACAGGTGCGCGACCGGGGCGGCTACGCGGATCAGAACGAGGCAAGGGAGGCCACGGAGGCCGTGCTGACCGTGCTGGCCCAGCGGATCGGGGCCGACGAGGCCCAGGACCTGGCCGACCAGATGCCCACCCCCCTGGACCGTCCCCTTCGCGGCAGCGGCGCCGACGCGGACACGAGCGGGGAGGTGTTCGCCCTCGACGAGTTCTACCGGCGCGTCGCGGACCGGTCCCGGACGCAGCCGGACACGGCGAAGCAGCATGCCGCGGCCGTGCTCTCCACGCTGCCGCAGGCGGTGTCCGCCGGCCAGATCCGGCACGTCCGCACGCAGTTGCCCGACGAGTTCGGACCGCTCTTCGACCACCAGGCGTGATGGCCTCCGGCCGGTGCACCGATCCGGGCGTGGCGCTACGGGCGACCCGGGCGGTTCCCTTCCGGGATCCCCGTCCGAGGTCCGGCTTCAGTCCCGGGTGCCGCCCTCCCGGCGGCGCCGGGCGTGGGCGTGGACCTTGGCCCGGTTGCCGCAGGAGGACATGCTGCACCAACGGCGGCGTCCGCGGGGATTGAGGAACAGCCAGCCGCAGTCGTGCCCCGGGCAGGCGTCGATCCTGGGACGGCCGGGACCGGTCAGCAGGGCCGCCGCAGAGTGGGCGGCGGCCAGCAGCGGCAGTGCGAGGCCGGCGTGGTCGGAGAGTTCCCATCGGGCCCGGGGCGTGTCGTCGCGCCCCGCGGCACCGCGGGTGCTCGGTGCTGCCGCCGGGACGAGGGAGGAGGCGGCGGCGGCCCGTTCGGCGTGGGCGGCGACAGTGGCGAAGGCGGTCGGCTCGGCGCTCTCGAGCAGGACCGCGTAGAGCGCCGTACGCAGCTCGTGGGCCTGTCCGAGGACCTCAGCGGCCTGTGCGGCGGTGTCCCGGCCGGATTCCGCACCCTGCCGCAGCCGCGTACACGTCGCCTGGGTGAGCAGTCCGGCATGCCTCGCCCACACCGCGAGGTGCGGATAATCCGGCAGCCACTCGCGGCGGGGGTGGGGCGGCGCACCCCACCCCGCCCAGGTGTTGCAGAAGTCCAGGGCCGGGTGTCCCCCGACTCGACTCGGCATGCGGTAGCCGGCGACCTCTTCCCAGTGCACCGCGCCACCGTACTTGACCGCCGACCGAACTAACCGCTTAATGGAAATCGACTGGTTAGTCTCTGGAGGGGGTCCTCGTGCGTCCACGTCTCGCTGTGCTCGCCCTACCGGCCGTCGTCTGCGCGGTGCTCGGAACAGCCGCTCCCGCGTCGGCGCGCGCCCCGCTGCCCTCGGCCCCGGCCGCCGGTCTGCCCGGCCCCGTCGAGGAGCACCTCGATCTCTCCGGCTTCGACCCCGAGCCGTGGCGGCCCTTCCGGTCGGGGGACACCACACTGCCCGGCGGCACCTACTGCTCCTTCGACCTGCACCTCCACCCCGTCGAGGACAAGGAGATGGTCCGCGTCGACTCGCGGTACCCCGACGGCTCGGTCCGCATCAACGAGTACAAGGGCAGGCTCGTCGTGGACTTCACCAACACCGAGACGGGGGCCACCGTCCGGCGCGACCTGTCCGGGCGGGGGGCGGAGGAGTTGCGGTCCGACGGCACCAGCAAGACCTTCGGCGGAGTCGGACCGTTCGGCGTGGGCTTCAAGCCCACCGACGCCTATCCGGCCGGGTACTACGTCGTGGACGGCATCCACGTGACGACACGGGACACCACCGGCCGCCGGCACATGCCCGTGGCCATCGGGCCCGAGGAGAACATCTGCCGGACCCTGGCCTGACCCTCGGCACGTTTTCAGGGTCCACCTGCGCCGGGCGGCACGGGACATATGTCACCGCTGTTCCACCACGGCGGTCACTGCCGGTCGGCACGGTGCGCACGGCACGCTTGACGCATGAACACGCACACGCTCGCCCTGTACGGCTGCGCGGCCGCCGTGGTCGTACCCGGCACGCGTCTGATCGCGGCCCGGTCGCACGGACAGCAGTCCGGTCCCGGCCGGCTGCTCGCGGACCTGTGGCGGCGGCCGGTGCCGCGGGCCGCCGCCGTGCTGACGGGCGTGATGGTGGCGATGGCCGTGGTGCAGAGCGCCGCCCCGGATGTCGTACCGCACCTGGAGCGCGCTCCTCACGGGCCGTGGTGGCGAGCGGCGACCGCGCTGCTGGTGCAGACGTCGGGTTGGCCACAGCTGGCCTTCAACCTGGCAGCGCTCGCCGTGGTCGCACCGGCGGCCGAGCGCGGCCTGGGGACCGGCAGGATGCCGGTGGTCTTCCTGCTGTCCGGCATCACTGCCCACGTGGTGAGCATGGCGGGCTGGAGTGTGCACGGCGGGGGTGACTCGGTGGGCGTCTGCGGCCTGGTCGGCGCGCTCGCAGCGGCCTACGCGCTCGACGGCCGGCAACGGCCGCTGCGGTACCTGTCGGTACTCGTGCCGGCTGCCGGTGCGGTGCTGTGCCTGCTGCAGAACAACCACGGCGTCGGCGTGCTGACCGGCGTGCTGCTCGGGGCCGCCGCCGCACTCGTGGGCAAAGACGACGACAAAGACGACAGCAGTGACGGCAGCGAGCGGACTGCGGTGGTGGGGGCGTGACGCCCGCACCTCCGTGACCCGGTCGACGGCCGCTCGCTCATCTGCCGGACGCCGGCCTCCCGCGGGCGGCATGCGCCGCAGTCACCGGCCCCGGATTCGCCCGTCGCGACGGTGGCGCATGCCCGAACCGGAGGGTGCACGGCCGCTGTTCGGGCCGGACGACGCGGCACCGGATCCCTGCGGGTGCGCATGCCGGTCCGGTCCCTGCTCCACACCTCAGCCATCGGCCGCCGGCGGGGCAGCCGCACCCACTCCCCCGGCGGGCGCGGCCTCCGGCCTGCGGAACGCCTCCGCGACCGCTGTGTTCGCCACGACGGCGACCGCCATGGCCGCGGCGGCGACCGGGTGCCGCACTCCGTACAGGGCGGCTGCTCCGCTGCCGAGCACCACCGCCTTCACCGCGAGCACAGCGGGCAGCCGCGGGCGCAGTCGCGCCTTCGGCGCGGCGAACAAGGCCCACAGCACCACCGCCACCAGTGGTGCGCCGATCCCCAGCAGCACTCGAAGGGCCGCATGACCACCGACGGTGAAACCCCACCAGCTCAGGCACCCGAGGGCGGCGAGTTCGAGGAGGAACGCCAGGACTTCATTGGCGGCGTACCAGCGCCGCCCGTCGGGCACGCCTCCGGGCCCACGGGGTATCGGGGAGTCGGTCGGTCCCGGCATGGAGTCCTCCCGGTGGGGCCGGACTACCGGCGCGCGGAGACGTGGCGTGGGACGCACGGAGGCACCGGCGTGCCGGGGTCCGCGCGCGATCGCGGTCAGCGTACTGCACTGCGGCCTGCCCGGTGTGTCCCCGCACGGTCGCACCGCCGGAGCCTGGTCGCCCTGCGGAGCGGCCGCTACCCGCGCTCGTCCGGGAGCTCGTTCCGGCGGAGCCGGGCGCGTGCCGTCAGCGTGGTGCACACCATGACGAGCGCGAGCACGCACTGGGACACGACGTAGCGAACAGGTTCGCCCGTGAGCACACCGCCGATACCCAGCGCGACTCCGACGACCGCCAGCACGGGGCAGGCCCGGACGAGGAACTTGTCGAGGGAGCGGAGCCACGGACGGCTCTCCAGAGGCGTCACTGATCTGTTCTCCATGGCTGCCGAGTACCCCGGGCAGCCGTCCTCAACAGCCCCCGTACACGCGTGGATACAGCACGGCCTCCCGGTCGCGCCCCGGCCGAGGCGCAATCGCCCCGGCACCGTCGGCACAGGGTGTCGGGTGCGACGGCCCGGCGCGGCCGTCGCCCGCGTGCGGCGCGCGGGATCTGCCCGGCCCCCGCTCCCCCGTGCTAGGAAGAGCGCATGCCCGCACACGAGCGATACGACGCCGTCATCGTCGGCGGCGGCCACAACGGTCTGGTCGCCGCCGCCTACCTGGCCCGGGCGGGCCGCAGCGTGCTGGTGCTGGAGCGGCTGGGCAGCACCGGCGGGGCCGCCGTCTCCTCGCGCCCCTTCGCCGGGTTGGAAGCCCGCCTGTCCCGCTACTCGTACCTGGTGAGCCTGCTTCCGCAGAAGATCGTCCGGGATCTGGGGCTGGAGCTGGCGCTCCGGAAGCGGGCGGTCTCCTCGTACACTCCGGTCCGGCGGGACGGCCGCGCCACGGGTCTGCTCGTGGACGACCGCGCCGACGCGACGCGGCAGTCGTTCCAGCGGCTCACCGGAGGCACCGCCGAGTACCGCGCGTGGGAGGACTTCTACGGCATGACCCGACGCGTCGCCGAGCGCGTCTTCCCCACCCTGACCGAGCCGCTGCCCGCCCGGGAGGAGCTACGCCGCCGGGTGGACGACGACACCGCGTGGCGCACGCTGTTCGAGGAGCCGCTCGGTGCCGCCGTCGAGGCGTACTTCGGCGACGACCTGGTGCGGGGCGTCGTCCTCACGGACGCGCTCATCGGTACCTTCGCGGAAGCTCACGACCCGTCCCTGAAGCAGAACCGGTGCTTCCTCTACCACGTGATCGGCAACGGCACCGGCGACTGGGACGTCCCCGTCGGCGGCATGGGGCAGGTCACGGACGCGCTGGCCGCAGCAGCGCGGTCGGCGGGCGCGGAGCTCGCCACCGGCCACCAGGTGACCGGCATCGAGACCGACGGCCACCGGCAGGCCGAGGTCGCGTACCGGACAGCTGAGGCGTACGGCACCGTCGCGGCCGGTCACGTCCTGGTGGGCGCCTCGCCCCACGAGCTGGCCGCGCTGCTGGGCGAGGACCCGCCGGCAGCCGCCGAGGGCGCCCAGCTCAAGGTCAACATGTTGCTGAAGCGGCTTCCGAAGCTCCGCGATCCCGCCGTCGATCCGCGGCAGGCTTTCGCCGGGACGTTCCACATCGCCGAGGGCTACGAGCAGTTGGCCACCGCGTACACCGAAGCCTCCGAGGGCCGGCTGCCCTCCGCTCCGCCGTCCGAGATCTACTGCCACTCCCTCACGGATCCCAGCATCCTGGGACCGGAGCTGGCCGAACGGGAATACCACACCCTCACCCTCTTCGGGCTGCACACCCCGGCCCGCCTCTTCGCCTCCGACAACGACGCGGTGCGCGAGAGGCTGCTGGCCTCGACCCTGGCCCAGCTCGACGGCCACCTGGCCGAGCCGCTCGCCGACTGCCTGGCCGAGGACACCGACGGCCGGCCCTGCATCGAGGCGAAGACGCCGCTCGACCTGGAACGCGACCTGCGGCTCCCCGGCGGCAACATCTTCCATCGCGACCTCGCCTTCCCGCACGCGCAGGAGGGCACCGGCCGCTGGGGAGTGGAGACGGGGCACGCCAATGTCCTGCTCTGCGGTGCGGGCGCCGTGCGCGGCGGCGGTGTCAGCGGCATCCCGGGCCACAACGCCGCCATGGCCGTACTGGGTTACTGACAGGGCGGTTGCCCCTGCGGCGCTCCGCGCGATCCGGGCGCCACTCCCGCGCGGTGGACCGGCGGCGCACCGCCGCGCCCTGAAGGGCGCGGGGCTGCTCCCGGTCCGCCGTCACTGGCCCACCCTGCCGTCGACGCGCTCGCGCAGGAAGTCGGCGTGTCCGCAGTGCCGCGCGTACTCCTCGATCCGGTGCACGAGCAGCTCCCGGATCGCGATGCCGTCCTCGCCCACCCGCTCGCCCAGGTCCGGGTAGCCGGCCAGGGCTGCGTCCGTCTCGGCCTGCTCGCGCTCCAGATCGCGGTACGCGGCGTCGGCGACGGACTGCTCGGGCACGGCACCCTCGAAGTCGGCGTCCCGTTCGCCGTACAGCTTCGGCAGCGGATCGCCGCGGCCGAGCCAGTTGCGCCAGTCGCGTTCCACCTCGGCGAGGTGGCGGAGCAGCCCGAGGAGCGACATCGTGGACGGCGGCACCGACCGGCGGGCCAGCTGTTCCGCGTCCAGACCCTCGCACTTCAGCAGCAGGGTCGTGCGGTAGTTCGTCAGGCAGTCCTGCAGCGCCCCGAGTTCCCCCTCCGGAGCCGGTCCGTCGTTGCGGGGATCGTCCTCGGGATCGGCCCACATGTCCGGGTAGACGGTCGCCTTGGTCCAGCGTGCGTTTCGCTCACTCATGCGTGGCATGGTCGTGCGTGCCGTCCGAACCCGCCACCGGGTTTCCGCCGCGGGAGGGTGGCGGACGGCGGCCGCTCCCGCGGCGGTGCCCCGGGCAGCGGAACCCCGCCCGTCCGGTCGGGCGCGGTCGCCGTCCGGAAGTCCGGGAGTCCGGAAGCAGGCCGGGGCCGGTGGTTCGGGCCGCCGTGCCGGCCGCCTCCGCGGCGGGACGCGGCGCACCGTGCCGCGGTGCGCGTGCGCCCGCGCAGGAGACGTCCGGCCCGCTGACGGGCTGCGGGTCAGTAGGCGATGCGGTCGGCCTTGCCGATCCAGGCGTCGAACGGCTGGGTGCGGTGGGGCAGGTCGAGGTGCTCCACGGCCATCGGCCACGATTCCTGCGGCCGCTTCTCGAACAGGTCGTAGAACTTGCGGTCGTCGAAACCCGCCACGGCGGCGTCGTGGCGGTCGGCGGAGAAGATGAGCCGGTCGACGCGCGCCCACAGCGCGGAGGACAGGCACATCGGGCAGGGCTCGCAGGACGTGACCAGGGTGCAGCCTTCCAGGCTGAAGGTGTCGAGTTCCTTGCAGGCCGCGCGGATGGCGCTGACCTCCGCGTGCGCGGTGGGGTCGAGGCTGGAGGTGACCTGGTTGTTGCCGAGGGCGACGATGTCGCCGTCCTTGGCTATCAGGGCACCGAAGGGGCCGCCGCCGTTGTGGACGCTGGTGGTGGCGAGCTGTACGGCCCGCTCCATCCAGGCGCGCTCGAGTTCACGGTTGCCGGTCTCTGCGATGCGGGTGGTCATGGGTGTTCCTTCGGGTGTGGGTGGGCGGGTGGGGGTGCCCCGGGTTCGGTGGGCGGACGGCCGGGAAGGGCGGCGGCCCCGGGCTGTGCGGAGTCGGGGCCGTGGGGGTGCCGGTGGGTCCGGGCCGGTTCAGGACGACGTGCGGACGGCGGGAATTCCGCCCTGCCGCGTCGGACTCGAGACCGTGCGGATACACGTACCGGCACTTCCCCCGCGCACTACCTTTTCTCTCTTTCGAACGCCGGGGAAAACGGAGACGAGAATTGGAGAATCGCGAACGGATCAGCGGCGTCGGCTTGCTTTCCGAGCGCGTCGTCCTCGGGCCGTATCAGCCGGCCCTCTTCTCCGGAAAGGCGGAAGGCAGCGGAGTCACTGTGGTGACCGAAGCAATACCCATGCCGGTGGGGCACGCTGGATTCTGCACGCCATGCAACCGTCCCTCGCTCCGTCGCATCTTCTGCGAGAATTAGACAGCCCGCCGGTCAAGATCGGCCAGGGAGCGAAGGACCAAACAATGGGCGGCGTCGGCCCGGCGATTCGTAGGGTCCTACAAGAGCCGGTCGCACGCCGTGACCCCGCCGTTGCTTCCGGCAGCAGGCGGCGCTGGAGCCGAGCCGCACCCGCGCCGGCCCGCACGGCCGGGACGGCTTGCGCCGCGGCAGCCGGGCGGAGTCGTGACGGGCCTCCACGGGCGTGCGGGGGTGCCACCGCGCGGACCCCGGCCCTGGCGGTTCGTACGAGCGCATCGGGCCGGGGCCGCCCCTGTCGGCCCGGGCGGAGAGTCAGCTCTCCTGGGTCTCGAAGGTGCGCAGCACATCGGCCGCGACGCTCACGGCGATGGTCGCGGGAGTCTTGCCGGTGATGTCGGCCAGCCCGATCGGAGTCTTGATCCGGTCGATGGCCGCGTCGTCGTGGCCGCCCTCGGTGGCCAGGCGCTTGCGGAACCGTGTCCACTTGGCCGCCGACCCGATCAGCCCGATGGGACCCAGATGTCTCGCCCGCAGCGCCGCGTCGCACAGCGCGGCGTCCTCGGCGTGATCATGAGTCATGATCAGCACGTGGGTGCCGTGCGGCAACTCCGCCAGCACCTCCTCGGGCAGCAGCGGCGTGTGGTGCACGTGCACCTGCGCCACCGCGTCGGACAGCACGGCCAACCGCTCCTCGGCGAGGATCTCGGCGCGGCTGTCGACCAGATGCAGGTCCAGGTCCTGACGCGCCAGGATGCGGGCCAGTTCCAGCCCGACGTGCCCCACGCCGAAGACCGCCACCGCCCGCACCACCGGAAGCGGTTCCAGCAGCACCGAGACCGTGCCGCCGCAGCACTGCACGCCGTGCTCGTTGGTCACCTTGTCGTTCAGCGCGAATTCCATCAGCTCCGGCTCCGGCTCGGACGCGGCGATCAGCTCGCGGGCCCGGTCGATCGCTACGGCTTCCACGTTGCCGCCACCGATCGAACCCCACGCCCCGCTCCGCCCCACGACGAGTTTGGCGCCGGCGTCGCGCGGCGCATGGCCGCGCGCGGCCGCGACGGTCACCAGCACACCGGGCTCCCGGCGTGCCCGCAACCGCGCGACCGCGGCGATCCACGTCATGTCAGGCACCGCTCAGCGCTTCCGCGCCGGTGCGCGCCGGTTCGGCTGCTGCTGCGGGCAGCTCGCCGTGCCGGGAGGCAGCGCCCCGGCGGGCTTCCTGGATCGCCCAGTAGACCGCCTCCGGCGTCGCGGGCGAAGCCAGCTCCACGCTGACCCCGTTCGGCCCGAACGCGGCAGCGGCCTGCCGCAGGGCTTCCCGGACCGAGAACGCCAGCATCAGCGGGGGCTCCCCCACCGCCTTGGACCCGTAGACGGCGCCCTCCTCGGTGGCGTTCTCCAGCAGCCTGACGTTGAACTCCTCGGGCATCTCCGAGAAGCTCGGCAGCTTGTAGGTGCTCGCGGCCTGGGTCAGCAGCCGGCCGCGGTTCGGCCCGTCGCTCACGTCCCAGCGCAGGTCCTCGAGGGTCAGCCAGCCGGCGCCCTGCACGAACCCGCCCTCGACCTGGCCGATGTCGATCAGCGGCGAGAGGCTGTCGCCGACATCGTGCACGATGTCCACCCGCCGCACCCGGTATGCGCCGGTGAAGCCGTCGACCTCCACCTCGGTGGCCGCCGCACCGATGGCGAAGTACTTGAACGGCGAGCCCCGGAACGACTTCGCGTCCCAGTGCAGCCCCTCGGTCCGGTAGAAGCCGGACGCCGACAGCTGGACCCGCTGGAAGTAGGCGGTGCGCACCAGATCGTCCCAGGCAAGCTCCGCGTCGCTGCCCAGGGCGCGCGCGACGCCCTCGACGATGCGCACGTCCGAGGCGTTGGCGCCGAGCTGGGAGGCGGCCACCTGCAGCAGCCGCTCGCGCAGCTGCTCGCAGGCGTTCTTGACCGCGCCGCCGTTCAGGTCGGCGCCGGAACTCGCGGCGGTGGCCGAGGTGTTGGGCACCTTGTCGGTACGCGTGGGCGCCAGCCGCACCTTGTGCAGCGGGATGCCCAGCGTGGTCGCGGCCACCTGCAGCATCTTGGTGTGCAGGCCCTGGCCCATCTCGGTGCCGCCGTGGTTGATCAGGACCGAGCCGTCCTTGTAGACCAGCACCAGCGCGCCGCCCTGGTTGAAGGCGGTGAGGTTGAAGGAGATACCGAACTTCACGCCGGTGACCGCGAGGGCCCGCTTGGTATGCGGGTGCGCGGCGTTGAAGGCCGCGATCTCGCGCCTGCGGTCGGCGAGGCCGGCGTCGTCCTGCACCTGCCGCCAGACGGCGGAGATCCGTTCGGGCTGGGTGACCGGCTGTCCGTACGGCGTCGTCTGGCCCTGGCCCGGCTGGTAGAAATTGCGCTCCCGCAGCTCCATGGGGTCGATTCCGAGCAGTGGCGCGCACCGGCCGAGGATGTCCTCCATCACCAGCATGCCCTGCGGTCCGCCGAAGCCGCGGAAGGCGGTGTTGGAGACGGTGTGGGTCCTGGCGATGCGGCCGGCGACCCGCGCGTTGGGGATCCAGCAGGTGTTGTCGATGTGGCACAGCGCGCGGGCCAGCACCGGCTCCGACAGGTCCAGGCTCCAGCCGCCGTCCGCGGTCAACGTGGCGTCCAGGGCCTGGATGCGGCCGTCCACGTCGAAGCCGATCCTCCAGCGGGCATGGAAGCCGTGCCGCTTGCCTGACATGGTCAGGTCCTGGGTCCGGTTGAAGCGGAACCGCACCGGCCGGCCGGTCAGCTTGGCGCCGAGCGCGGCGACGGCCGCGAAACCGTGCGGCTGCATCTCCTTGCCGCCGAAGCCGCCGCCCATCCGCAGGCACTGCACCGTCACCTCGTGGCTGGCCACGCCCAGTACGTGCGCGACGATCTCCTGGGTCTCCGAGGGGTGCTGGGTGCTGCTCTGGACGAACACCTGCCCGTTCTCGTCGATCTGGGCCAGTGCGGCGTGCGTCTCCAGGTAGAAGTGCTCCTGGCCGGCGAACTGGAACTCGCCGCTGAAGACGTGCGCGGAGTCGGCGAAGCCCGCCTCGATGTCGCCCTGCACCATCACGGGCCGGGCGCCGTGGTAGCTGTCGGCCGCGATCGCGTCCTGCAGCGTGATGAGGGAGGGCTGTTCGTCGAGTTCGACCTCCACCGCCGCCGCGCCGAGCCGCGCCGCCTCCAGGGTCTCGCCCAGCACCCAGGCGACGGCGTGACCGTGGAACATGACCTCGTCGGGGAAGAGCGGCTCGTCGTGCTTCATCCCGGCGTCGTTGACGCCGGGCACATCGGCGCCGGTCAGCACTCGCACCACGCCGGGCACCTCGAGCGCGGGCCCGGTGCGCAGCGCGGTCACCCGGCCGTGGGCCTTCATCACCTGGACCGGGTAGGCGTGCAGGACGTCCTTGGTGCGGTGCACCAGGTCGTCGGTGTAGAGCGCGGTGCCGGTGACGTGCAGACCGGCGGCCTCGTGCGGCATGGGGACGCCGACGACGGGCTTCTCGGGGCGCTGGGACAGCTGGCTCATGACGGCACCGCCTCGGTGGTTTGCGCGTACAGCTTCAGCAGGCTCTGGCCGAGCATCGCCGAGCGGTAGTCGGCGCTGGCCCGGTGGTCGTTCATCGGCGTGCCCTGGACCCGTAGGATCTCGGCCGCGGCCTCGACGGTCCCGGCCGTCCACGGCTCGCCCTCCAGGGCCTCTTCGACGGCGAGGGCCCGGACCGGGGTGGCGGCCACGCCGCCCAGGCCGATGCGTGCCTTGCGCACGACTCCGTCCTCGACGTCGAGCGCGAAGGCGACCGCCACGCTGGAGATGTCATCGAAGCGCCGCTTGGCGATCTTGTGGAAGCCCACGAGCGGCGACAGCGGGAGCGGGAGGCGCACGGCGCGGATCAGTTCGCCGGGACGGCGCACGCTCTGCCGGTAGCCGGTGAAGTAGTCCGCCAGCGGCACCTCGCGCTCGCCGTCGGCGTCCGCGAGCACCAGCGACGCCTCCAGCGCGAGCAGCACGGGCGGACTGTCCCCGATGGGCGAGCCGGTGCCCAGGTTGCCGCCGAGCGTGGCGCCGTTGCGGATGAGCCGGGAGGCGAACTGCGGGAACAGTTCTGCCAGCAGCGGCACCGCGCCGTCCAGGCGGCGTTCGATCTCGGTGAGCGTCAGGGCTGCCCCGATCTCGACGGTGTCGGATCCGAGATGCAGCTCCCGCAGTTCCGGAAGCCGGTCGACGGCGACGACGCAGTCGGCGCGGCGGGAGCGGATGTTGACCTCCACCCCCCAGTCGGTGGAGCCGGCGACGACCACCGCGTCGGGCCGCTCGCGCAGCAACTGCAGTGTTTCGGCCAGGGTGTTCCTGCGCAGCAGTACCGCATCGCCCTGGGCGTACTCGGTGGCGACCGGCGCGGGCGCCGGCTGCTCGCGCCGCTGGGCCAGCGGGTCCTCGGCGGTGGGCGTGCCGACGGCGAACGCGGCATCGCGGATCGGACGGTATCCGGTGCAGCGGCACAGGTTGCCGCTCAGCGCGTGCAGGTCGAAGCCGTTGGGGCCGTGTTCGGCGTCGGCCGTGCCGTGCCCGGCCTCGCCGCTCTCGGCCGGTTCGGTGTGCGCGCAGCGGTCCGGCCGGTAGTACTCGGCGGCCATGCTGCAGACGAATCCCGGTGTGCAGTAGCCGCATTGGGAGCCGCCGCGGACCGCCATCTCCTCCTGCACCGGGTGCAGGGCGGGCGGCGTGCCGGGCGCACCGGCGGTGGCGAGGCCTTCCGAGGTGACGATCTCCTGGCCGTCGAGCGAAGCTGCCGGGACCAGGCAGGCGTTGACCGCCACCCAGTCGGTGGGCTTGTCCACCCCGGTCCGGGCCACCAGGACCGAGCAGGCGCCGCATTCGCCCTCGGCGCAGCCCTCCTTGGTGCCGGTGAGGCCGCGCTCGCGGAGGAAGTCCAGCACCGTGGCGTGGGGAGATGCCGGTGCGATGGGGGTTTCTTTCCCGTTGACCGTGATCCGTGCCGCTACCATGACGTGCCTCCGTTCCGGGCCGGGGCAGGTCGGTTCATCTTGTTCGCCAATTTCAGGCAGCTTTCTGTGTTTCGGATACGCAGCAGAAGAGGAGCGAGCGCATGACGGCACGCGTCGGCGGCGTGCCGGAGAATGGTGGAGAAAGATGCGAAACCGTGCCACGGAGGGCACGTCGGAGCGGCTTTTGTCAGCAGCCGTGCGCGACCCGGCCCGGCACCCAGACGGTGCGGCGGGCGAGGCGGCTCAGATCGGAGTAGATACGCATACTCGGGCCGCCTCCTTTCGGTGTCATGAATCCACTTCGAGCGTAAATTAGTGGCTGCGCCCACCGGGGTCAAGAGGTGGCGGGGCCGCCACCGTCCTCCGGGGCCCGGCACCGCGGTCGCTCTCGGCCGCTCCGACGCGATGTGCGCCAGGAGCTGTGACAGGGCACGCTACGCAGGTGCCCACACTGCCCGATCAGTTCGACCCCGACCGCTTCGCCGGACACATGATCGTCTGCGGCGACGACGCACTGGCGCATCGTCTGGCGACCGAGCTCCGCGACGTCTACCGAGCCCGCGTCACACTCGTCCTTCCCGGCGGCGCGCCTGCCGGGGGCCCGGGCCTCTCCGCTCCCCGCCAGGGCCGGGCCGCCGCGCTGCTGGGACGGGTCTCGGCGGCCGTCACCGGCGGGCCGCCCGCGCCCGGGGCGGATCCGCACCGGCTGGAGGCCGAGGCGCTCACCCAGGAGGTACTGGAGTCGGCAGGTGTGGCCGGGGCCGCCGCCCTGGCCCTCGTCCACGACGACGACGAGACGAACATCCACGCCGCCCTGGCGGCCCGCAGGCTCAATCCAGGGCTGCGGCTGGTGATCCGGCTCTACAACCGCAGGCTCGGCCAGCACCTGGAGCAGCTCCTCGACCAGGCTGCTCAGGTGGCTCTGCCGGACCTGGACGCCGCCACCGCCGACGCGTCCACCACTGTGCTCTCCGACGCCGACACCGCCGCTCCGGCGCTGGCGGCCACGGCGATCGCGGGCACCAGCAAGATCGTCCATGCCGATGGGCTGCTGCTGCGGGCGGCGGAGCGCACTCCGTCCGGCCGCGGGGGCACCGACCCGGGGCTGTGCACGCTCGCGCTGCTCTCGGCGACGGTCAACGACCCGGGAGGCGAGGAGGGCTCGGACAGCAGCGGGACGGCCGGTCCCCGGCTGCTCCCCGACCCGCAGGCGGTCTCGGCCGCCACCGGTCGCGGCACGATCGTCCTCGAGGCGGTGGCCCGGAACCGGCCCGCACCGCCGTCCGGACGCCCGGCCGGCCGGGGCCGGCCGCTCTCGGAGTTCTTCTCCCGCAGGCTGCGCTGGTCCGTCGCCGTCACCGGGCTGGCCGTGTGCGCCCTGGCGCTCGTCTCCTGGGTGATCACCGGCGGTCATCTGCTCCACGCCGCCTACGTCACGTTGCTCGACCTGTTCGCCATCAACGACCCCGCGCTCGGCGAGAGCGCCGGGCGGCAGGTGCTGCAGCTGCTGACCGGGCTCGTGGGCCTGGCGCTGCTGCCGCTCCTGGTCGCGGGCGCGCTGGAGGCGCTGGGGGCGTTCCGCAGTGCCTCCGCCCTGCGCCGCCCGCCGCGCGGGCTGTCGGGTCATGTCGTGCTGCTCGGGCTCGGCAAGGTCGGTACCCGGGTGCTGGCCCAGTTGCGCGATCTCGACATCCCGGTCGTCTGCGTGGAGGAGAGCCTGGAGGCGCGCGGAGTGGCCCTGGCCCGGCGCCTGCGGGTGCCGACCGTGATCGGCGACGTCACCCAGGAGGGCGTCCTGGAGGCCGCCAAGACCCATCGGGCCCACTCGCTGCTCGCTCTGACCAGCTCCGACACCACCAACCTGGAGGCAGCCCTGTACGCCCGTACGGTCAAGGCGGACCTGCGGGTGGCGCTGCGGCTGTACGACGACGACTTCGCGGCCGCCGTGTTCCGGACCCTGCGTGCCACCCATCCGCACGCACTGACCCGCAGCCGCAGCGTCTCGCACCTGGCCGCGCCCGCCTTCGCCGGTGCGATGATGGGCCGTCAGATCCTCGGTGCGATACCGGTGGAGCGCAGGGTGCTGGTCTTCGCGGCGCTCACGGTCGCCGGCCATCCGCAACTGGAGGGCCATACCGTCGAAGCGGCCTTCCGGCCCGGCGCCTGGCGGGTCCTCGCCCTGGACACCACGGAACCGGCCGAGCGGCGCCCCGATCTCGGCGTCCCTCGCCCGGCCGACGGGGAGCAGCGCCCGACCGGCCTGGTCTGGGACCTCCGGCCGGACTACGTCCTGCGCCCCGAGGACCGGGTCGTGGTGGCCGCGACCCGGCAGGGCCTGGCCGAACTCCAGCCGCAGCCGCCCACCGCCGTGCACTGAACGGCACCGAGCCGTCCGGTACCGGGTGACCGGTGCGGGCCGCGTCCCGGTCCGGTGGCGGGGCTGGCAGGATACGGGCCGGATCCGAACGGAAGGCACCGGTCATGGCGATCATCCATCACACCACGCTGAGCCCGACCAAGCTGGAGCTGCTCACCCGGTGGCTCCCGTCCCGGCCGTGGTTCCGCGCGGGTGTGGGCGCGGGCGGGGAGCAGCCCGCTCTCGTCAAGGCGGGGGGCTTCCGGCTGGAGGATCCCTCCGGCGAGGTGGGCATCGAGTTCCTGGCGGTCACGGACAGCGCCGCGAGTGATCCCGTCACCTATCAGACCCCGATGACCTACCGGGCAGCACCGCTCGCCGGTGCGGAGGACGCGCTCATCGGCACGCTGGAGCACGGCGTGCTGGGCAAGCGCTGGGTCTACGACGCGGCCTGTGATCCGGTGGCGGTGGCACAGCTGTACGCGCTGCTCACCGGGCGGGCCGAGGCCCAGGCGCAGAGCGAGAGCGACACCCCGGACCGCACCGTCGGGGTGCGTGCGGCCACCGGCGTGCCCCTCGAGGACGCCGGTACGGGTGCGGTGATCCACGGGACGCGCTCCACCGACGTCGATCTCGTCCTCCCCGTCGGGGGGCTGCTGTGGCTCCGGTTCCTGCGCGTACCGACAGCCCACGACGTGCCGGAGACGACCGAATCCGCTGCTCACGTCACCGTCGGGTGGACGGCTTCCGACGGCCGGCCGCGGCACGGGCTGTGGTGCGCGTTGATGGACTCCCGCGAGTGATCCTTCCCGGCGACCGGCCCGCGGGCTCGCCGCCGACGAGGCGAGACCGTCACTCCGTGTGCACCGTGCGGCACTGCGACGTGACACCGGCCGATGCGGCGGCCGTGAAGATTCTCTCTCCTGGCGCCCGGACCCGCCCCGGACCGCCGAACTCCCCGTAGCCTCTTCGGTCGGGCGGGGATGCGGGGTCGTCTCCCCGCATCCCTCCGGTGACAGTCCGTGCGCGGACATCGCACGACAGCACCTCAGCCGCTGAGGTAGCGCGCGGAAGCCCGTCCCGGCCCGGAGCCCCCGCACCCCGGACAGCGAGCCGTCGGCACGGACACACGTCCGGCGCTCCGGCCGAGGGGCCGGCCCCGTCCCACCGAGCACGCCAGGTCCCGACCCGGACCACGCACCGAAACGGGAAGAACGGCATGAGGAAGAGCGGAATATCGACTGCGCTGCGTCCTGCACGCCCGGCCCCGGCCTCCGTGGGCGCTGCGGGAGGCCGGACGCCGCGCGCCGCGTACGAGCCGGGCCGCACCGGCGAGCGGCGCCGCGCGGGTCGGACCCTCGGCCTGGTGGCGGCTGTCCTGCTCTGCGGAACGGCCGCCGGAGCACCTGCCGCGGCGGACAGCACGGGAGCATCCGTCGCAGCCGACAGCGCCGCGAAGACCACGGCCCGCGCGCGGGTGGGCAACTCCCACATGGTGTGCAGATCGCACGACGGTGCTCTGGCGCACAAGCTCTCCCGGGCAGTCGCCGCAGCTCTGCGCCCGCACCACAGCACGACGGCGGTCGCGCTGTACGACCGCTCGTCCGGCACCTCGTGCGCGTTCCGCGCGAGCACCGGGTACGACTCGGCGAGCGTCGTGAAGGCCACCTTGCTCGGTGCGCTGCTGCGGCATGCCGAGGAAGACCACCGCGGGCTCACACCGAAGGAGAAGAAGCGCGCCACTGCCATGATCACCACCTCGGACAACGACGCCACGAGCGCGCTGTGGAACCAGGTCGGGCGCGCCGGAGTACAGCATTTCCTGGACCTGGCCGGTATGCGGGACACCGAGCCGGGCCCCCGGGGCAGCTGGGGACTCACCCAGGTCACGGCCCGGGATGAGGTGAAGCTGCTCGAGTTGCTCACCTCGGGCAACCGGGTGCTGGGCGCCGGATCCCGTGCGTACGCGCTCGGCCTGATGGGCGAGGTCGTTCCCGGCCAGCGTTGGGGTACCCCCGCCGGTGCGCCGAAGGACGCCACGGTGCAGGTGAAGAACGGGTGGCTGCCGCGTGCCACCCATGGTTGGCGCATCAACAGTGTCGGCGCCTTCACCGACGGCGGCCACGACTACGGAATCGCCGTGCTGTCCCAGGACAACAGGACGATGGCCGATGGTGTCGACACCGTCGAGGCCGCGTCCCGCGCGATCCACCGGCAGCTGGCCCGCTGAGATCCCCCCGCCGCAGGCCCGGCAGTCGAGCCCGCCGGTGGATGTTCCGCATCTGTTCGCTGGGGGATCCCCTCACGACGGCCTCCGAGGAGCTCCGCGGTCATCAATTTCGTACCGAGGGGCTGAACGCCCGTACAAGAGTCCCGATGACCGTCAGCACTGCACCACCCTGTCGGGCAGGACTGGGGCATCCCAGGGGCTGGCCACGGGCCGGCAGCCACCCGACGGTGCGCCCGGCCCGAACGCCCCGGTCTCCGGGAGACCGGGGCGTTCGGGAGTTCCGGCGGGTGCGTGTCCGTACTCGACGGCGGGGGACTCGCTCATGACCGTGCCGGGCGGTTGTCCGCGGTGGGCCTACTCCGTGCGCAAGGCGGCAGCCGTCCGCATCCGGGCCGCCCACCGGGCCGGCAACAGCGCCCCGAGGATGGCGATGGCCAGCCCACCCAGACACAAGAGCACCAGCTCCGGCGCCTGATACACGGCGAGCACCGTATCCGGCAGACGCAGCCCCGCGCTGTCGCCCATCGCGGGCAGCACCCAGCCGTGCAGGGCCACGCCCAGGGGCACCCCGAGGGCGCCGCCGGCCAGGCCGGTCACGACGACCGAGGTGAGGACCATGCCGGTGGTCTGGCGCGGAGTCATGCCGAGCGCCTTGTGGATGCCCAGCTCGCGGACCCGCTCACGGGTGTCGAGGAGCACACCGCTCAGTACACCGAGCGCGGCGACCGCGACGAGCATCAGGGTCAGCAGCGCGGACAGGGAGTTGAGGGTGACGACCATCTCGCTTCGGCCCTCGGAGC
This sequence comes from Streptomyces sp. NPDC006925, assembly GCF_042869575.1. Classification (NCBI taxonomy): domain Bacteria; kingdom Bacillati; phylum Actinomycetota; class Actinomycetes; order Kitasatosporales; family Streptomycetaceae; genus Streptomyces; species Streptomyces sp. NPDC006925. Next base: position 76,222 of record NZ_JBIAGB010000001.1, read on the forward strand.
CGCCCACGTCGGCGGTCAGACCCAACGGGCGCAGATCCTTGTTCAGAGCGTCCGTGTAACTGCTCGCGTCCGTACCGGACGTGACCGCGATGTGGTGGGCCGTGGGCGCGAGGCCCGGTTCGGCGGTCTTGAGCGTCGCGGCGTCCGTGAGCACCTGCATGCCGTCGTGGCGAGGGTCGAGGATCTCGCCCACGATCCGCACCGTGACGGGCGCCCGGCGGCCGTCGAGGGTGATGACGTCGCCCACCTGCCGTCCGGTCGCGGTGAGGAATCCGGTCGGTACGACGGCCTCCCCGGGCTTGTGGAGCCAGCGTCCGCCGACCATCGCGTACCCGGCCCACGAGGCATCACCGGTGAACGCGGTGACACGGGTCGAGCCGGACACACCGGCCACTGTCGCCGACGTGGTGGCCGTGCCGAAGTATGCCCGGGTGCCGGGCTGTTCCTCGATCACCTTGCTCGGATCGGCCTGCCGCGTCTCCGTACCCGGGAGAGGGGGGTGGAGGACGCCGATGGTGACATCCGCGGCGTCGTGGTCCCGGGCCGCCATCACCTCTCCGAGAGAGGAGCCCAGGCCCACCGTGAAGGTGACGGCGATGGCGCCGAACACGATCGCCGTGCCCATGGCCAGAGTGCGGGCGGGCCGGGCGAAGGGCCGCGTCAGGCCGAGCGCGACCGGACGGGGCACGGGCAGCCGTGCCGCCAGGCGTGCCGCCCGCCGGCCGCGGCCTGCTTGCCGGCCGCGGTCCGTGGCGAGCGCGTCGACGGTACGCAGTCGGCCCGCCCGCCAGGCGCCGGCGCAGGCGGTCGCGGTCACCAGACCGAGCACCCCGGCGATCACGGCCGCGTCCACCCACGGCTCCACCCCCAGTCCGCTGGTGCCGTAGGCGTCTTCGGCGTCGGACAGGATCGGGACGGCAAGCAGATGGCCCGTCACCACGCCGAGCGCCGTGCCCATGAGCGTCGGCAGCAGGGCCTGGCCCAGGTAGGCGCGTACGACCTGGGCGGGAGTGAAACCGATCGCCTTGAGGATGCCGATCCGGCGGATGCCGGAGCCGACCGTGGTCGCGACCACATTGCCCACGATGAGCACCGACATGACCAGACCGAGCACCCCGAACGCCACCAGGAAGGGGACGTAGAGCGCGGTGTCCCGTTCGGCGTGCTTCTTCACGGTGAGCCACGACTGGGACCCGGCGACCGCCTTGGCGGGCAGCTGTGCGGTCACCGCCTTGCGGCCGGCCGCGACCTGGCCGGCGGTGTCCGCCGCGGCGAAGCGGTACAGCATCTGGCGGCCGTTCGGCTGCCCGTGCGGGGTGAGGGTGGTGAGCTGGGCCGGGGTGACCCAGGCTTCGGCGGTGCCGGTCGCGGAGCGGGCCGTGCCGACCACCTCGAGGGCCGGACTGCCCGGCAGGTCGGGGAAGGTGACCTGCCGGCCGACGACCGAGGGGCTCCAGCCGCCGGTCGGCAGCACGATCTCGCCCCGGCCGGTGGCCCATCGGCCCGCGGTCAGGGCGAGGCGGTCGACGGTTCCGCCCGGCTCGGCTCGTCCGACCACGGTCATCGGCACCTCAGGGAAGCCGTCGGAGAAGCGCGGGGTGAGCGTAGCCGTACGGAAAGGACCCGCCACGGCGCTCACCCCGGCGGCGTCGCCAGTGGCGCGCAGCTCGGCGTCGCCGGTGCCCGGCGCGTACTGCACGGACAGATGCGCACCGTCCTGCCGCGCGAAGGCGGCGTCGAACGGCCCGCTGGAGGCGGCAAGCAGCGATCCGGCGAGCACGGAAGAGGCCACGGCCATCAGCGCGGCGAGCGCGATCACCACGGTCTGCACGCGCCGCCGCCCCACCCCGGAGCGGACGACACGGCTCAGGGCGCCCGCGCGACCACGCGCCGACCTTCGGCGTCCGGCGCTCAACGGACCGCCTCCGCACAGGAGTCGGCGGCTATCCTGCCGTCGGCGAGGTGGATCGTGCGGGTCGTGCACGCCTGGGCCAGGGCCACATCGTGGGTGACCAGGACAACGGTCTGGCCGTCGGCATGCAGAGCGCGCAGCAGCTCGCTGACGTCCTCGCCGGACGCCGAGTCCAGGGCCCCGGTCGGCTCGTCGGCCAGCAGCAGCGGCGGCCGGTTCATCAACGCCCGTGCCACCGCGACGCGCTGCTGCTCACCACCCGAGAGCCGGCCGGGATGGGCGCGGGCATGCCGGTCGATGCCCAGACTCTCCAGGAGCTCCGCCGCCCGCCGGTACGCCGGGCCGCGCGCCATGCCGGCCAACTGGGCGGGCAGCACCACATTGTCGGTGACGGTCAGATCGTCGAGCAGATGGAAGAACTGGAACACCATCCCGATCTTTGCCCGCCGGAAGCGGGCCGCCGCCGCTTCACCGAGCCCGTCGACCCGTACGCCGTCCACGGCGACCGTCCCCGCGTCCGGCCGGTCCAGGCCCGCGATCAGATTGAGCAGTGTGGACTTGCCGCTGCCCGACGGCCCGAGAATCGCGACGGCCTCACCGGCCCGCACGGTCAGGGAGGCGCCTCGCAGGGCGGGCAGTCCCTCGGAAGCCGCGTCGTAGCGGCGGCTCACGTCGCGCAGTTCGACCACTGGCGTGGTGGGCATGGGGTTCTCCTCGAGTCGGTACGTTCCGCCCGGCTGGGCCCGACCGACGCTAGGAGCGAGGAGAGCCGCGCCGCGTCGGCAGCCGGACCCATGTCGGCGGAACGCGAGGACGACATCCCGGCGGGGGTCCTCCTTGGGGAGTAGTCGTGCGGCGTACGCGAGTGATCTGCGGGAACGATGCGAGCGCAGGGCTGCTCGGCGAAAATGGCCCGATGAACACAGCGCGCGTGGCAGCCAGGCTGAGCGACGGCATCGCCCTGCTACGGCGACCGACAGGTCCGCCGCCCTGCCCCGCCCGGCGCAACCTGGTCTTCGACGCGCTGCTCGCCCTGGCCATCGGCGTCGTCGTACTCCACTGGGCCGTGCACAACGGCGCGGAACAGCTGCGCAACTCGCCCGAGGGCATCGCCACACTCGTGCTCGGCTCGGAGATCGGCATCGAGATCACCGTGGTGGCGCTGACAGTTCTCGCCTGGGCACCCTTGGTCCTCCGCCGTCGATACCCCCTGGCGGTGCTGTGGATCGTGACGGCCGCGGCAGTGATGACGCCGGCCGGCGCGCAGCGGATCACCTTCTACGCGATCGTCATCGCCGCCTACACGGCCGCCGTCTACAGCCCCTACCGGGCAGCTGCCCTGCTCAGCCTGCCGGTGACCGTGTTCACCATCGGCACGGACGAGCACACCCGCATCATGGGCGCGATGACCTCGCCGCCCATCGTCCCCACCCAGTACGTCCCGCTGCTCATCCTCATCCCGCTGATCTTCGCCGCCAACGGCATGCGCACCTGGAAGCTGCGTACCGCCGAAAGTCAGGACCGGGTGTCGGTTCTGGAACGCGAACGCGCCGAGGAGCTGCGCCGCGCCACCGAGCAGGAGCGAGCCCGCATCGCTCGCGAGCTGCACGACGTCGTCACGCACAACGTGAGCATGATGACCATCCAGGCGGGCGCCGCCCGCAAGGTCATGGACCTCGCCCCGGACGAGGCCCGCGAGGCCCTCCGCGCCGTCGAGGCGGCCGGCCGCTCGGCACTGACCGAATTGCGCCACACCATGGGCCTGCTCACCATGAACGACCCACAGGATCCCGACCAGCCGACCGCCCCCGACCTCACCCCACAGCCGGGCCTGGACCAGCTGGATTCCCTCGTCGACCGCATGCGCCACACCGGAGTGCCCGTCATCCTCACCACGTCCGGCACCCCGCGCGACATACCCTCCGGCATCGGGCTGACCGCCTATCGCGTCGTCCAGGAAGCCCTGACCAACACCGTCAAGCACGCCCATGGAGCGCAGGCGAAGGTGAGCGTCGACTACGCCGACGACCACCTGAAGGTCGAGATCGCCGACACCGGCGGCGCCCCCTCCGCCACTGCGGCCACCGGCAACGGCCGCGGCCTGCTCGGCCTGCGCGAGCGCCTGTCCGTCTACGACGGCGCCCTGCACACCGGGCGCCGCCTGACCGGCGGCTACCGCGTCAGGGCTCACATCCCCCTGCCTCCCGTGGAGACCGTGTGAGTGCGCCTCTGCGTGTGGTGGTCGCCGACGACCAGGCGCTCGTACGCACCGGTTTCCGGTTGATCCTCATGGCCGACGGCATCGACGTGGTCGCCGAGGCCGCAGACGGCGAGGAAGCGGTCGAGGCGGTGGCCCGCACCCGGCCCGACGTCGTCCTGATGGACATCCGCATGCCCGAGCTGGACGGCCTGGAGGCCGCCCGCCACATCCTCACCGGCGCCCCCGACGAGCCCCGCGTGATCATGCTGACCACCTTCGACCTCGACGACCTGGTCTACGCCGCGCTCGCCGCCGGAGCCAGCGGCTTCCTGCTCAAGGACGTCACCCCTGAGCACCTGGTCGCCGCCGTCCGCTTGGTCCGCACCGGCGACGCCCTGCTCGCACCGGCCATCACCCGCCGTCTCGTCGAGCGCTACGCCCACACCGCCGCCGCGCCCGCCCCCGACAGCCCCCCGCACCGGGACCTGGAAGCGCTCACCCCACGCGAACTGGAAGTCCTGCGCATGCTGGCCCAGGGCCTGAGCAACGCCGAACTCGCCGAGCGTCTCTTCCTGTCCGAGACGACCGTGAAGACCCATGTCGGCCGCATCCTCGCCAAGCTCCAGCTCCGTGACCGCGTCCAGGCCGTGGTCACGGCCTACGAAACCGGACTGGTCAGCCCCAAGACGGCCGGGTAGGCGCCTTGCCGAGGATCCGGCCTGCCCCGATGCGGGGCACGCGGACCTTCTCGGACACCGTTTCGCACTGCGGCGAGTCGCCAACGCTGCCCCGCCGTCACCACGATCGACTCGGGCTTGCGGCCCTGTCCTCGTCCGCGCATCCTGGACCGGCCAACGCTGGGACACCCGGCCGGCTCGCCGACCAGCCGGAGCGGGTCCCGGGCGGTCAGAGGGAGTCGCCGAGGGTGTCCGCGAGGCGCTGCCGTACCGCGCGCGAGGCCGGGAGCAGGGAGACGGCGACCGCGCCCGTCACCACCGCCGCCACCAGGAGGAGGAGCACCGCGAGCGGGGGGTGTTGGGCGATTCCGGCGCCGATGCCGCTGGAGCGGCCCTGCAGGTCGATCAGCCATCCCGATACGAGGACGCCCGCCGCCGTGCCGACCAGGGCCGCGGCCAGGGCGGTGAAGCTGGTCCCGGCCACGATCACGGCGATGATCTGGCGTGGCGTCAGCCCGATGGCTCTGAGGGCGAGCAGGTCCCGGCGCCGGTCGCGTACTCCAGCGGCGATCGTCGTCGACAGTTCGGCCAGGCCGATCAGTGCCAGCACGGTCACCAGCCCGCCCAGCACTCCGTGCACGGGCAGCAGTTCGTGCACCGGGTTGGGGATCTCCCGCACGTCCACCCGGCCCTCGGCCGCCGAGGAGAGTTCGGCGGCGACGGCGGCGGGGTCGGCGTCCTGGTCCAGGACGAGGTGGTAGAAGCCGGGGTGCGGAGCGGCGCCGCCCGCGCGCAGCGTGTCGAGGGTGGTCGAGATGACCCGGCCGTCCTCCTGCGGTTCGATGCTGCGCCCGACGAGGTGCAGCACCTGCGGACGGCCGCCGACCGTCACCCGCACCCAGTCGCCGACCCGCACGTCCAGCAGGTCGAGCAGGCCCTGTCCGGCGACCGCCTCGTGGGACCTGTGCGGGGCACGCCCGTCGGCGATGGTGAGCGGGTAGGGGTCCCGGTCCATGCCGAGGCCCCGTAGCGTGATCGTGCTGGTCTGGCCGGGCACCAGTGCCTTGGCCTCGGCCCCCGGGTAGGCCGCGGTGACCTCCGGCCGCTCGGCGACCATCCGCGCCGCGGCGTCGTCGTCGAGGTTGTCGCCGCGCACGGTGAGCGCGGCGGGGATGCCCACCTTCTCCGGGTTGTGCTCCAGCCGGTCCAGGGTGGTCCAGGCGCCCAGCACGATGGTGATCAACAGCAGGGGGACGGCCAGCCGCGCGACCGCGGCGCAGGACCGCGCACGGGAGTGGAAGGCGCCCCGCCAGCCGAGGACGAGCGCGGGCGGCAGCCGCAGGCCGAGGGCGCGCCGTACGGTGCCGGGCATCCGGCGGACGGCGGGGGTGGCGGGCCGGGCGACCGGTACCGGCGAGACCCGGCCGACCCGCCAGGCGGCGAGTGCGGTCGTACCGGTGATCAGGAGCAGCGCGCCGAGCGGGATCGCGAGCGGCACCCAGGCGTGTGCGGGAAGCGCCTGCCACAGGCGCATGGCTTCGCCGAGCCGTCCGGGCATCCGCGGCCCGAGGACTTCGGTGAGCAGGGCGCCGCAGGCGACGCCGAGCAGACCGAGCGCTGCGTGTTCGAGGAAGAAGGTGCGGATGAGCTGGCCGGGGGTGAAGCCGATGGCCTTGAGGATCGCGATGTCCCGCAGGTGGCCCCGGATGCTGGTGCTGATGGCTCCGGCGACGGCGAGCGAGGCGGCGAGCAGCGCGCTGAGGCCGAAGAGGCCGAGGAGGAGCCCCAGGAGCCGGCCGCCGCCCTCGGCTTCCTCCCGCGCCTGCTGCCAGGTGGAGACGGTGACGATCCGGTCGTCGCCGAGTTGGGTGACCGCCCGCTGGACGGCGAAGTCGGTGTCCTCCGGGTCGTCGAGCCGCAGTCCGATGGTCTGCCCGAGCTGGTCGTCCTCCTGCTCGATGTGCGGCAGGGTGTTCGGCAGCACCCAGCCGATGCCGGGGGCGCGGCCCGGGCTGTACCGCTCCTCGGCGGATTCCGCGACGCCGGTGACGCGCAGGGCGTGGGCGGCACCCCGGGAGTCGTAGACGCGCAGCACGTCACCGGGTTCGGCCCACAGGGCCCGGGCGAGCGAGTTCTCCAGCACGATGCCCCCGGCCGGGTGCGCGGGGGCGCGCTCGGCGGGAGCCGCACGTAGCGCGGGTGTGCTGCGGGGCGCCGCCCGCGGGGACCGGGCCCCGGCGTGCGGTGTGGCGGTACCGGTCCGGGTCTTGGGACCGGTACCGGTCGCGTCGCTCTCCTTGAGCCAGCGGCCCTGGGTGATCAGGGGGCGGGCCACCTTCGGCGGTGCGGGGCCGGCGCCACGGAGCTGGATCCTCGCCCTGGTGCCGCCGAGTTCCGCGGTGGCGGACGCGGTGCGGAAGGCCCGGGAGGCGGACTCCACGCCTTCGAGTCCGGCCAGTGCGCCCGCGTCGGCCTCGGTCGTGGTCTGGATCCAGATGTGCGCGCCGTTGGACTCGGTGAACACCCGCTGCCAGGGGCTGGCCCCGTACGCGAGGAACGCGCCCGACAGCAGCAGCGACATGGTGACCCCGGCCGTGGCGAGGAGGAGGAACAGCGCCTCGCCGCGGCGCGCCCGCAGATCGGCGCGCACCCAGCGCGCCATGGCCCGCACCGGATCAGCCCTTCAACTTGAGCGTGCCGGACACGCCACCCGCCGGCCGGCCGGCCGGGGATCCGCCGCCCAGCGCCGCGTCGTCGACGATCCGGCCGTCGAAGAGGCTGATCACCCGGTCCGCTGCGCTGGCCACCCGGGCGTCGTGGGTGACCAGCACGATGGTCTGGCCGCGCTGGTGGTAGCGGGACAGCAGCCGCAGCACCTCCCGGGTGCCTTTGCTGTCCAGGCTGCCGGCGGGTTCGTCGGCCAGCAGCAGGCTGGAGCGGTTGACCAGCGCGCGGGCGAGTGCGACACGCTGCTGCTCCCCGCCGGAGAGCTCGCCGGGGGTGCTGTTCTCCCTGCCTTCCAGGCCGAGGTCGTCGAGCAGTTCGGCGCGCTTGGCCCGGGCCTGGCGCGGGGTGCTCCCGGCCAGCAGCGCGGGCAGTTCGACGTTGTCGGCCACGGTCAGGTGGGAGATGAGGTTGAAGAACTGGAAGACGATGCCGATGCGGCGTCTGCGCAGCACGGCCCAGCGCGCCTCGCTGTAGGTGTCGACCCGCTCGCCCTCCAGCCAGATGCGTCCGCGGTCGGGCCGGTGCAGTCCGCCCAGCAGGTGGAGCAGGGTGGACTTGCCGGCCCCGGACGGGCCGGTGATCGCGACGAACTCGCCGCGTTCGATCCGCAGGTCCACGCCCCGTACGGCTTTGACGGGGGCGCCGGCCTCGGTTCGGTGCATCTTGACCAGGTCCTCGGCCAGCACGACCGGGGTGGCGGCCTCGGCCGGTATGCCTTCGCCGTCGGCGGCCCGCGCCCCCCGAACCTCGCGGCTCATTCGTGCTCCTCCAGCTGTTCCAGCTCCTCCTGGCAGCGCTCGAGCCAGTCGAGATCCGCCTGAAGGTGCAGCATCGCCCCTTCGATGAGCAGCTGTGCGACCCGGTTGTCCCGGTCCTCGGCCGCGGCGAGTCTGGAGAGATCACGCATGGCGTTGAGGTAGTGGCGGCGCTGCTTGTTGATGAGGGTGACCTGGTCGGCCATCCCCGTGCCGGGGGCGGCGGCGAGCTTCATGAAGAACTCGTCCCGTACCCGGGGTTCCTCGGTCGGCTCGTCGAGCCACGCGGCCACCGCTTCCCGTCCCGCGTCCGTGAGCTGGTAGGTGCGCTTGTTCGGCCGGCTCGACTGTGCGATGTCCTCGCCTTCGATGAGTCCGGCCTTTTCAAGTCTGCCGAGGGTGACGTAGACCTGCCCGATGTTGGGCTGAGGGTACGCGGCGCCCAGGAGCTTCTCAAGAGCCTGCTTGAGTTCGTATCCGTGGGCCGGGCCCCTGGCGAGCAGCGCCAGCAGGGTCAGACGCACGCTCGCCCTCCTCCCTGCTCGCCGTTACCTTCTCGTCAGCCGTCCGCTCCCTGATTGTGAGCCGGATCGCCCCCGTATCCGTCCGTGACGTCTAGTATCGCGCATGCCTAACAGGTATACAGAGGCGGACGCCGACGAGGGCAGGTCGGCGCCGGTGCGCCAGGGAGGAACCTATGCGGTGGAGGCGAGCCGCGGGTAGGGGGCTCCTGGCCGCGGTGCTGGTCCTCGCGGGGTACACGGGGGCGGGCGGCCGGGCCGGTGATCCGGCGGTCGGCGCCTCCGGTGCGGGCTCCGCGGCGGGCCGCGGGCCGCTGACGCTGGTGACGGGCGGGGACCTGACCGGCTATCTGCGCGGGGTCCTGGACGACTGGAACCGCGAGCATCCGGCCGAGAAGGTGACCCTGGTCGAGTTGCCGGAGGGCGCGGACGAGGTCCGCGCGCAGATGGCGACGAGCCTGCGCTCGGGCAGCGACCGGTTCGACGTGCTCAACATCGATGTCGCCTGGACTTCCGAGTTCGCCGCCGCGGGCTGGATCGCCCCGCTCGACTCCGGCCGCTTCCCGCTCAAGCGGTTCCTGCCGCCCGTGGTGGACACCGCCACCTTCGGCGGGCGGCTGCACGCGCTGCCCTATGTGACCAACGCGGGCCTGCTCTACTACCGCAAGGACATCCTGGACCGGGAGGGCGAGGCGCCCCCGCGCACCTGGGCGGAGCTGGAGCGGCTCGCGAAGACGGTCGCACCGAAGTACGGACTGGACGGCTACGCGGGGCAGTTCCTCCCCTACGAGGGGCTCACGGTCAACGCGGTCGAGGCCGTGCGGTCGGCGGGCGGCTCCTTCCTCGCGGACGAGGGGCAGCGGGTCACGGTGGGCTCTCCCGCCGCCCGGGTCGGTATCGGCTTCCTGGCCCGGGGCGTGCGGGAGGGGTGGATTCCCAAGGAGGCGCTCGCCTACAAGGAGGAGGAGTCCCGTCGCGCCTTCCAGGAGGGGAAGCTGCTCTTCCTGCGCAACTGGCCGTATGTGCACAAGACGGCCGGCGCCGCCGACTCGAAGGTCGCGGGGAAGTTCGGGGTGGTGCCGCTGCCCGGGCCCGACGGGCCGGCGGCCGGGGTGCTGGGCGGCTCGAACCTCGCCGTCAACGCGCACTCGCGGCACAAGGAGTCGGCCGCGGCGCTGCTGAGCTATCTGACCAGTGAAAAGGTCCAGCGGCGGGTGCTCACCGAGGGGGCGCTGCCGCCGGTGTGGGCCGACCTCTACACCGATCCGGCACTGGTGCGCCGGTATCCGTATCTGCCGACGCTCCGCAAGAGCGTGCTCGCGGCCCAGCCGCGGCCCAAGAGCCCCCGGTACGAGCAGGTGAATCTGGCGGTGCAGGCCGTCGTGCACGACGCGATGGCGCAGCGGGTGTCGCCGAAGCAGGCGGTGGCCCGGCTGGAGCGGGAGCTCGAGGCGATCGTCCGCCGCGGCTGAACATCCGCACCGCAGTTCCCTCCCTCCTCTCCTGGCTACTTACGCGTTCAGTAGCAACAGACCCAGGAATCGTTGGGCATACCTGGGCAATCCCCGCATGTTACCGCGGAGTTTCCCGTCAACTCATTGACACCTGTTCGACATGGCTACATAACATGCATGCATAACGTGCGATCAACGAGAACAGGCGCCACGCATGCACATAGCCACGGCCACCACGTCCCAGCGCTGGTGGCGCGATGCGGTGATCTACCAGGTCTACGTCCGCAGCTTCCTCGACAGCACCGGGGACGGCGTCGGAGACCTGGCCGGGGTCCGGGCCGGACTCCCGTACCTCAAGAAGCTGGGCGTGGACGGGGTCTGGCTCAGCCCCTTCTATCCCTCGCCGCACCACGACCACGGCTACGACGTCGCCGACTACCGCGACGTGGACCCGCTCTTCGGCGACCTGCAGGAGTTCGACCTCCTGGTGGCGGACGCCCACCGGCTCGGGGTGCGCATCGTCCTCGACATCGTCCCCAACCACTGCTCCAGCCGGCACCCCTGGTTCCGCGCCGCGCTCGCGGACCGCCCCGGCGGAGACGACCGCGCCCGCTTCCACTTCGCCGACGGGCGCGGACCGGACGGCGCGCTGCCGCCCAACAACTGGCGCGCCATGTTCGGCGGCCCCGCCTGGTCCCGGGTGACCGAACCGGACGGCCGCCCCGGCCAGTGGTACCTGCACCTGTTCACGCCCGACCAGCCCGACCTCAACTGGCGCGATCCGCGGGTCGGCAGCGAGTTCACCGACGTGCTGCGCTTCTGGCTGGACCGCGGCGTCGACGGCTTCCGCATCGATGTCGCCGCGGGCCTCTTCAAACACCCCGCGCTCCCCGACTCCCCCGACCCCGAGGCCGACGAGCGCGCCCGCGACTCGGTCAACCCCCTGGCCTGGAACCAGCCCGAGGTGCACCAGGTGTGGCGCGACTGGCGGGCGGTGTGCGACGAGTACGCCGCACGCGACGGGGCCGACCGGCTGCTGGTCGGCGAGGTGTCGGTGCCGACCGCCCGCGAGCACGCCGAATACGTCCGCGCGGACGAACTGCACCAGGCGTTCTTCTTCGACCTGCTCAGCGCCGAGTGGGACGTGGACGCCTTCCGGAAGGCCATCTCCGAGGCGCTCACCGACATCGCGGGCACCGGCTCCACCGTCACCTGGGTGCTCAACAACCACGACCAGGTCAGGACGGTCACCCGGTACGCCGGGGAGAGCACCACCGTCGGTCCCGCCCGCGCCCGGGCCGCCGCGCTGCTGATGCTGGCGCTGCCCGGCGCCGCGTACATCTACCAGGGCGAGGAGCTGGGCCTGCCCGAGGTGGTCGACCTGCCCGACGAGGTGCTCACCGACCCCATCTATCTCAGGACCGGCAGCCGCCGGCACATCCGGGACGGCTGCCGGGTGCCGCTGCCGTGGTCCGGACACGCCTCACCGTTCGGCTTCACCACCACCGACAGCACCGCCCGGCCGTGGCTGCCGCAGCCCGAGTGGTTCGCCGAGCACGCCACCGAACGGGCGCTCGCCGACACCCGCTCCTTCTGGCACCTCTACCGCGACGGGCTGCAGCTGCGCCGCAGTCTGCCGCAGCTCGGCGAGGGGAGCCTGCGCTGGCTGGAGACCGAACCCCAGGTCCTGGCCTTCGTGCGCGGCGACGGCCTGGTCTGCGCGGTCAACTTCGGCCTCGCCCCGGTACCGGCGCCCGTCACCGGAACTCCGCTGCTCGCCAGCGGGGACTGCCCCCCGGGAATTCTTCCCGGCTCCACCACCGCCTGGTGGATCAGCGATCTGCCCGACCACTCCGCCCACTCCCCGAAGGGAAACACACCATGAGCAGCACCCGCACCAGACGACGGACAGCGACGGCCACCGCCGCGGCGCTCGGCCTCGCCCTCACCGCGACCGCCTGCGGCGGCAGCGACGGCGGCTCCGGCTCGGGCTCGCAGGAACTGAAGGGCCAGACGGTCACGGTCGCCGGGGTGTGGACCGGCACCGAGCAGAAGAACTTCAAGAAGGTGCTGGACGCCTTCTCCGAGAAGACCGGCGCCACCACCAAGTTCATCTCCACCGGCGACAACGTCTCCACCGTCGTCGGCAGCAAGATCGAGGGCGGGAACGCACCCGACGTGGTGATGGTGCCGCAGCCCGGCGTGCTCAAGCAGTTCGCCGGCAAGGGCTGGCTGCAGCCGCTGTCCGCCAAGGTCCGGGACACGGCCGAGAGCAACTTCGCACCGGTGTGGCAGGACTACGGCACCATCGGCGACAAGTACTACGGCCTCTACTTCAAGGCTTCCAACAAGTCGACGGTCTGGTACAGCCCCGACGCCCTCTCGCAGGCCGGAGTCCAGCCCCCGAAGAGCTGGGACGCGATGCTCAAGGCCGGGCGGACGGTCTCCGACTCCGGGCTGCCCGCGTTCTCCGTCGCCGGCGAGGACGGCTGGACCCTCACCGACTGGTTCGAGAACATCTACCTCTCCCAGGCCGGGCCCGAGAACTACGACAAGCTCGCGGCGCACAAGATCTCCTGGACCGACCCGAGCGTGGTCAAGGCCCTGACCACCCTCTCCGAACTGTTCAAGGACAAGAAGCTGGTCGCCGGCGGCGGCAAGGGCGCGCTGCGCACCACTTTCCCCGAGTCCGTCGAGCAGGTCTTCGGCGACGACCCCAAGGCCGGGATGGTCTACGAGGGCGACTTCGTGGGCGCCACCATCTCCGGGGACCTGAAGAAGAAGGTCGGCGAGGACGCGAAGTTCTTCCCCTTCCCCGCGGTGGCGGACGGGAAGCCGCCGGTGGTCGGCGGCGGTGACGCGGCCACGGTCCTCAAGTCCGGCAAGCACCGCAAGGCCGGGATGAAGCTCGTCGAGTTCCTCGCGACGCCCGAGGCCGCCGAGATCTGGGCCGGGGCCGGGGGCTTCCTCTCCCCCAACAAGAGCGTGAAGCCGGAGGCGTACCAGGACGACGTCACCCGCAAGACCGCCGACTCGCTGATCAAGGCCGGGAACGCGGTCCGGTTCGACATGTCCGACCAGGCCCCGGCCGCCTTCGGCGGCACCGCCGGCACCGGCGAGTGGAAGCTGCTGCAGGACTTCCTGCGCGACCCGTCCGACCCCAAGGGCACGGCCCGCAAGCTCGAGGCCGCCGCGGCCAAGGCGTACAAGGACTGAGGCCCGGATGCCAGCCACTCCCGTGCAGGCCCCCGACCGCCCGGCACCGCAGCCGGGCGGGCCGGGGCCGGCCGCCGGCGAACCCAAGGACAGCCCGCGCCGCCGGGCCGCGCGCCGCCGGCGTCTGATCGCCCTGCTCTTCCTGCTCCCCGCGCTGCTGCTGCTCGGGGCCCTCGTCGCGTACCCGATCCTCTTCACGGCCGGACGCAGCCTCTTCGACGCCTCGGGCACGCGCTTCGTCGGCGTGGAGAACTACACGGAGATGTTCCGTGACCCGGCCACGCTGAAGGCGATACGCAACACCACCATCTGGGTCGTCATCGCGCCGCTGGTGTTGACCGGGCTCGGTCTGATCCTCGCCGTGCTGACGGAGAAGATCCGCTGGGCCACCGCGTTCAAGCTGGTGCTGTTCATGCCGATGGCGATCTCCTTCCTCGCCGCGGGCATCATCTTCCGTGTCGTCTACGAGCAGGACCCCGACCGGGGTGTGCTCAACGCGGTCGCCGTCGGTGTGCACGACGCCTTCGACGAGAGCGCCGGCTACCCGAACGCGCGTCCCAAGGACGCCACCGTATTGGCCAAGGGCAAGGGCGGCGCGTACACGACGAAGGACAAGGCGTCGCCGGGCAACACGGTCAACCTCGGCCTGGTCGGCGTCCCGCCCAAGGACCTGCCCGAGGACGCCGAGCCCGCGCGTGCCGCGTCGAAGGCCACCGCCGGCGGTTCCGAGCTGCGCGGCGTGGTCTGGGTGGACTTCACCCTCGGCGGCGGTGGCAAGCCGGGACAGGTGGACCCGAAGGAGAAGGGCCTGCCGCAGCTGGCGCTGGAGGCGGTCGACGCGGACGGGAAGGTCGTGGCCGAGACGACCACCGCGGCCGACGGCTCCTACCGCTTCGAGGACCTTTCGGCCGGCGACTACGCCGTCCGGCTGCCCGCGAAGAACTTCGCCGAGCCCTACGGGGGCGTGGAGTGGCTCGGTCCCACTCTCATCACCCCGGCGATCATCGGCGCCTACCTGTGGATCTGGACGGGCTTCGCGCTGGTGCTGATCGGTGCGGGGCTCTCCGCCCTGCCGCGGGACGTGATCGAGGCCGCCAGGATCGACGGCGCGGGCGAGTGGCAGATCTTCCGCAGGATCACCGTGCCGCTGCTGGCCCCCGTGCTCGGGGTGGTCTTCGTGACGCAGGTGATCAATGTGATGAAGGTCTTCGACCTCGTCTACATCATCGCCCCCGGTCCGGTGCAGCAGGACGCCAACGTCCTGGCGCTGCAGATGTGGCTGGTCTCCTTCGGCGGCGGCAACAACCAGGGCCTGGGAAGTGCGCTCGGCGTCCTGCTGCTGCTGCTGGTGGTACCTGCCATGATCCTCAACATCCGACGCTTCCGCAGGAGCAATTCATGACCGCCCTCCCCACCTCGGCTCCCACCAGGCCCGGGCGAGCGCGGCCGGTCACCTGGCTGCTGCGGCAACTGAGCCGCGGCCTGGTCCAGTTCCTCCTCGTGGTCGTCGGACTGCTGTGGCTCACCCCGGCCTTCGGGCTCTTCGTCGGCTCCCTGCGGCCGGACGAGGACAACGCGGCCGGCGGCTGGTGGAACGCTCTCACCGACCCCGGCAGCCTGTCCTTCGAGGGCTACAGCGCGTTGCTGGAGAACTCGGGCATCGTCGACTCCTTCTGGAACACCGTCATGATCTCGGTGCCCGCCACGGTCACCGTCGTGGTGGTCGCGGCGCTGGCCGGATACGCCTTCGCCTGGCTGGAGTTCCCCGGCCGGGACGCGATCTTCCTGGTCGTGGTGGGCATGCTCGTGGTGCCCGTCCAGGTCGGCCTGCTGCCGGTGGCCAAGATGTTCGGCGCGGTGGGGCTCTTCGGCACGATCCCGGGCGTGGTCCTCTTCCACGTCGCCTACGGGCTGCCGTTCGCCGTCTTCCTGCTGCGGAACTACTTCGCCGAGATCCCCCGCGAGATGCTGGAGGCCGCCCGGATGGACGGCGGCAGCGAGTGGCGGATCTTCATCCGCCTGGTGCTTCCGCTGGGGCGCCCGGCGATCGCGTCCCTGGCGATCTTCCAGTTCCTGTGGGTGTGGAACGACATGCTGGTGTCGCTGATCTTCGCCGACAGCCAGTCGCAGCCGCTGACGGTGGCCCTGCAGTCGGAGATGCGGCAGTTCGGCAGCAACATCGGCGTGCTGGCGCCCGGCGCCTTCCTGTCCCTCGTCGTGCCGGTGGCGGTCTTCTTCGCCTTCCAGCGGCACTTCGTCCAGGGGGTCATGGCGGGCTCGGTGAAGTGACCCGCAGCTGAGCTGCACCGCGTCGGCCGGCCGGAGGGTCCGGCCGGCCGACCGGT
Organism: Streptomyces sp. NPDC006925; assembly: GCF_042869575.1. Lineage (NCBI taxonomy): Bacteria > Bacillati > Actinomycetota > Actinomycetes > Kitasatosporales > Streptomycetaceae > Streptomyces > Streptomyces sp. NPDC006925. The sequence goes on from NZ_JBIAGB010000001.1 coordinate 92,029, forward strand.
TGCCGCCCCCGCGCAGCCCGGCCAGTGCCCGCCACTGGTCGGGCCGGCCGTCTTCGCAGAGCCGCGGAGCGCCCCGCATGCCGCCCGCAGGGCCCGGAACTATTCGTTTGCCCGTGCGCTGTCCGCTCGGATAGGAAGCTCGTGTGCTGAGAGGACGAACGATCGGGCTCAGGGCCCGGCACGAGGAAGACATCCCGGTGCTGCGGGCCGAGCTCTACGACGACGTGGTCAACGCCGCGCGGGCGGAGGGCGGGCCCTGGCGGCCGCTCACACCCGGCACCAAGGACCCGCGGCTCGTGGTGGACGACACCGCGCAGGGGTGGGTCCAGTTCTCCGTGGTCGAGCTGGAGGGCGGCACCCTCATCGGCACCGCGACGCTGTGGGACATCGACAGCCACCACCGCTCCGCGCACATCGGCCTGGGGCTGCTGCCGTCCGCGCGCGGCAAGGGCTACGGCACCGACGTGGTCGCGGCGCTGTGCCACTACGGCTTCGTCGTGCGCAGCCTGCGGCGACTGCAGGTCGAGACGCTGTCGGACAACACCGCGATGCTGCGCTCGGCCGAGCGCAACGGCTTCGTCCGCGAGGGCGTGCTGCGCTCGTCGGCCTGGGTGCTGGGGGAGTTCCTGGACGAGGTGGTGCTCGGGCTCCTCGTCGAGGACTGGAAGGCGGAACCGGAGAGCCGGTAGGGGCAACCGGATCCCTGCCGACTGGTCGGGGCGGCCGCCGGACCGGGGCCGCCCTCCGACGGCCCGGGTCCGCCGAAGCCGCCGGAGCCCCGGTCACCCGTCAACGGCCCTGGAGCGCCTTGACGTTGTCGCCGAAGGTCCAGTTCTTCGAACCGTCCCAGTTCAGGGACCAGGTCATCAGCCCCTTGAGCCGGCCGTCGTAGTGGTTCCACGCCTGGGCGACCTGGGAGGGCGACATGTGGCCGCCGCCCGCGCCCGGCTGCGCTGGGAGGCCGGGGACCTGCTTGTCGTGGGGCACGCGGATCGTGGTGCCCTGGATCACCAGACCCTTGTCGAGGCAGTCGGTCTGCGCTGTGAAGCCCTGGACGGTACCCGCGGAGTAGGAGTCGCCGCTGCAGCCGTACATGCTGCCGTTGTAGTACTGCATGTTCAGCCACCACAGCCGGCCGTTGTCGGCGTACTTCTTGACGATCGGGAGGTAGGCGCCCCAGATCGAGCCGTAGACCACGCTGCCGCCGGTGACATACGCCGTCTCGGGCGCCATCGTCAGGCCGAACTGCGCCGGCATCCGGGCCAGGACGCCGTCGATGATGTGGACGAGGTTGGCCTGCGAGGTCGAGAGCCGGTTGATGTCGCCGCTGCCGGTGAGACCGGTTTCGATGTCGATGTCGATGCCGTCGAAGTTGTACTCCTTCAGGATCGGCACGATGGTCTCGACGAACCGGTCGGCGACGGCGCGCGAGCTGAGGTCGATGCCCGCCGTGGCGCCGCCGACGGACATCAGCAGCGTCTGGCCCTGCTCCTTGGCCCGGCACATCTCGGCCGGGGTGGCGACCTTGACGGTGGAGTCCATGCCGTCCTCCCACAGCACGGTGCCGTCCGAACGGATGACGGGGAAGGCCGCGTTGAGGACGTTGTAGCCGTGGGAGCGGATCCGGGGGTCGGTGACGGGAGTCCAGCCGAAGGGCGGATGGACGCCGTTGGCGGCGCCGTCCCAGTTCTCCCAGTAGCCCTGGAGGACCTTTCCGGACGGCTTGCCCTGCACCGGGCAGGTCTCGGCGGCCCGGCCGTCCGGTGTCGCGGGGTGCGGGCGTTCGGCCGCGTGCGGGGCCGCGGCGGTGAGGAGCTGGACGACACAGGCGAGCACCACGCCGATACCGAGCAGGTACCGGGGGCGTCGTCTTCGGGCGGGTGCTGGGTGCATGGCGTGTTCCCTCCGCCTGGTGTGGGGTTCCCCAAAGAGTTCTGCGGTCCAGACCATTCGTCAATAGGTCTGGGCCGCAACCCTCGGAGTGCGGACCGATTCCCCCTCCCGCCCGGAGAACCGTTCGCCGCTCACCTGCATCGAACACACCAGGCGCTGATCCCGGCCCTCGGGCAGCGGATGCGGACAGAGCAGGCGAAGTGACGGTGGACGTGAGGAACGGGACAGCGGACGAAGGACAGACGGCGAGCCGTGGCCAGAGGCGAGGGGACGGCGCGGGACACGCTCCGCGACGCGGCGTGCTGCGGACGGCGTCCGCCGTCCTGCGCCGCGACGGACGCCGGCTGTTCGGCCTGGCGGCGCGGGCGGCCGGAGGAGCCGCGCTGGGCGGTCTGCTGGTGACGGCCCTCGGCTTCCTGATCGCCTGGCCCGCGTTCACCGAGATGCGCCGGGGGGCGATCGCAGCCCACCGCATGGAGGACTCCTACGCTCCGTCCGGACTCCTGGTCCAGGATCTGTGGCTGATCGCCCTGGCCGGACTGCCGCTCCTGGTGCTGCTGCTGCACCTGGGCTGCGCGGCCCTGCAGACCGCCGCCTCTCGGGCGGTGGCCGACCGGGAGGACAACCACCGCCCGGAAGGCGCCTGCGGACGCACCGGCTCCCCCGCCACGGACGTCTTCGCGCACCCGGCCGGCGGGCGGGAGCGCGGACGGTTCGGCGCGGTGCTGGGGTCGTATCTGCTGCGCGCCGCGGGCGTGTGGGCACCGCTGGTGACCGGAATCCTGGTGTCCGAGTACTTCACCACCACCCTGTTCAGGGAGTACACGGCGCTCGTCCCCAAGTGGGAATACCCCACCCGGTTCGCGCTGCTGCATGACGGCGCACCCCTGCTGGGCCTGACGATCACGCTGGTACTCCGGCTCGGCTGGGCCCTGGCTCCGGCGGCCGCGGCCGCGGAGCACCTGGGCCCGCTGGGCTCGCTGCGCCGGTCCTGGTCGCTGGTGTGGGGCGGGGCCACCGCCTGGCTGCGCACCCTGGCCGCCGCACTGCCCCTGGGAGCGCTCACCGTCGGCGCGTACTTCCTGCTGCACGCCGCCGCCCGGCCGCTGCGCTCGGGGGCTTCCTCCCTCTTCCTGGCATGGGGTACGGACAACACCTACACCGCCTACTGCGTCGGGATCCTCGCCCCCATCGCCGCCGCACTGCTGCTGACCGGGGCGCTGACCCTGCCGCCGGCCCTTGTCGTCCTGGCCGCGCTCCGCCACCGGCTCGCCCGGGCACGGGAGCGGCGGGCGCCGGGCACCGCGACCCCCGGCGCCGACCGGGCGTGAGACCGGGGCCCGGTACGTCGGCAGTGGACCCGCCGAAGGCCGTGCGCCGTCGCCCGGCCCCTTCTGCGGATGCGGAACGCACCGCCGAATGGTTGTCTGAGGCTTATGTCCGATGCGCGGGTGCAGGCGAGTGGAGACCGGGCACCCGACCCGGTGGATCCGCACCGGTGGTGGGCCCTGATCGTCATCGGGATCGCCCAGCTCATGGTCGTGCTCGACGCGACGATCGTGAACGTCGCGCTGCCCTCCGCGCAGCGCGAGCTGCACATGTCGGACAACAACCGCCAGTGGGTCATCACGGCCTACACGCTGGCCTTCGGCGGGCTGCTCCTGCTCGGCGGGCGGGTGGCCGACCTGGTGGGGCGCAAGCGCACCTTCGTCATCGGGCTGATCGGCTTCGCCGTCGCGTCCGGACTCGGCGGCGCCGCGGGCAGCTCCGGAATGCTCTTCGGCGCCCGCGCGCTGCAGGGCGTCTTCGCCGCGCTGCTGGCCCCCTCCGCGCTCTCGCTGCTGTCGACGACGTTCACCGACCCCGGGGAGCGGAGCCGGGCGTTCGGCGTGTACGGCGCCATCGCCGGCGCCGGGGCCGCCATCGGGCTGCTGATGGGGGGAGTGCTCACCGAGTATCTGGACTGGCGCTGGTGCCTGTACGTGAACATCCTGTTCGCCGGGGCCGCGGTGCTGGGCGCGCTGACGCTGCTGCACGACCGCCCCGGGCACGCGGAGGCCCGGCTCGACCTTCCCGGTGCGGTGCTGGGCTGCGGGGGCCTGCTCGCACTCGTCTACGGAGTCAGCGAGGCCGAACCCCGCGGCTGGGGCAGCGCGATGGTGCTGGGGCTGCTGTGCGGCAGCGCGCTGCTGCTGGCCGCCTTCGTACTGTGGCAGGGCCGGGCGCGCACTCCGCTGCTGCCGCTGCACATCGTCAAGGACCGCAACCGTGCGGGCAGCTTCCTCACCATGGGCATGGCCACCCTGGGGATGTTCGGGGTGTTCCTGTTCCTGACCTACTACATGCAGGGCATCCTCGGCTACTCGCCGCTGCGCACCGGGCTGGCCTACCTGCCGATCAGCGGCGCGATCATCCTCGGCTCCACCCAGATCTCGGCCCGGCTGCTGCCGCTGGTCCCGCCGCGGCTGCTGATGGCGCCGGGCATGCTGCTGGCGGCGGCCGGCATGGCGGTGCTGACCCAACTGGACACCGACTCCTCGTACGTGAGCCATCTGCTCCCCGCCGAACTGCTCCTGGGCCTGGGTCTGGGCTGCACGTTCATGCCGGTCATCTCCACGGCGACGCAAGGTGTGGCCGCCTACGACTCCGGGGTCACCTCGGCCACCGTGAACACCGCGCAGCAGGTGGGCGGGTCCATCGGCACCGCGCTGCTCAACACCGTGGCGACCAGCGTCACCAACCACTACGTCCGTGACCATCTGCACGATCCGCGGATGCGCCGGACGGTGGTCCGGGAGGGCGTGGTGCACGGCTTCACCACCGCGACCTGGGTGGCGGTGGGCGTGATGCTGCTCGGCGCGGTGCTCGCCGCGGTGCTCGTGAACATGAGGCCCATCAGGTCCGAGCCCGCCGCGCCCTCGGCACCCGGCCCGGCCGCGGGGAGCTGAGCGCTCGCACGGCCGGGACGGGCGGCACCCCGGCGTACTCGGCGGCAGACGGAGGAACGGTGGGAGACCGCCGGGGTCGGACGGCGCGGCCCGGCGTGTCGGTTCAGTCGCCGCGCCGCGCTGCCCAGACGGTGCGTACGGTGCGCACCGCGAGGTCGCGGCGGCGCGTGATGCTGTGCGGGCCACCGGTGTCCAGCAGCCGGTCGAGTGCGGCGAGGTCCTCGGCGGGGAGCGCGCCGGCGAGGCTGCCGCGCATGCGTCGCAGGCTGCTCAGCGCATAGGCGGCAACGGCCTCGTCGCGGGAGCCGACGACGTTCACCTCGAGGGTGCGCTGCCCGTCGAGGGCGAATCCGGCGGCGGTCAGCTTCGGCCCCCAGTCGGCGCCGCGGTGTGGCATGTGCGCGGCGTGGTACCGGTCGTTCGCCGCGTGGCAGCGCTCTTCGAGGCCGGGCCGGTCCTCGGGCGCGTCGGGCGGCAGGAAGCGGGGGAAGCCCGCCGGCTCGACCACGGCGAACAGCCCGCCGGGCGGCAGGGCGTCGTGGATCCGGCGCAGTGCGCGCTCGGGGTGTGCCATGTGGTGCATCGAGGCGGAGGCCCACACCAGGTCCGGGGTGCCCAGATCGGGCCAGTCGGCATCGTCCAGGTCGGCGCGCACCGGGTGCACGCGCTCCGGCACGCCCTGGGCGCGGGCCTTCTCCCGGAGGCGTCGCAGGTGCTCGGAGGAGGAGTCGACGGCCGTGACGTGGGCGTCGGGGAAGCGGTCGAGGAGGGCGAAGGTGCCGGCTCCCGTGCCGCAGCCGAGGTCCGCGATCCGGCGCGGGGGCGCTTCGACGGGCAGCCATGCGGTGATGGTCGCGAGGTGTTCGGCGAGGACCTCCGCGTCCAGGTCGAGGAGCTCGGCCTGGTCGTGGTCCTGGGGCTGGTGGGGGTCGGGGGCGCCCCGACGGGGCGGGGAGGAGTGGATGTGCGGCATGGCGCCACGCTAAGGCGGCCTTGCGAGTGCGGCACGCCCCCTTTCCGAATGCGCAAGACGACGGCCCCGTGGGCTGCCGGACGCGCAAGGCCCCCTGCGAGGCGGCGGCGCCCGCCAGTGCTATGCGTCGCGCTCGCCCCTGTCCCGCTGGTGGCCCCGGCGGGCGTCCCGGTCGAAGATTCCGAGGATCTCGCAGGGGCCGCCGTCGGCACCGATGGCGTGCGGCAGCATCGTGGGGAACTCCGCGGCCTGGTTGGTCTCGACCCGCAGGCGGCGGTTTCCCAGCAGCAGGACCGCGGTGCCGGAGAGGACGACCAGCCATTCACGGCCGGGGTGCGCGCGCATCCGTGCGGGGTTGTCGGGCGGCGGGTCGGTCATGCGCTGGCGCACGACGGTCACGCCCGGGTCACTCTTGAGCGGCCACTGCAGCATCCCGTGCGCGCTGTCGACAATCGGGCTGGTGACGACGTCGTCCGAGGCGGTCTCCACCAGCTGGTCCAAAGTGGTGTCCAGGGCGCGGGCGAGGGTGACGAGGGTGTCCAGCGCCAGCCGGCGACGGCCGTTCTCGATGCGGCTGAGCGTGGACTGGCTCAGCCGGGCTCGGGTGGCCAGTTCTTCCAGGGACCAGCCCTGCGCCACCCGCATCGCCCTGATGCGTTTGCGTACCAGGCTGTCCAGCTCGCCATCAATTTGCGTCATAGGCAACATCGTATGCCAAGAGTGCAACAGCTGAGTAGCGTCGTGTACAGCGGGCCCGGAGCGGCCGGGCCCCGTATCGGAAGGAGGGCACGCGCGATGCCTGGAACGACTGCCGGGACCGGCCCGCTCTCGAGGGAGACCGTCGACACGGTGGTGATCGGCGGCGGCGCCGCGGGCCTCAACGGCGCCCTGATGCTCGCCCGCTCCCGCCGCTCGGTCGTCGTGGTGGACAGCGGCACGCCCCGCAACACGCCGGCCGAGGGGGTGCACGGCCTGCTGGGCCTGGACGGCGTACCGCCCGCCGAGCTCTACGCGCGGGGCCGGGAGGAGGTGCGCCGCTACGGTGGCGTGCTCGTTCCCGGCGAGGTGCTCTCCGCCGAACCGGCCGAACCGGCCGGTTCGGGCGACCCGCGCTTCACCGTCACCCTGGCCGACGGCCGCACGCTGACGGCGCGCCGGCTGCTGGTGGCCACCGGGCTGCGGGACGTGCTGCCCGACGTCCCCGGGCTCGCGGAGCACTGGGGACGGAGCGTGGTGCACTGCCCGTACTGCCACGGCTGGGAGGTGCGCGACGAACCGGTCGGGGTCCTCGCCGCCGGTCCGGCCTCCCTCCACCACGCGCTGCTCTTCCGCCAGTTGACCGAGGATCTGGTCTACTTCACCCGTGGCACCGGGCTGGACGCGGACACCCGCGCGCGGTTCGACGCACGCGGCATCCGTGTCGTCGACACCCCGGTCGAGCAGGTCGTGCAGGACAGCGACGGCGGCATCGCCGGGGTGCGGCTGACGGACGGCCAGGTGGAGGCCCGCCGGGTGCTCGCGGTCGCGACCTCGATGCGGGCCCGCGCCGAGGGCCTGGCCGGTCTGGGCCTGCCGATGGAGGACCTGCCCGAGGAGATGGGCCGCCGGTTCACCACGGACGCGGCCGGAGCCACCGGAGTGCCGGGGGTGTGGGTGGCGGGCAACGCCGCCGATCCGACCGCCCAGGTGGGTGCCTCCGCCGCAGCGGGCGCGCTGGCAGGCGCCCGGATCAACGCCGACCTGGCGACCGCCGACACGGACGCCGCCCTCGCCGCGGCCGGAACCGGCACCGCCGCGGCCTGACGGCGCGTGCGGCGGCGCCGACGGCCGGTCACGGCCCCACTCCCCCACGGGCCGGCGGGCGCGCCGCGCCGGCGGCCGAACCGTCGTTCTACAGCGGGAAGCCGAAGCCGGCGCGTCACCAGCCCCCGTCGTCGAACTGGTCGAGCAGCGCGTCGGCCGGCAGTTGCTCGGCGAGGCGCGTGGAGCCGCCGCCGCGCAGCTGCTGCTCGGTCCAGATGACCTTGCCGCCGGGGATGTAGCGGGTGCCCCAGCGCTGGGCGAACTGGGCGACGAGGAAGAGACCGCGGCCGCCCTCGTCGGTGGTCGAGGCACGGCGCAGGTGCGGGGAGGTCCCGCTGCCGTCGGAGACCTCGCAGATGAGGCTGTCCTCGTCGTGCAGGAGGCGGACCTGGATCGGCTCCTTCCCGTAGCGGATGGCGTTGGTGATCAGTTCGCTGAGGATCAGTTCGGTCGTGTGCCCGATCTCCTCCAGGCCCCACTCGCGCAGCCGCGCCGCGCACTCGGCGCGTACCGGGGCGACGGCCGCCGGGTCGGGATCGACCTGCCACTTGGCGACCTGGTCCGGGGCGAGCCTGCGGATGCGGGCCACCAGCAGCGCGACGTCGTCGGACGGGTGGGCCGGCATCACGGAACCGGCCACCGCGCGGGCCGTCTCGTCCGGGCCGGCGCCCGCGGTTTCCTCCAGCACGGAGCGGAGGATCTCCAGACCGGTGTCGATGTCCCGGTCCCGGCTCTCGACCAGGCCGTCGGTGTACAGGACGAGCTGGGCGCCCTCGGGCAGGTGCAGTTCCGTGGTCTCGAAGGGGTGGCCGCCCAGACCGAGCGGCGGGGAGGCGGGCACGTCCGCGTAGCCGACCGTGCCGTCCGGGTACACCACCGCGGGGCAGTGGTGTCCGGCGCGGGCGAGGGTGCAGGAGCCCGTCACCGGGTCGTACACGGCGTACAGGCAGGTCGCTCCGGCCACCCCCTCGAACTGCCGCCCACTGGGGTCGGCGTCGCTCTCCTCGTCGTCGATGCGGGCCACCAGTTCGTCCAGGTGGGCGAGCAGTTCGTCGGGGGGAAGGTCGAGGGTGGAGAAGTTGTGCACGGCGGTGCGCAACCGCCCCATCGTCGCGGCCGCGTGCAGTCCGTGCCCCACCACGTCGCCGACGACCAGTGCGACCCGGGTACCGGAGAGGGGGATGACGTCGAACCAGTCGCCGCCCACGCCCGCCTCCGCGGGCACATAGCGCCAGGCCGCCTCCAGGGCCGCCTGCTTGGGCAGTCCGCGCGGCAGCAGGCTGCGCTGCAGGGTCACGGCCATCGCGTGCTCACGGGTGTAGCGGCGCGCGTTGTCGATGGCCACGGCGGCCCGGGTCGCCAGCTCCTCGGAGAAGGAGACATCGTCCTCGTCGAAGGCCGGCGAGTCGCCACTGCGCCAGAAGTGCGCGATGCCCAGAATCACTCCCCTGGCCCGCAGCGGGACGGTGATCAGCGAGTGCACGCCGAACTCCAGCGTCCGCCGCGCGCGCTCCGGATCGTGCCGCAGCCACTCCTCCGCGTGGTGCAGATCCGCCTCCAGCACCGCCTGCTCCGCGTCGAGCGCGCGGGCCTGCGGCGAACCGGGCCGGAAGACGATGGCCTCCCCGACCTCGTACAGCGGGAGTCCCTCGGGCCGTTCGCCGACCGCCACCCGGCGCACCCGGCGCTGCGCCTGCGGGGCCGGTTCCTGGCCGCGCACCACCTCATCCAGCAGGTCGACGGCTGCCAGGTCGGCGAACCCGGGCACCGCCACCTGGGCCAGCTCCCGCGCCGTGCGGGCCACATCCAGCGTGGTGCCGATCCGCACCCCCGACTCGTACAGCAGCTTCAGCCGTTCCCGCGCCACCTGGGCACGGCCCGACACGGCCGACAGCTCGGTGGTGTCACGCAGCGTCACCACACTGCCGAGTGCTCCCCCGTGCCGGGACGTGGGACGTATGTTCACCGCCAGCAGCCGGTCCCCGGACAGCAGCACCTCGTCGGTGACGGGCTCACCCGACACCAGCAGCCGTGCGATGCCCTCGGCCAGGTCCAGTTCGCCCACGTGCCGCCGCTCGGTGCCGGGGGGCAGGTCCAGCAGGCGGCGGGCCTCGTCGTTGGCCAGCATGAGGCGCCCGTCGGCGTCGAGGATGAGCACGCCCTCCCGCACCGCGTGCAGAACGGCGTCGTGGTGCTCGTACATCCGGGTCATCTCCGCGGGCCCGAGGCCGTGCGTCTGGCGCAGCAGTCTCCTGGAGACCAGGGCCGTCCCGCCGATGACGGCCACGAGGGCGACGCCGCCGGCGCCGAGGATGATCGGCAGTTGCTGGTCCGTCATGCCCGCGACGTTGCGCACCGCCAGCCCGGCCGACGACAGGCCGACGATGGTGCCGTCGGAGTCCCGGACGGGCACGACGGCTTGCACGACGTTGGTGTCCCCGCCGGTGAGGGGGCCGGTGACCCGCTCCACCGTGGTGCGGCCGCGGAGCGAGGGTTCGATCGTGCCGACGAATTTCTTCCCGATCAGCGACGGATTGGGCTGGGTGTAGCGGATCCCCTTCCGGCTCATGAGCACGATGAAGTCGACACCGGCGTCCTTGCGGGCCGCCTCGGTGCGCGGCTGGAGCTCCCTGGCCGGATGCGGGCCCTGCATCGCCTCCGCCACCCCCGGGGCGTGCGCGAACGCCTGGGCCACCGCGACCGACTTCTCGCGGGCCCGGCTCGTGGCGTCCCGCTGGGCCTGCACGACCTGGGCCGCCACCGCCGCCGCGACCAGCAGCAGCACCAGGACGACCTGCAGCACGAACACCTGACCGGCCGCGCTGCGCAGGCGGAGCAGCGAGCGGCCCTTGTCCGCGGAGCGGGTGGGCCGCGCCGGCCGGTTCCCGGGGCGGCGGAGAGGCAGCTTCATGACTCATTCCTAACACCGCGCTCCGTCCACCAGTGCCCCTGTGTCCCGCTGGTGTCACGTCGGCCGCGTCCGCGAAGCGCCGCGGGCGCCTTCCGCGGTGACCGGACAGCGTGCTGCACGCCTCTTGTCGGGGCCTCGGCCGCTCCCCCATGATCGGCGCCATGGCAGTCACGGGGGCGGGCGGCGCGGCGGCTTTGCCCCTGCCGCGCCGGGTGCGCGTCGGGTACGGCCTGGGGTCGCTGTGCACGGGCACCTTCGCCACCGTGCCGGGGCTGATCCTGCTGTACTACCTCACCAATGTGCTCGCCGTTCCGGCCGCCGTGGCAGGTGCCGCGGTCTTTCTGCCCAAGGCCTGGGACGTCCTGGTCAATCCGGTCGTGGGCGCCGCCTCGGACCGCAGCACGCTGCGCGGCGGGCCGCGCCGTCCCTTCCTGCTCATCGGCGCCTGTACGCTGCCGCCCGCCTTCGCGCTGCTCTTCGCCGCGCCGCCGCTGCGCGGAGCGGCGGCCGCGGGGTACGTGGCGCTGCTGTTCCTGCTGGCCGCCACCGCCTACGCGGTCTTCCAGGTGCCGTATGTGACGATGCCGGCCGAGATGACCGAGGACCCGGCCGAACGCGGGCGGGTGCTGGGCTGGCGGGTGGGCTTCCTCGGCGCGGCGATCCTGCTGTCGGGGGCGCTGGCTCCGGCGCTCGCGCACCGCGGCGGAGGCGGCCCCGGCAGCTACCGGACGATGGGCGCGGTCGTGGCGGCGCTGCTGGCGCTCGGTATGTTCGGCGCCTGGTTCTGCACCGCCCGGGCTCCGGCGGTGGCCCGCAGCCGGGCCGAGCCCTCGCTGCGCGCCCAGTTGGCCGCGGCACGCTCGCACCGGCCCTTCGGCTTCCTGGCGGGCATGTGGACGCTGCAGGCGCTGGCCGTCGGGGTGCTGCTCGCCGGAGTCCAGTACTTCGCCACCTACACGATCGGCTCGGCCGCGGCGGTCACCTCGCTGTTCGGCTGCCTGATCGGTCCGCTGGTCCTGGTGATGCCGCTGTGGAACCGGCTTGCTGACCGGTGGGGGGTGAAGCGAGCCCAGTGGTGCGCCTCGCTGCTCTTCCTCACCGGGGCGCTGCTGCTGGGCCTCACCCCGGTGGCCGGTACGGCGTTCGGCCACGGGGCCGCGGCGGTGGTGGGCATCGCCTACGGGGGCCTGCAACTGCTGCCGTTGACGATGCTCGCGCAGACGCTCGCCGCCGATGCCGTGCGCACCGGCAGACGGCGGGCCGCGACCTTCACCGGGCTCTGGACGGCAGCCGAGACCCTGGCGTTCGCCCTGGGAGCGGGGGTGTTCGCGCTGCTGCTGGCGGTCACCGGATTCCGCTCCTCGGACGCCGACCGGTTCGTCACCCAGCCCGCCGCCGCGCTGACGGCCATCACGCTGGGCATGAGTGTGCTGCCCGCCGTGTCCGCCGCGGCGAGTCTGGTGCTGCTGCACCGCTACCGGGAGGACGACGCGGCGGCGCAGCCGCCGTCCACCGCGGCGCCCGGACCCGCCCCGTCCGCATCCGCATCCGCATCCGCGCAGAAGGAGCCCGGCCGTGCCGACTGACCCCACCCGCCTGCCGTCCGACGGCCGGTCCGCGCAGCAGGTGCTCGCCGAGCTGCGGACGCTGCGCGAGACCGACGCGCCCACCCGCGGCGGACGCACCTTCGCCTACGTCTACGACGCGGGGCGCGCTGAAGTGGACGGGCTCGCGGCCGCCGCCTACAAGGAGTTCGCGACCGTCAACGGGCTCGACCCGACCGTCTTCCCCAGTGTGGCGCGGCTGGAGAACGACGTGGTCCGCGCGGCCGCGGCGCTGCTGGGCGCACCGGGCACCCAGGGGACGTTCACCAGCGGCGGTACCGAGAGCATCCTGCTCGCCGTGAAGACGGCCAGGGACCACGCCCGTGCGGTGCGCGGGATCACCGCGCCCCAACTGGTCCTGCCCGCCACCGCGCACGCCGCGTTCCACAAGGCCGCGCACTATCTGGGGCTGGAGGCGGTCACGGTTCCGGTCGACCCGGCCACCTTCCGCGCGGACGCGGGCGCGATGTCCGCCGCGCTCACCGACCGCACGGCGCTGGTGGTGGCCTCCGCGCCGTCGTACGCGCACGGGGTGCTGGATCCGGTGGCCGAGATCGCCGCGTCGGCCGCCGCACGCGGCGTGCTGTGCCATGTCGACGCCTGCCTCGGCGGATGGCTGCTGCCGTGGCTGCGCGGCACCGGGCACCAGGTGCCCGCGTTCGACCTCACGGTTCCCGGCGTCACCTCGCTCTCCGTCGACCTGCACAAGTACGCGTACACCGACAAGGGGGCCTCCGTCGTCCTCTACGCGGATGCGGAGCTGCGCCGCCATCAGTACTTCGCGCACGCGGCCTGGCCGGGGTACCCGGTGGTGAACCCGACCGCGCAGGGCACGAAGTCCGCCGGTCTGCTGGCCCAGGCGTGGGCGGTGCTCCAGCACGTGGGCGAGAGGGGGTACACCGCGCTGGCGGCCCGGGTCGCGGACGCCTCGGAACGGCTGCTGGCGGGGCTGCGCGGGATCGACGGGGTACGCGTGCTGGGCGAACCGGTCGCCGGGGTGGTGGCGTTCACCGTGCTCGGCGGGGCGAGCGGCGCCGAGCCGGATCCGGGCCTCGTGCTGCAGGCGGCCGACGAGATGCGCGCTGCCGGCTGGTATCTGCAACCGCAGCTCTCCTACGCGGGCATGCCGCCCAACCTGCACCTCACCCTGACCCCGGCCACCGTCGACCGGGTGGAGGGCCTGCTGGGGGATCTGGCCGTCGCGCTTCGCACAGCCCGGGAGCTGCCGCGCGCCGCGGTCGACCCGGGGCTCGCCGAGCTCGCCGCCGGGCTGGATCCGGACCTGCTCGGGCCGCAGGAGGTCGAGTCCGTGCTCGCCTATGCCGGGCTGGACGGCGAGGGGCGGCTTCCGGCCAGGACGGCACCCGTCCTGATGCTCCTGGACGCGCTGCCCGCGCCGCTCAAGGAGAGGCTGCTGAAGGAGTTTTTCGGCACCGTCTTCAGGGTGTGAGGGCCGACCCGCGCGCGGCGGGCCGGGAGGGGCGGCACTCCGCGGGCCCGGCTGTCCTCCCCCGCGGCTCGGGAACCGGGGGCTCGGCGCGTCAGGCGCCGACCACGTGCCAGTGCTCGGTGATCCGGCCGTCCGCGACGCGGTAGGTGTCGGCGAACGGCACCGGGCGCTCGCCGCCTTCGAGCGTGGACCGCACCGCGACGTAGCCGCCGGCCGCGATCGCCTGGTGCGGGCGGAAGGCCGCGGCGGGCCGGGCGTTCCACAGCGCGGTCAGCTTCGCGGCGACTCCCGTCCTGCCGGGGTCGCCCTCGGGGTCGTGGTCGACGAAGTCCGGTGCCAGGAACCGCCGGACGGCGGAGATGTCGCGGTCGCCCGAGAGCACGGTCGAGAAGAAGTCGAGGACCAGTTCGGCATCGCGCCGCGCGCTCTCGGTGTCAGCAATGATCACATCACAAACGTAGCAGGGGGTGAGCTGTCGGACGGGGCCACGACCGCCGCCGCGGCGGCCGCGCCTCGACAGCAGCTGGGCGGCGGCGCCCGCGGTCCGGGGGTGCCCCGGGCCGCGGGGCCACCGCCTGGGCCGGGAGCCGCGGTGACGGGTGTCCCGGTGCACCGGGCTGCTGGCACGGCCGGGAACGCGCGCGGCCGGCTTCGCCTCGGGTGGTCCCGTCGGCCCCGGGAGTCCCCACCGGCGTGTCGGGGGTGGCCCGTCAGCGTGTCGGGTACGGGAGGAGCGCCATCTCGCGGGCGTTCCCGACCGCACGCGCCATCTGCCGCTGCTGCTGGGCGGTGAGGCGGGTGACGCGGCGGGAGCGGATCTTGCCGCGGTCGGAGAGGAACTGCCGCAGCAGATCGGTGTCCTTGTGGTCGATGCGGGTGAGGCCCGCCGTCTCCAGCGGGTTCGGTCGGGGGGTACGGGCCTTGCGGGCGCCGGGGCGCTGAGCCATGGGGGTTCCTTCGCTTGGGAGGGGGAGTGCCTGCTGCCGTCAGGAAGCGGGGTCGAGGAGGGCGTCGAAGGCGGGCGGCAGGTGCTTCCACGCCTCGCGCCCCGCGGCGAACTCCGCGTCGGTCAGCAGGCAGGACTCCAGGACCTGGGCCAATCCGTCCCGGTCCAGGCCGGGAGCGGTGAAGACGAGGTGCTGGCAGCGGTCGCCGTGGTCGGGGTGCCAGTCCAGGGCGGCGGCGGCGCGGCGCACCGGGGGCACCATCTCCCAGGCGGCGTCGGGGAGGGCGGCCAGCCAGGGGCCGACCTCCTCGACGCACAGCGCCCCGCCCGCCGCGTCCCAGGAGAGGAGAGTGTCGGGCCGGTCGGCGAGCCAGAAGCGGCCGCGGCTGCGCGCGGCGGCGCAGGTGAGTTCCTCCAGTGCCCGGTAGAGCCGTTCGGGGTGGAAGGGGCGGTCCCGGTGCCATACGCAGGTGGCGACGCCCGCCTCGTCGGCCGCCTGCGGCAGCAGCGCGCACGCGGGGTGCTGCGCGGCCGCGGCGGCCTCGACGTCGAAGCCCGTCAGGGCTGCCGCCACCAGTTCACCCGAGGCGGCGTCCACCTGGCGTGCCGTGGGATGCAGTTGGGCCAGCACTGCCCGGTCCTCCTCGTCGGCGGGCCTGTCCTCCTCCTCCACGAGGGCCAGCACGGCGGCGTATTCGAGCTGCCTGGCCCAGGTGTCGGCGACGGTGCGCCGGTCCGACGGTGCCGCGGCGAGACCGGCCTCGGCGAGGTCGTCGCCGTTGGCGAGGAAGGGCAGCACGAGTGCCGGGTCGACGGCCGTGATGACGCCGGTGAGTTCCAGCACGCCGTGGGTGTGCGCGGCGACGACCTCTGCCATGGCCCGGGGTTCCACCGAGTCCCACAGCTCGACGACGGCGCAGCGGGTGGTGCCGTCGTCGGCCAGCCGGGTCAGTTCCGGGATCAGGTCCTCGCGCAGTGCGCAGCACGCGCAGTCGTTCACCAGTGGGGCCTCGGAGGCGCTGTGCAGACCGTCGCGGTCGCGCACCGTGCGCAGCACCGTGCCCTGCGGCCCGGCGGCGAGGTCGTGGTGCAGAGCGACGCTGCCGGGCATCGAGCCGAGCAGCCGCCGCACGACCTCGGTGCGGGCTTCGGCGTGCAGTCCGCCGACCAGGACGACGGGGAGGGTACGGTCGGCGGCCATCAGCGGGCTCCCCGGCGGCCGTAGCGGCGTTCGAACCGCTCGACCCGTCCCGCGGTGTCCAGGACGCGTGCGGTGCCGGTGTGGAAGGGGTGGCTCGCGGAGGAGATCTCGACGTCGACGACGGGGTAGGTGTTGCCGTCCTCCCATGCGACGGTCGCGTCACCGGTCATGGTGGAGCGGGTGAGGAAGGCGAAGCCGGCGCTCTTGTCGCGGAAGACGACGGGCCGGTAGGCGGGGTGGATTCCGGGCTTCACAGCGGTGTCCTTCTTCTGGGTCGGGTGCCAGGTGTGCGTGAGGGGTCAGCGGGCTTCGCGGAAGTCGGCGTGCCGGCGGGCGACGGGGTCGTACTTGCGCAGCGTCAGGCGGCCGGGGTTGTTCCGGCGGTTCTTGCGGGTCACGTAGGTGTAGCCGGTTCCGGCGGTGGAGGTGAGCTTGATGATCGGGCGGAGTTCGTCACGTGCCATGCGAGCAGTATATGGAAATGGTTACCATTACCAAGTTGGCTTCACCGAGAGAAAGGTCTCCCGTGTCCGCCCACTGCCAGTTGACCGGCGCACAGCCGGTGTTCGGCACGTCCGTCTCCCACTCGCATCGGCGCACCAACCGGCGCTTCGACCCCAACATCCAGCGCAAGCGCTACTGGCTCGCCGGTGAGAACCGTCACGTACGGCTCACGCTGAGCACGAAGGGGATCCGGACGGTCGACGCCATCGGCATCGAGGCCGCCGTCGCGCGGATCCGCGCACGAGGGGGGAAGGTCTGATGGCCAAGCAGAGCAAGATCGCGAAGAATGAGAAGCGCAAGGCGGTCGTCGCGCGGTACGCACGGCGCCGGGCCGGGCTGAAGGAGATCCTCCGCGACCCGGCCGCCACGCCCGCCGAGTGCGAGGCCGCGCTCCGGGAACTGCGGCGGCAGCCGCGGGACGCCAGTGCGACGCGGGTACGCAACCGGGACAGCGTCGACGGCCGCCCGCGCGGCCATCTGCGGACCTTCGGACTCTCTCGCGTCCGCATGCGCGCGATGGCGCACGCGGGCGAACTTCCGGGAGTCACCAAGTCCTCCTGGTGACCGCCCGCCTGAGGGGCGTCCCGCCGCGCCTCCCCGCATCCGGGGCGCCCCTCACCCCGCGCAGCGGCGACAGAGCGGACCCGCACGACCCTGCACGGGGGCCCGTGCGGGAGTGGCACCCGACAGTGCCCACGGATACCCGCGGCGTGCGCAGCGCCGCCGACCCGCGGCGTGCGCAGGCCGGCGGCGCGGGGCCGGGCTCCGAGTCAGCGGGCGAACTTCGCCACGGCGGCCGGCCTGACCGGCGTGAAGAAGTTGACGAGGTTGCCGTCGGGGTCGCGGAAGAGCAGCGCCCGATTGCCCCAGGGCATGGTGGTGGGCCCGGCGACGAACTCCTCCACGAGGCCGGTCAGGTTGCTGTGCACCCGGTCCACGTCCTCGACGAGGAACTCGATGATCACGCTGCGGTTCGCCGCGGGCTGAGCGGAGTCCGGTGCGAACATCGGGACGGTACGGGTACTGCCGATCGCGAGGGTGGCCCTGGGGGTGACGAGTTCGGCGAAGTCCTCGGTCGCCCAGGCCGCCGACACCCCGGTGGCCCTCTCGTAGAAGGCGACGAGGCGTGCGATGTCGCCGGTGATGATGCGGATCGAAACGAAGTCCACGGTGTTCTCCCTAGTCGGTGAAGTGCCGGTGAAGCGGCTTCGCTGCACACGCTAGGACAGATAGCGGACGGAATCGGTCCGGTATGCGCGCTAGGCTGCCGCCATGTCTCGACCCACCGGGCGCGTGCTGACCCTCCTGGAACTTCTGCAGTCGGGCGGCATCCGGCCGGCGGCCGAACTCGCCGACCGGCTCGGCGTCGACGGCCGGACCGTGCGACGGTACGTGGGCCAGCTGATCGACCTGGACGTGCCCGTGGAGACGGTGCGGGGCCGCTACGGCGGATACCGGCTCGCCCCGGGGCACCGGTTGCCTCCGCTGATGCTCAGCGACGACGAGGCCCTCGCCGTGCTGCTCGGCCTGGTCGCCGGGTCCCGTGCGGGACTGACGACGGCTGCGGGTACGGCCGGCGAGACCGCGGCGGCCAAGGTCCGCAGGGTGCTGCCCAGGCATGTGGCCCGCAGACTCGACACGGTCCTTGAGTCCCTCGCCTTCACCTCCGCACCCGGCGAGTTCACCACCCCGGACGCCGAGGTCCTGCTGACCGTCGCCGACGCGGTACGCCACCGCCGGCCGCTCTCGATCGGATACCGCGACCGCCACGGCCGGCGCAGCGAACGCACCCTGCACCCCTACGGCATCGTCGCCCACGTGGGCCGGTGGTACGTCACGGGCCGGGATCCGGGGATCGAAGAGGACCGGACCCTCCGCCTCGACCGCATCGAGAGCGCCCGGTCCCTGCCCGGCACGTTCGGGATCCCGGCCGGAACCGACCCGGCGCAGCGCGTACTGGACGGCTTCGCAACGGCCGAGTACCGGTACGAGGTGGCCCTGCGGATCCATGGGACCGTGGAGCAGATCCGCGCAGGTCTGCCCGCCTCGGTCGCGCGCCTGACGGAGCCCGCGCCCGCGAAGGACACGGACGCTCCGGCCGAGCGGTGGTTGCGGGCCGAGCTGCGGGTGGCGGATCTCGACTGGTTGCCCGCCGTCCTCGCCTCGCTGGACCGGCCGTTCGTCATCGAGCGCCCCGCGGAGCTGCGCGACCTCGTCACGGCGCTCGCCGATCGCCTCACGTCCTGCGCCCGCAGCGCCTGATCCCGGGAGGCCCGACCGCGGCCGGCCGGTCGGCCGGTACCCCGGTCCCGCGAAGGGGGCGCGGTGGAACGGTGACCGTGCTGTCCGCGGACGCTTGCTCCGGGAACGGATCGCGCACCGCCGGGAGTTGCGGATTGCGGATTGCGGATTGCGGATTGCGGATTGCGGATTGCGGATTGCGGATTGCGGATTGCGGATTGCGGATTGCGGATTGCGGATTGCGCGGGACGATACCGGGTCCGTCCGCGCAGGAACGGACCGCCGCACAAGCCCTGTTGTGAACTTTTCCCCGGCCTCCGTCATCGAACTCGTACGGCACGGGGCGGTCCGGGCAGCGACTCCCCCGCACCCGGCATGGACACACGATGGGATGATCAGGGCGTGGCGGCGATGAGAGAACGAGAGCAGCATGCGGTGCGGGCGGCCCGAAGGGCCGCGGGGGGCAGGTCCGGGAGGTGGCGTGGCACCGGGAGCACGCGGCTCGCGGCGGGGCTTGCGGTGGGGCTCGCGGCGACGCTGCTGACCGGATGCGGCGAACAGGCGTCTGACGCGCCCGAGAAGGTGGCCGGCGAAGCGGCCCCCGTGCCCGGCGACTCGTCCGAGGACAGCTCGCGGAAGGAGAGCGGCGCCTCCCCCTCGTCCTCGTCCCGCGCCCGGGACGGTGGCAGCGACGACTCCGGAAAGAAGAAGTCCGGTTCCTCGGGGAAGAGCGAGGGAGCGGACTCCTCCGGAGGGCAGGGCGGTTCCGGTGGCGGGGCGCCCGAGGTCGGCGCCTGCAAGACCTCCGGACTCGCCTTCAGCACCTCGCCCGGCATGGCCCAGGGGAGCCTCCTGGTGAACCTCGAGAACACCACCGCCACGGCCTGCACGATGCACGGGTTCCCCGGGGTCGACCTCCAGAGCGCTGCGGGCTCCATGAACGCCGCCCGGAACGGCCTCGCCGCCCCGACGGTCCGCGTCGGCCCCGGTGAGTCGACACGTTTCACACTGCACTACCCGCCGAACGACTCCGGTGGCAGCGGTCTGAACGTCACCAGCCTCGTGGTCACTCCGCCGAACGAGACCAGCTCGCAGACCCTGCCGGTCAGCATCAACCTGCCGGTCTCCGACAGCACCGACTCCGGGGTCACGGTCGGCCCTGTCGGCGCCGGGAAGTGACGGCACCGGGCCGCCGCCGGACGGGAGCACCACGCAGCCACGCGTGAACCCGTCCGACAGCGGGGGCCCGGTGCCCCCGCCCTCCCCCGGTGGCCCGGGCTCCGCAGCGGAGCGGACCGGCCACCGGCGACGCCGACCCGGGCGCATGGCCGCCGGAACCGCCGGCGGACGCCACGAACCGGGCGGCATGACCGGGCCGACGACGGCTCAGACGACCAGGACGCGGCGCCCGCGCGTGTGGCCGGCCTGGCTGTCGATGTGCGCCGCCGCGGCCTCGGCGAGCGGGTAGGACTTCTCGACCGGGATGTGGAGCTTCCCCCGCCCGATGAGGCGGCCGGCCTCGGCCAGCGCCGCCGGGACACTTCCGGCCGTCCCGGAGAACCGGACGCCGAACTCCGGTGCGGCGAGGTCGGCGATGGAGACGACCTTCCACGGATCCCCGGTCAGCTCGACGAGTTCGGCCAGGACACCCGCACCGGCGAGGTCGAGCGCCGCGTCGATGCGGCCGAGTTGCCTGACCCGCTCCGCCCAGCCCGCGCCGTAGGTGGTGGCGGTGGCGCCCAGGCCGCGCAGATAGTCCTGGTTCGCCGCCCCGGCTGTGCCGATCACCGCGATGCCGCGGTCGCGGGCGATCTGCAGCACGGCCGAGCCGACTCCCCCGGAGGCGCCGCTGACCAGCAGGGTCTGCCCGGGTTGCACACCGACTTCGCGGACGATGCGCAGCGCGGTCTCCACCACGGAGGGGTATCCGGCCGCCTCCTCGAAGGTCAGGCCCTCGGGTATCGGCGCCCAGGCCGACAGCACGGCGAACTCGGCGTAGGTGCTGGACCCCTCGCCGAACACCGGGTCGCCGACCTCGACCCCTTCGACGCCCTCACCGACCTCGTCCACCACTCCGGCAGCGTCCAGCCCGACTCCGGCGGGCAGCTCGATCGGATGGGCCTGCAGGATCTGCCCCTCCCGCACCCTCCAGTCGACGGGGTTCACGCCTGCAGCGCGCACGGCGACACGCACCTGGCCGGGACCCGCGTGGGGCTCCTCGGCATCCACGAGGCGGAGTACTTCCGGACCGCCGAACTCGGCGAAGCTCACTTTTCTCATGGGCCGAACGTAACACTAACGACTAACTTTTTGAAACCGTTAGTGTTTCGTATCTGGTAGCTTCAGCGCATGACCACAGCGCCCGGACGTCGCGAACGCAAGAAGGCGGCGACCCGCCAGAAGATCGCGGACACCGCCCTCCGGCTCTTCCTGGAGCGCGGATACGACGCGGTGGGCATCCGCGAGGTCGCCGCCGAGGCCGACGTGGCCGTCACCACGCTCTTCTCCCACTTCGCCTCGAAGGAGGCGCTGGTGTTCGAGCAGGACGCGGACTTCGAGCAGCGCCTTGTCCGGGCGGTCACCGACCGGACGCCCGAGGAGCCCCTCGTCCCCGCGCTGCGCCGGGAGATCCACGCCCTGGTGCGGCACTGCACGGCCGACAGCGCCTCCCCGGTCTGGCACATGATCGACTCCTCGCCCGCACTGCGCGCGTACGAGGAGTCGATGAGGCTGCGCCACGCGGAATCGCTGGCGGCGGCCGTGGCCGCGGCCCCCGGCCTGGCCCGGACCGCGACGGCCTGCCGCACGATCGCCAGGTTCACGATCGACGCCTACTCGCTGGCCCGCGAGTCGGCCGATCCGCAGGCCGCGGTGGAGGAGATCTTCCGGATGATCGAGGCGGCCTGGGCGGTCACCTGACCTTCCGCGCCCGCCGCGTACCGGCTACCGATGCAGCGGCTCAGCCGCGGTAGACCTCGCACGCGATCCGGACGAACGAACGGATCAGCGGATTCCGGTCGTCCTCCTTCCACGCAACTCGCGCACGGCAAGGCCGGTCTCGTCGAACGGGGCGCGGGTGAGGGCCAGATCGGCCAGCCGCCGGTGCAGCCCGCAGGTGGGATCGCTCAGATCGGTCTCCCGGAGCCGGACCTCCAGGTGCGGATGGCGCCGACGGCAGCCGGCGGCCGGCCGCTGCACACCTGGGTCGGCGCTGTCCCCGAGGAGTCCGACGGTGAGGACGGGGGCACCGCCGCCGCGGCCACCCGCGCGTGGACCCGGTCGGCCCGGGCGAGCAGCGTCCGGCCTCGTCGATCAGCACCTCTCCCGCGGGAGCGAGGGAGACGCCCGAGGACGCTCGGGTTCGTGGTCCTGCAGATCGGCGCGATCCGGGTCCATCTGCGGCTCGGGGACCGCAGGATCGCGCTCGACCTCACGCTCCTGTGCACTGCTGCCGCCACCGCCTGGCTGGGGACGACATGGCTGTGAACCACCACCCTCCGATCCAGCGGCCGCCACGGACCGTCCCGCGCACGGTCCGCGGGCCCCGCACCGTCAGCGGGCCAGCAGTTCCCGGATCGCCTCCGCGATCTCCTCGGGAGCCTCCTCGGCCATGAAGTGCCCCGCGCCGGTGAGACGGTGGTCGAGGTCGGGCGCCCACGCCTGCCACACCTGGGCGGCGTCGTAGCCGAGCCGCGCTCCCCAGTCCTGCTGGACGACGGTGACGGGCATCGCGAGCTGGGAGCCGGCGTCCAGGTCCGCCTGGTCGTGGTCGGCGTCGACACCGGCGGAGGCCCGGTAGTCGGCCACGATCGAGGGCACCGCCGCGGCACTCGCCCGCAGGTACGCGCTCCGCACCGGGTCCGGGATCGCCGCCCGGTCCCCCGCCCAGGCGTCGAGGAAGGACCCGAAGAACGCGTCGGCGCTGTTGGCGATCATCGTCTCGGGCAGTCCCGGCGGCTGGGCCATCAGGAAGAGGTGGTAGCCGACCGCGGCCGAGACCCCGTGCAGCACGTTCCACATGTCCCGTGTGGGGACGACGTCGAGGATGCCGAGGTGGGTGACGGTCTCGGGGTGGTCCAGCCCGGCACGGAAGGCGACGAGCGCGCCGCGGTCGTGACCGACGAGCGCGAACCGGTCGTGCCCCAGCGCCGCCGCGGCACGGACGACGTCGGCGGCCATGGTGCGCTTGGCGTACACGTCCGGGTCCGCGGCCGCCGGCTTGTCGCTGGCGCCGTAGCCGCGCAGGTCGGGGCAGATCACCGTGTGCCCGGCGGCCAGCAGCGGGGCGACGTGCCGCCACATCAGGTGGGTCTGCGGGAAGCCGTGCAGCAGCACCACGGGGGTGCCGCTGCCGCCGGTGGCGACGGAGAGCTCGACGCCCTCCGCGCCGGGCACACGGAGGTGGTCGAAGCCGGGCAGAGCCGGCAGGGCGGGTGTCATACGGGTCCTTTCCCCACGTCGGGCGACTGACCGGAGCACGATGCACCAGCCCGATGAGCAGCCGATCAGTACGGCGCGGCGGAGCGGAGCCGGCGGGCGCAGGATGGGGGCATGCGGATCGATGTACTGGGCCCGGTGCGGGCGCTGCGCGGCGACGGCACCCCGATCGCGCTGGGCGGACCCCGGCACCGCGAGGTGCTCGCCCGGCTCGTCGCCGCCGAGGGGCGGATGGTGGCCACCGACACCCTGGTGGCTGACCTGTGGCCCGAGCCCCCGGCCCGCGGCCCGGGTGCGCTGCGCACGTTCGTCGCCGCCCTGCGCCGTGCCGTCGAGCCCGACCGGCCACCGCGCACCCCGCCGCGGCTCCTGGTCACCGAGGGCCCCGGCTACGCGCTGCGGCTGCCGCGCGAGGACGTGGACGTGCACCGGTTCGAGGACGTCCTGGAACGGGCCCGGCGCTCCCCCGGCGAGGTCGCCGCTCTCGGCGGGGTCCTCTCCTCCTGGCGCGGACCGGCCTACGCCGACCTGCCCGACGCCGCCTGGGCGCAGCGGGAGCGCGCCCGGCTGGAGGAGTTGCGGCTGCAGGGGGTCGAGCTCCGGGCCGGCCTCCTCCTCGACGCGGGCGCGAGCGGCGGACTCGTCGCCGAACTCGGCGCGCACACCGACGAGCACCCCTGGCGCGAGGCGGCCTGGGCACTGCTGGCGCGCGCCCTGCACCGGGACGGACGCCAGGCCGACGCACTGGCCACGCTCCGCCGCGCCCGCACGATGCTCGTCGAACAGCTCGGGCTCGATCCCGGAACCGAACTCCGACGACTGGAGGCGGACATCCTCGACGGAGCCGCGTCCCTCGAACCGGCCCTCGACCTCCGGTCCGGGGCCGCTGCCCGCCTCGGCCCCCGTACGACCGTGGAACTGGCCCGCACCCTGGCCCTGGCGGGCAGCGACGCGCTCGTCCTCTCGCGGCGCGACCGGCTCGCCGCCGCCCGGGCCGCCGAGCGCACAGGGGACGCCGAACTGACCGCCCGGGTCGTCGGCGCCTACGACGTGCCCTCGATCTGGAGCCGCGCCGACGATCCCGAGCAGTGCCAAGCCGTCGTGGCACTCGCCGAGCGCACCCTGCGGGCCTGGGACCCGACGGTCCTCCCGCGCTCCGGGCGCGGCTGCTGGCCACCGTCGCCGTCGAGAGCCGCAGCGGCGACCTGCGCGGGGCAGCGCTGCGGACCGGCTACGAGGCCGCACACCGGGCCGAGGCGCTCGCGCGGGGCCTGGACGATCCCGCGCTGCTGGCCTTCGCGCTCAACGGCGTCTTCCTGCAGTCCTTCGGGCGCCCGGGGCTCGCGGCGCAGCGGGATGCCATCGGCGCCGAACTCGTCGCGCTGGCCACCCGGCACGAGCTGCCGACCTTCGCCATCCTGGGCCGGCTCATCCGGCTGCAGTCCGCCTCGGCCGTCGGCGACCTGGCGGGCGCCGCCGGACACGCGGCCGCCGCCGAAGAGGTCGCCGCCGCCCACGAGGCCCCGCTGGTCCCCGTCCTCACCGCCTGGTTCCGGGCCCGGGTCGCCGCGGCGCGGAGCACCGCACCCGACGGACCGCCCGCGGCGGCTGCCGCGGGCGCCTACCGCGCCGCCGACAACGCCCTCCGCACGGCCGGGATGCCGGGGCTGCACCGCGGCCTGCTGCCGCTCGGGCTGCGCCTGCTGCACGGCCGCCCCGCCCCCACCGACCCGCAGCTCGACTGGGGCCCGTACCTGCCCTGGGCGGCGCCGCTCCTGCTCCTCGCCCGGAACCGTCCGACGGAGGCCCGAGCGGCCCTCGCCACCGCCCCGGAGCCGCCGTACGACCACCTCCAGGAAGCGCTCTGGTGCCTGACCGCGCACGCCGCCGCCCGCCTGGAGGCGCCCGGCACCGCCGCGCGCGCCGCGGCGGCGCTGCGCGGCGCCCGCACCGAACAGGCGGGCGCAGCCAGCGGCATGCTCACCCTCGGCCCGGTCCAGCGCTACCTCGCGGAGGCCGAGGCGTGCGCGGGCCGTGCCGAGGGCTGACCGCGGCCGACCGCCGGTCCGGCGGCGCCGGAACCCCCCGCGGACCATGCCTGTGGCCGGGTCGCGGGGCACGGTCGTGATCGGGCGGTTCGGTGGCCGTCGCAGCGCCGTGTGGGCAGAAGGCCGAAGGCCCCGCCACATCCCCTCTGTCGAGCGTCCTCCGCCTCGTGTCAGGGCCGCACCGCGGCCTGCCGCTGACCGGGCCGGCCCCCGGACCGCGGCCCGGGGTCAGTTGCCCGCGCCGAGGTCGGCCATGAGTGCGGACGGGTACCGGTCTCCGCGGGCGGCGCCCGGCGGCACGGCGCGCTCGATGGCGGCGAGGTCGTCCGTGGTCAGGGTCAGTTCCGTCACGGGGAGCGCCTCGGCGAGCCGCTCGCGGGTGCGGGCACCGACCAGGGGCACGATGTCGTCGCCCCGGGCGGCCACCCAGGCGATGGCCAACTGCGCGACGCTGCATCCCTTGGCCTCCGCGACCCGGCGCAGCGCCTCCACCAGGGTGAGGTTGTGTTCCACGTTGCCTGCGGAGAACCGGGGGCTGAAGCCGCGCATGTCGCCGGGGCCCGCGGTGCGGCCGGGGGACCAGTGTCCGGAGATGAGCCCGCGGCCGAGGACGCCGTAGGCGGTCAGGCCGATGCCGAGCTCGCGCAGGGTGGGCAGGATGTCCCCCTCCACCGCGCGGGAGATCAGCGAGTACTCGATCTGCAGGTCGGCGATGGGATGCACGGCCTGAGCCCGGCGGACCGTCGCCGCGTCGACCTCCGAGAGACCGATGTGCCGTACGTATCCGGCGTCGACCATCTCCTTGATCGCGCCCACCGTCTCCTCGATCGGTACGGAGGGGTCCAGCCGGGCCGGGCGGTAGAGGTCGATGTGGTCGGTGCCCAGCCGGGTGAGTGAGTAGGCCAGGAAGTTCTTCACCGCCTCCGGCCGGGCGTCGCATCCGCCGAAGCCCGCGCCGGGTCCGCGCAGCATGCCGAATTTGACGCTCAGTGCGTAGGTGTCCCGGTCCCGGCCGCGCAACGCCTCGGCGAGCAGCAGTTCGTTGTCTCCCATGCCGTAGAAGTCGCCGGTGTCGATCAGTGTGACGCCTGCCTCCAGCGCTGCGTGCACGGTGGCGATGCTCTCCGCCCTGTCGGCCGCACCGTAGGCGCCCGACATGCCCATGGCCCCCAGGCCCAGCGTGGAAACGGTCGGGCCGGTACTGCCCAGGGTTCGTGCCTGCATCGAGCTTTCCCTTCGTCGCCTTCGACGTGTCCGTCGTGTGTTCTCGTGTTCGTCGTCGACCGGCTTCCCACTGTGCTCCGGCAGCGCGGCTCGCGGGAGCGGAGCGTGCATCCTGGGAGCGGCGCTCCCTGGATCGGCGCATCCGCCGAGAGGACCATGGAGCCATGCAACGCGAACAGCTCGCCGCCTTCCTGCGCCACCGCCGCGAGACGATCGACCCGGCCGAGGTCGGCATCGCTGTCGGGCCCCGGCGCCGTACCACTGGTCTGCGCCGGGAAGAGGTGGCCGGACTCGCCGGGATGTCGGTGGACTATGTGATCCGCCTCGAGCAGGGACGCAGCAGTCAGCCCTCGGCCGGGCTGCTGGAGGCGCTGGCCCGGGCGCTGCGGCTGTCCGACGACGAGCGCGAGTACCTCTTCCATCTGGCCGGGCACCAGCCCGCGCCCGGTGAAGGGGCGGCCAGGCAGGCCCGGGCCGGCCTGGTGCGGATGCTCGGCCTGCTCGGCAGCACCCCGGCACTGGTGCTGTCCGACCTGGGCGAGGTCCTCGCCCAGAACCGGGCAGCCGTCCTGTTGACGGGCGATCACACCCGCCACTCCGGCGACAGCCGCTACCTCGTGCACCGCTGGTTCACCGATCCCGCGGTGCGTGCCGTCCATCCGCCCGAAGAGCATGAACTCCACTCCCGCCGGCTCGTGGCGGACCTGCGCGCGTCGGTCGGCCGCCGGCCCGGGGACCCCGCGGTCACCGCTCTCGTCGACCGGTTGCGGGAGGCGAGCGCCCACTTCCGGCGGCTGTGGGCGGAGCACGAGGTGGCGGTCCGGCGCGCCGACCGCAAGACCCTGCTCCATCCGCGCGTGGGCCGGCTGCTGCTGGACTGCGAGACCCTGGTCACCCCCGACCGGCTGCAGCAGTTGCTGGTGCTCACCCCGGCGGACGCGGAGACCCGCGAGCGGATGGAACTGCTGTCGGTGCTCGGTACGGAGACGTTCCCCGCCCGGGCCGAGGGCTCCTCGCTCCGGTGAGCCGCCCGCCCGCGCACCGGGCGGGCATCCGGTACCAACACCGCTGCCGCAGCCGGGTGTTGTCGGTACGCGCCCATCGCGGGCGAGCCGCCCGGGCGGGGGTCGACACCGGGGGGAAAGCGCTCCAGGATGGACCGGCGGCGTGATCACGGGGGAGGACCGATGAGTGACGCGGACAGCGGTGCGGTGGCGGTCGTCGGCATGGCGGGGCGGTTCCCGAAGGCGCCGGACACGGAGGCGTTCTGGGAGCTGCTGA
Source organism: Streptomyces sp. NPDC006925 (assembly GCF_042869575.1). Classification (NCBI taxonomy): domain Bacteria; kingdom Bacillati; phylum Actinomycetota; class Actinomycetes; order Kitasatosporales; family Streptomycetaceae; genus Streptomyces; species Streptomyces sp. NPDC006925. Next base: position 119,493 of record NZ_JBIAGB010000001.1, read on the forward strand.
TCGGCGGTGGCGACGCGGTGGGGCCGGTTCCGCCCGAACGCTGGGATCCGGCAGAGGTGTTCGACGCGAGCCGGGAGATCCAGCGGGTCGGCGCGTTCCTGGAGGAGATCGACGCCTTCGACCCGGCCTTCTTCAGGATCTCACCGCGCGAGGCCGAAGTGCTGGATCCACAGCAACGGTTGATGCTGGAGACGACCTGGCGGGCCCTGGAGGACGCCGGTGCACCCGCGGCCGGGCTGCGCGGCTCCCGCACCGGTGTCTACGTCGGCGGGCTCTGGCACGACTACGAACTGCTGCGCAAGGACCGGGGCGCCGCGGTGACCCAGCACAGCATCGTCGGGAACTCGCTGGACATCGTCTCCTCCCGGGTCTCGTACCATCTCGGGCTGACCGGGCCCAGCCTGACGGTCCTGAGCAGCTGCTCGTCCTCGCTGGTCGCCGTGCACCAGGCCTGCCAGGCGCTGCGCTCCGGCGAGGTCGAGGGAGCCCTGGTCGGCGGCTCCAATCTGATGCTCACGCCCGAGGTGACGGTCGGCCTCACCCACTTCGGGGGCCTGTCCCCCACCGGCCGCTGCCACGCCTTCGGCGCCGACGCGGACGGGTTCGTCCGCGGCGAGGGCGTCGCCGTCGTCTACCTCAAGCGGCTGGCGGACGCCCTCCGCGCGGGCGACCGGATCCGCGCGGTGGTGGCGGCCAGCGCGGTCAACAACGACGGCGGCGGCGAGAGCCTGGTCACCCCGCATCCTGCCGCGCAGCGCGACCTGCTGCGCGGCGTCTACGCCTCCGGCCGCGTCCCGCTGGACCGGCTCGCCTACATCGAGGCGCACGGCACCGGCACCGCACGCGGGGACGCGGCCGAGGCGCAGGCGCTCGGCGAGGTGCTGGGAGCGGCCCGGCACGGCCGGGCGCTGCACATCGGCTCGGTGAAGACCAACATCGGGCATCTGGAGCCGGCCGCCGGACTCGCCGGGCTCGTCAAGGCCGTCCTGGCGCTGGAGCACGGCACCGTCCCGCCGAGCCTCCACGCGCAGGTGCCCAACCCGGCCATCGACTTCGCCGGGCTGAACCTCGCCGTCGCCCGGGACCCGCTGCCGCTGGAGCCCGGCAGCTTCCTCGGCGTCAACTCCTTCGGCTGGGGCGGCACCAATGCCCACGCCGTCGTCACCACGCCGCAGGCCGCGACCGCGCGGCCGTCCGCCCGGGCCGCGAAACCGGCTCCCGCCCGGACGCCGGAGCAGGCCCGGACGCCGGAGCAGGACTCCCCAGCCGTGCGGGAGGAGCCCGGGGCGACGGTGCGGCAGGAGGCCGGCGAGCCGTTCCTGCTGCCGGTCAGCGGGCACACCCCCCGGGCGCTGGAGGAACGCACCCGCGGCATCCGGGAGCGGCTGGCCGCGGGTACGTCAGCACCGGAGCTGGCGCGGGCCATGGCCTGGCACCGGGACCATTTCGCCGAGCGGTGCGCTCTGCTGGGCCCGGGCCTGGCGGAGGTCGCGCGGGGCCGCGCCCGGCAGCGGGGCAAGGTCGCCTTCGTCTTCCCCGGCCAGGGCGCCCAGTGGGCGGGCATGGGCGCGGGCCTCTACGGGCGCGACGCCGCGTTCACCCGGGCCATGGACCGCTGTGCACGGGCGCTGGCCCCGCATGCGGCGCGCGACGTACGCGAGATGGTCACGGGCGGCCCGCCGCCGCGGGACGTGGCCGAGGTGCAGCCCGCGCTGTGGGCGATGTCGGTGTCGCTGGCCGCGGCGTGGCGGGCGGCCGGGGTGGAACCGGACGTCGTCGTCGGGCACAGCCAGGGCGAGATCGCCGCCGCCACGGTCGCGGGGGTGCTCACGCCGGAGGACGGGGCCCTGGTGGTCTGCCGCCGCAGCGACCTGCTGCGCGGGATCGCCGGCGGCGGGCGGATGCTGGCCGTGGACCTGGCCCCGGAAGCGGCCCGGCAGGCCGTCGCGGGCTTCGAGGGACTGGTCGAACCGGCGGTGTACAACGGGCCGCGCTCCTGTGTGCTGTCCGGGGACGCCGACTCGGTGCTGCTGCTGCAGGAGATCCTGGAGGCCGATGGGGTGTTCTGCCGGCTGGTCGATGTCGACTACGGCTCGCACAGCCCGCAGGTCGACCCCATCGTGCCGCGGATCCACGAGGCGCTCGCAGCCGTCGCGCCGCGCCCGGCGGACACGCCGCTGCTCTCCACGGTCGGCCTCACCTGGCTGGCCGGGCCGGAGGCCGACGCCCGCTACTGGGCCGAGAACCTGCGTCGCCCGGTGCGGTTCGCCGAGGCGGTGGCCACGCTGCTCGACGAGGACGTCACCCACCTGGTGGAGGTCAGCCCGCATCCCGGGCTCGGTCCGGCACTGCGCCAGCTCGCGGAGGAGCGGCCGGAGCCCCCGGTGGTGCTGGGCACGTTGCGCCGCGAGGAGGGCGAACACGCCGACCTGATGCGCGCGTTCGCGGAAGCCTACGTCTCGGGGCTGCCCGCGCTCGGTCCGCGCCCGACGCGGCGCCCGGACGCCGTTCCGCCGCCCTACCCCTTCCAGCGGGAGCGCTACTGGGTCGCGCCGGGGCGGCACAGCGGAGTCCGCAGCGGGCGGCTGGCCCTGGCCGAGGTGCCCTCGACCGCGGCCGGCGTGTGGGAGGGCGCCGTCGAACTGGACACGGGCACCCACCCGTGGCTGGCCGACCACCGGGTGCACGGCACGGTGCTGTTCCCGGCGGGCGGCTTTCTGGCGCTGCTCCATCAGACGCTGCACGGCGGAGCCCACGAGTCCGGATCCGCCGGGCACGGGACGCCCGTGCTGCGGGACGTGCAGCTGACCGGCGCGCTGGCGGTGGGCGAGGACCCGGTCCGCGCCGCCCTCACCTGGCGCCCCGGCTCCGGGGACTCGGGCATGGTGGAGGTGCAGTCCCGGGAGGCGGCCGCGACGAGGCCCGCGCCCGCCGCCGACACGGAGGCGGATGCCACCTGGACGCGGCACTGCCGTGCGACAGCCGCCCGGGACAGCGCTCCGCCGACCGGCGGGTTCCCCCAACACCTGCTGGGTGCCGCGCCCCTGGACGCGGACGGCTTCTACCGGGACTGCGCGGCGAAAGGCCTCGACTACGGACCCGCCTTCCGGCCCGTCGCCGGCGGCCATGTCGCCGAAGCCGCGCCGGAGGCCGGGCGGGAGGCACTGGTCCGGCTCGAACTGCCGCCCGGCAGCCGCTCGGGGACGCTGTCGGGGACGCCGCACCCGGTGCTGTGGGACGGCGTGCTGCAAGCCGCGCTGCTCGTGTACGACGGTCCGGTCCTGCCGCGCCGGGTCCGGCGGGCGGCGGTCGCGGTGACGGACGCGGACGCCCTGTGGGTGCACGCCCGGCCGGGCGCGGACGGTGAGGTCGACCTGGCGCTCTTCGACGCCGGGCAGCGCCCGCTGGGACGGCTGGAGGGAGTGCTGCTGACCGCGCTTCCCGGCGGCGCAGGCGACTCGGCGGAGACCGGGCGGCTCACCTACCGGATGCGCTTCGTGCCCCGGGAGCGGCCCGCCGCCCCGGCTGCGGAGCCGGGCGGCGCGGCCGGGGGCGGCGGGCTGCCGGGCAGGGTGGTGGCCCGCGGGCGCCCCGGGGTGCTGCCGGACGTGGCCGGGGAGGATCTGGCCGGGGCGGACACCGTGGTGTTCGTCGCGCCGCAGGAGGGCCGTGCCGGGCTGCTGGAACTTGCGGAGCTGGTCCGCCGCTGCGCGGCGGAGAACCCGTCCGCGCGGCTGGCGGTGGTGGTCCGCCGGGGCGACCCGGACGCCGGGCTGTACCCGGGGTTCGTGGCGGTCGTGCAGGCGGAGTACCCCCAGTTCGGGACGCGGCTGATCGAGACCGACACGTTCGGCACCGAGTTGATGGCGGAGTTCGCTGCCGCGGAGGACCGGGTCGTGCTGTCCGGCGGCGAGCGGCTGGTCGGGGAGCGGGTGAGCGGAGGCGCGCCCGCCGCCGCCCCGCCGTGGCGGTCGGGCACCGGCGCGCGGTCGTTCCGGCTGGGTACTCCGCGGCCCGGCGACCTGTCGGCGCTGTGCGCCCGTCCGCTGGAGCGGCCCCGGCCGGGTCCCGGGCAGGTCGAGGTGGCCATCGAGGCCGCGTCGCTGAACTTCATCGACGTGATGAAGGCGATGGCCGTCTACCCGGACGACTCCCCCGACCGGGAACTGCTCGGTCTGGACTGCGCGGGCACGGTGACCGCGGTCGGTCCGGGGGCCGGCACCGTGGCGGTCGGTGACCGGGTGGCGGCCTGCGGCTTCGGTGTCCTCGCCTCGCACGCGCTGGTCGAGGCCCGGCACACCGCCCGCATCCCGCCGGAGTTGACCGCGGCGCAGGCGGCGGCGCTGCCGATGGTGCTGGTCACCGCCTGGTACGCGCTGATGGAGGTGGCCCGGCTGGAGCCGGGCGAGACCGTGCTGGTCCACTCGGCCACCGGCGGGCTCGGGCTCGCCGCGCTGCACGTGGCCCGGCTCGCGGGAGCCGAGGTGCTCGCGACGGCCGGTACCGAGGAGAAGCGGGAGCAGCTACGCACGTGGGGTGTCGAGCATGTCTTCGACTCCCGCACCCTGGAATGGGCCGAGGGGGTGCGCGCCGCGACCCGGGGGCGCGGAGTCGACGTGGTGCTCAACTCCCTGCCCGGAGCGGCGATTCCACTCGGTCTGGAGGCGCTGGCCGAGGACGGGCGGTTCGTGGAGGCCGGGAAGCGCGACATCCATCGGGACACGTCCGTCGAGCTGGGTGCGTTCCGCAAGGCGGTGTCCTTCACCGCCGTGGACATCGCCGGGCTGCTCCGCCGTCGCCCCGAACGGTTCGCCTCGCTCCTGGCCACCGTGTGGGCGCGGGTGACCGGCGGGGAACTGCGCCCGCTGCCGGTGCGCGAGATGCCCTTCGCCGAGGCGCAGGAGGCCTTCCGTACGCTCTCCCGCGGGCGGCACACCGGCAAGCTCGTGCTCACCGAGCCGACCGGAGGCGGCACGGTCACCGTCGCCCCGCAGCCGCTGCCCGAGGGACGGTTCCGGGCCGGGGGCACCTACCTGATCACCGGCGGGCTCGGGGCGCTCGGCATGTCGCTCGCCGAGTACCTGGCCGCCTCCGGAGCCGGTGCCCTGGCCCTGGTCGGGCGCTCGGCGCCCCGGGACCCGGCGCGGGTCGAGGCGCTGCGCGAGCGCGGCGTCCGGGTCGGAGTGTGGTCGGCGGACGTGGCGGACGCGGCGCGGATGCACACGGTGCTGGCGGAGGTGCGCGCGCAACTGCCACCGCTGTGCGGGGTCTTCCATGCCGCGGGGGTGCTGGCGGACGCGACCGTGGCGAACCTGGACGGCGCTCTGCTGACGCGGGTGCTGGGGCCCAAGGCCGACGGCGCACGCGTCCTGCACGAGCTGACCGAGGGGGACGCGCTGGACCTGTTCGTCCTGTTCTCCTCAGCCGCCGCGTTCGTGGGCACGGCCGGGCAGGCCGCCTACGCGGCGGCGAACAGCTCGCTGGACGCGTTGGCAGCGGAGCGTCGGGCGGCGGGGCTGCCCGCGCTGAGCGTGCAGTGGGGGCCGGTCTCCGGAGCGGGTATGGCCACCGGAACCGGGCGCGGGGACCGGCTCGCCGCCCGTGGGCTGGGCAGTGTTCCGGCCGAGGTGTGCTGGCAGGCGCTGCGGCGGTATCTGGAGTCGCACGAGGCGCAGGTGGCCTGCCTCGACCTCGATCCGCGGCGCTGGCTGGAGTCCTATCCGGCGGCGGCCGCGCTGGCGAGCTGGCAGCCACTCGCAGCGGCCGGCGGGACGGTCGCGCCGACGGAGCTGCGGAGCATCCCGGCGGCGCGGCGGCGCGAAGTGGTGGAGGCGGAGGTGCGCCGTACGGCGGCGGCGGTGCTGCGCCTGGCGCCGGAGAAGCTGCCGCACGAGGTGCCGCTGCGCGCCCTCGGGCTGGACTCGCTGATGTCGCTGGAGCTGCGCAACAAGCTCGAGGCGTTCCTGGGCGTGCGGCTGAGTCCGACGCTGCTGTGGAAGTACGGCACCCTGGCCCGGCTCGCCCCGGCGCTGTCCGAACTGGTGGCGGCCGAACCGGAACCGGGAGGGGAGGCGGAGGCGGGACCGGGGCCCCGCCCCTCGGCTGCCCCTGCTCCGCACGAGGCGGGGGCCCATGGGTGACCGGCCGGTCCTCGGGCCCGCGGAGATCCGGGAACTGATCGCCGAATATCTGCCCGACCCGCCGGGTGTCGACCTCCTCGACGTCGGGCCCGGCGGGCTGGTGTTCGCCGCCGGCCCGGCGGGGCTCACGGTGCGGCCCGGTGGCACCGTCTCCGGGCCCGCCCTGTTCGCGTTCGCGGACGTGGCGGGCTATCTGGCGGTCAATGCCTATCTGGGCAGGACGCCGTCGGCGATGCTCACCTCCAGCAGCATCAGCTTCCTGGAAGCAACCGAGCCGGAGCGGCTGCACGCGCGCGTCGCGCCCGAGCGGATCGGCCGGCGCACGGCGGTCGTCTCGGCCCGGGTCGAGAGTTCGGACGGGTGTCCCGTCGCCCTGGCCACGCTGCACTTCTCGTTTCCGGGGAGGCGGAGCCGGCCCGGCGCGGGCGCGCACTGAGGGCGGGAGCGGACGCCCGCGCGGCAGTGCGCCCTACGGCGGTCCGGCCACGGATCAGCGGCTGGAGTAGGTCGTCCGCTCCCACGGATAGCCCGGCAGCGCGGTCATGCCGGCGCGGGTCGCACGCTCCTGGGCGGTGCCGTCCGCGCTGCCGCGCGGGAGGTGCTCGGCGGCCTCCAGCATCCGCACCCGCGGGTGGTCCCGGCCCGCCGCCAGGGCGCGCAGCGCGTCCACGGCCTCCTGCGGGCCCGCCGCGGTGATCCAGGCGGCCCGCCGCAGACGGGTGCGCCCGTGGTGCGCGGTCGCGGCGAAGGCGGCGTATCCGTCCCCGGCGGACGCGGCGTCCGCGGGCTCGGCCAGTCGTCGCGCGTACCGGCCCGCCAGGGTGCGCAGGGCCGCTTCGGTGTGCGCGTACACCGGGAACCCGCCGGCCGGTGCGGGAGCCGGTGCGGGCTCGGCGGTGGGGCGGGAGAGGACGACGTGCGCGTTGGTGCCGCTCATCCCGAAGGAGCTGACGGCCGCGCACCGGCCCGCCGACGGCTCCCAGGGCCCGGTCTCGGCCGGTACCGTCAGGCCGCTGCCGTCCAGGCGGATCCGGGGGTTGAGCGTCTCGAAGTGGGCCTGCCGCGGGATCTGCCGCCGCTCCAGACAGAGCAGCGCCTTGATCAGGCCGAGGATCCCGGCGGCGGCCTCGGCATGGCCGAGGTTCGCCTTGACCGATCCGACATGCCAGGTGCGCCCCGGCGAGTCCAGGGCGGTCCTGGCGGCCTCGATCTCGATCGGGTCGCCCAGCGGGGTGCCGGTGCCGTGCGCCTCCAGGTAGCCGATGTCGGCACCGGTGAGGCCGGCCGCGGTGAGGACGCCCTCGATCAGGGTCTGCTGGGCCAGTACGTTGGGGGCGGTGAACCCGGAGGAGCGGCCGTCCTGGTTGACCCCGCTGCCCTCGATCACCCCCAGGATCCGGTCGCCGTCGCGCTCGGCGTCGGCCAGCCGCTTGAGCACCACGACCCCGGCGCCCTCGCCCCGGACGAACCCGTTGGCGCGCGCGTCGAAGGGGCGGCACCGGCCGTCGGGCGAGAGTGCCTCGGTGCGCTGGATCTCCGCTGTCGACCGGGGCGCGAGCACCAGGTTGACGCCGCCGGCCACGGCCACGTCGCAGTCCCCGGCGGCCAGCGCCCGGCAGGCCGTGTGCACCGCCACCAGCGACGACGAGCACGCGGTGTCCAGCGCCAGGGCGGGGCCCCGGAGGCCGAGCGTGTAGGCGAGCCGACCGGCTGCGAAGCAGTGGCCGTTGCCGATCAGCCAGGAGGCGTTGGGTTCGCCCTCGTCCCAGAGCCGGTGGTCCTGGCCGGTGATGCCGACGTAGACCCCGGTGCGCTCGGCGACGTCCTCCGGGGGCAGGGCCGCGTCCTCGAACGCCTCCCACACCACTTCCAGCAGCAGCCGGTGCTGCGGGTCGAGGCTGCGCGCCTCCCGCGGGGAGATGCCGAAGAACCGGGCGTCGAAGCCGAGGACGTCGGGCAGATAGCCGCCGCGGGTCAGCAGCCCTGCCCAGCCGCCGGGGAAGAGGCGGCGGCGCTGCTCCGGCAGCTCGCCCACCAGGTCCTGCCCCGCCGACAGGGCCTGCCAGTAGGCGTCGCGGTCGGCGATGCCGCCGGGGGCGCGCAGACCGGTGCCGACGACGGCCGTCCGCTGCGCCCCCCGCAGGGCGGCCAACTCGCCGCGCAGGGCGCGGATCGTCTCCATGGCGCGGCGCAGCGGCCCGGCGGGCGTCTCCGCGGCCGCGCCGGGCGGGTGGGCGTCCGGCTGCTGGGAAGTTGACATCGGCCGTGACGCTAGCAGGTGGCGGTGGCGTTTCCAGCCCCGCACCGATCGATCGAACTCGCCGTGCACCGCGTCCAGTTGATGCAACACATCCACATCCCGGTCCTGGATGTCAAGGCTGTTCCTGGCAGCGTGCGTTGTGGCACTGTGTGCTTGAGGGACAACGGGGGGTCGGTCCGGGCCGTGCGCCGCGTCGTGCGGCTGTCGCGATCGTGCTGCTTCCCGCACGTCGGCACGAGGCAGAGCTGAGAGGTCGCTTATGACGATCGCGGTCCTGGACGACGAGGAAGTCGTGGTGCGCACCCCGGACGAGTTCCACCGGATGCCCCGCGACTACCAGAAGATGCTGATCAGTCAGGTCACCATCAACACCGAGGGCGAGCTCTCGGGCGGTGACGACTATGTACAGATGTTCCTGCCGCTGGCGCCGGACGCCGAGGAGCGCCAGGTGTGCGCGGAGCGGGCCGCCGAGGAGTACGACCACTACAAGATCGGCAAGCGGGTGCTGGCCGATCTCGGCATCGACACCACCTACATGGAGACCCAGGCGGTCTCCGAGCGGATGCTGTTCGCGGACGAGCGGATGCACTCCTGCACCACGTGGGCCGAGCGGGGGGTGTACTCCTACATCGGCGAGGAGACCGCCATGGTGATGCTGCGCGAGTTCGCGGAGAGCAGCTACAAGCCGTGGGCGGAGGCCGTCCGCACGATCATCCTGGACGAGAAGATCCATATCGCGCACGGCGCGCGGGTCTGCCGCAACCTCGCCACCACCGAGGAGGGCCGCACCGAACTGCAGGCCGCGCTGGAGCGGCTGTGGCCGATGTTCGTGGGCATCTTCGGCAGTGCGAACACCAAGCGCTCGAAGCTGGCGGTGCGCTACGGGCTGCGCCGGACGACCAACGGCGAGGCGATCGAGCTGTGGCGGCAGAAGGTCGGGCCGCGCGTCGCCAACCTGGGCCTGCGCGTGCCGGAATGAGCCGGGAGGCAGCCATGACCACAGCAGTACACATCACCCCGCGCCCGCCCTCCCGCGCAGAGTCCAAGGCACGGCTGCGGGGGTATCTGGCGGACCGCCCGGACCTCGCGGCGCGGCTCAAGGACGTGCGCAGGATGGGCGCCCGGGTGCGCGGGTGCGAGGTGCACCTGACGACCGCCTGCAACATCCGCTGCAAGGGCTGCTGGTACTTCGAGGGCGGCTTCGACACCGCGGTCCGGGAGACCTCCGACCCGGGCCTGATCCGCGCCTTCGCGGAGAAGCTCGCCGCGGACGGGGTCACCCAGGCGACCCTCATCGGCGGAGAGCCGACCCTGGTGCTGGACCGGGTGCGTCCCTTCGTCGAACATCTGCCGTATCTGACGATCTCCACCAACGGGCTGCGGCCGCTGCCGATGGACGGTTTCGAGAAGGTGGCCGTCGGCATCAGCCTGTTCGGCGGCGGGCCGCTGGACGACGAACTGCGCGCGCACCGGCCCAACGGCTCCTCGTTCACCGGCCTGTTCGAGAAGGCACTGGGTCACTACCGGGACGATCCCAGGGTCACGTTCGTCTTCGCCCTCTCGGAGGAGGGGCTGCCGTACATCGAGCCGACGGTGCGGGCGATCCGGGACAACGGCAACCAGGTGACGTTCAACTTCTACAGCGAGCACGGCTCGGACAGTCCGCTGCGGATCGAGAACGAGCAGCACACGCTCGCCGAGGCGCTGCGGGTCGCCGAGTCGTATCCGGAGGCCGTGGTCGCGCACCCCTACTTCATCGAGACGCTGATCACCGGGCGCACCCACTGGGGAGGCCGGTTCGGCTACGACGTGTGCCCCAGCATCAGCGTCGACCTGCCGGAGCACGAGCAGCGCGTGGCCAACGGCAATCCGGTACTGGACGGTTTCGCCGTGTACGGCGCCGACTACGAGACCCTGCAGTTCTGCTGCACCTCGGGTGACTGCGACGGCTGCCGCGACAGCCAGGCCGTCTACAGCTGGCTGATGGTCAGCTTCCACTGGTTCCTCGACAGCGTGCAGCGGTTGGAGACCTGGCTGGACCTCGCCGAGAGTTACTGGCGCCAGTGGTACTGGGCGCAGTCGCACGCGCCCGCCTTCGCCCGCTGAACCCCCGCCGCGTCGGCCCGCGGCACCCTCTGCCTCTCCCCCGTCACAGCAGCGCACCACACCAAGGAGCAGCCATGTCCCAACCCGTCACCGTCGAGGCCGTACGGGACCTGATCCGCACGGAGCTGGTCGACTCCGGAGTCGAGGAGGAGACCCTCACACCCGACGCCAAGTTCGACGACCTCGACATCGACTCGCTCGACGCCGCGGAGCTGATGTCCACCCTCAAGCGGGAGTACGGCGTCACCATCCCGCGGCCCGAACTGGCGGAGGTCACCGTGGACCAGCTCGCCCGGCGGGTCGTGGAAGCGGCCGCGCGTTGACGGTCGCGGTCGCCGTCACCGGCGTCGGCGCGGTCACCCCGCTCGGCGTCGGTGCCGCCCGGCTCGTCTCGCGGCTGGTCGCGGGCGGAACCGGGATCGACGGCGGTGAGGCGCGGTGCACGGATTTCGACGCGCGCGACCACCTGTCGGCACGCGACCGCAAGCGGAACGCCCGGTTCGCGCAGTTCACCCTCGTCGCCGCCGAGGAGGCGGTGCGGCAGGCGGGCTGGGACGACGGACTCCCCTATCCGGCCGAGGACGTCCGCTGCGTGATCGGCAGCGGGCTGGGCGGTGGCCCCGAGGTGCTGGCGGCACGGTCGGCGAGTCCGCTGACGGTGCCGCTGGCGATGCCCAACAGCGCCGCAGCGAGCCTCAGTCGCCGCTACGGCATCCGCGGCGAGTCCTCCGCGCCCGCGGGTGCCTGTGCCGCCGGGGCCCAGGCCATCGGCCTCGCCGCCGGGGCGATCCGCCGGGGCGAGGCCCGGGCGGTGCTCGCCGGCGGCGCAGAGGCCGCCTGCGTGCCGCTGGTGCGGGAGTCCTTCGCACAGGCCGGCGCCCTCTCCCCCACCGGCCGCTGTGCCCCCTTCAGCACGGACCGGGACGGCTTCGTGATGGGCGAGGGCGCGGGAGTCCTCGTCCTGGAGGACGCGGCCGGGGCCCACGCCCGGGGCGCGCGTGTCCTGGGCCATGTCCGGGGCTACGGGGCCGGCTCCGACGCCCACCACGTCACCGCCCCGCCGCCGGACGGCGCACCGGCCGCGCACGCCGTCTCGCTGGCGCTGGCCGACGCCGGTGCCGCCCCCGAGGACCTGTGCTATCTCAACGCGCACGGCACCGGCACCCCGCTGAACGACGCGTCCGAGGTCCGTTCGCTGGAGCTGGCCCTGGGCGCGGCCCTGCCGTCGGTGCCGCTCTCCTCCACCAAGGCCGCGACCGGCCACCTCTTCGGTGCGGGCGGCGCAGTGGAGGCCATCATCACCCTGGCCGCGCTGCGCGACGGGCTCGCCCCGCCCACCCTCGGCCTGGCCGCTCCCGACCCGGATCTGGGGCGGCTGTCGCACATCCGGGCCGCGCGCACGCTGAGCGCCGGGCCGCGCGGCCGGCTGGGGCTGTCGAACTCGCTGGGCTTCGGCGGCCACAACAGTGTGCTGGTCCTGGAGGCGCCGTGAGCACATACGACCTCACCGGCCGGCGGTATCTGGTGACCGGGGTGACCAATCAGGAGTCCATCGCCTGGCATGTGGCGGCCGCGCTGCAGCGGGCGGGCGCCGAGGTGGTGCTCAGCTCCTTCGGCCGCACGGCGCGGATCGCGCGCAAGGCCGCCGCCCGACTGCCCCGCGAGCCGGACGTGCTGGAGCTCGACGTCACCGACGAGGAGGACTTCGCCCGACTCGCCGAGGAGCTCCAGGCGCGTTGGGGCGCCGTGGACGGGGTGCTGCACAGCGTGGCGTACGCGCCCGCCGACGCGGTGAGCGGCGCCTTCCTGGAGACCCCGGCGGCCGGCGCCCTGCGGGGCTTCCAGGTCTCGGCCTACTCCCTGCAGCGCCTGGCGGCCGCCCTCGCCCCGCTGCTGTCCGGCTCGGAGCACGGGGGCAGCGTCGTCGGGGTGACCGTGGACAGCTCCCGGGCCCTGCCCGGCTACGACTGGATGGGCGTCTTCAAGTCGACGCTGGAGGCGGTCGCCCGCTACCTGGCCGCCCACCTGGGTCCGCGCGGGGTGCGGGTCAACCTCGTCGCCTCGGGGCCGCTGGAGACCCTCTCCGCGCAGGGCATCGGCTCGTTCGAGGCGCTCGCCGAGCACTACGAGCGCTGGGCGCCGCTGGGCTGGGACCGCACCGATCCGGGGCAGGTCGTGGGCGCGGTACTCTTCCTGCTCTCCGACCTCGCCGCGCACACCACCGGCCAGATCCTGCACGCCGACGGCGGGCTGCACGCCGTCGCGGGCGGAATCGGCGAACCCCCTCGGTGACGTACCGCTTAACGGTCATTAACATCGACCGGGTGACGTCGGTGCGCGGCGTCGGCAGACACGAACATCGGCGGCGGTGCCCGCACCGCGACAGCCGCATCGGCGTAAGGAGTTGGCCGTGGCCTCTGACTTCCCCCTCACCAGGACGACGAGCCCCGTTCCCGCGGCGGAGCGGGAGGAGATCCTCGCGGCGCCGGGCTTCGGCCGGTTCTTCACCGACCACATGTCCACGGCCACCTGGTCGGCCGAGCGCGGCTGGCACGGCCACCGGGTCGGCCCGCTGGAGCCGTTCTCGCTGCACCCCAGCGCAGCCGTGCTGCACTATGCGCAGGAGATCTTCGAGGGGCTCAAGGCCTACCGGCACGCGGACGGCAGCGTGTGGCTCTTCCGCCCCGAGGCCAACGCGCGGCGCTTCGCCCGCTCGGCGCGGCGGATGGCCCTGCCGGAGCTGCCCGAGGAGGACTTCCTGGCCGGGGTGGAGGAGCTGATCCGGGCCGACGAGCCCTGGGTGCCGACGCCGAGCAACGAGGAGAGCCTCTACCTGCGGCCGTTCATGTTCGCCTCCGAGGCGTTCCTGGGGGTGCGGCCCGCCAAGGAGATCGTCTTCTCGGTGATCGCGAGTCCGGCGGGCTCGTACTTCGAGGGCAGCCTCTCCGGGGTGACCCTGTGGGTCAGCAGCACCTACACCCGGGCGGGCAAGGGCGGTACCGGCACGGCCAAGTGCGGCGGCAACTACGCCGGCAGCCTGGCTGCCCAGTTGGAGGCCGAGGAGCACGGCTGTGACCAGGTGCTGTATCTGGACAGCGCGGGCGAGGGGTACCTGGAGGAGTCGGGCACGATGAACCTGTGCCTGGTCACCGCGGACGGCAAGCTGATCACCCCCGCGCTGGGCACCATCCTGGAGGGCGTCACCCGGGACACCATCCTCACCCTGGCCGCCGAGTCCGGACTGATCTGCGAGGAGCGCCAGATCACGCTGGAGGAGCTGCGGTCCGGAGCCGCCGACGGCACCGTCACGGAGGTGTTCGCGGCGGGGACGGCGGCGGTCGTCACCCCGATCGTCGGCTTCAAGGGCGACGGCTACGCCTTCACCATCGGCGACGGTGAGCCGGGCAAGCAGACGGCGGCCCTGCGCGCGCGGGTGCTGGACATCCAGTACGGCCGCGCCGAGGACACCCACGGCTGGCTGCACCGGGTGCTCTGAACCCCGGGGCCGGGGCGGTGGCGGGGCTGCCGCCTCGCCACCGCTCCTGGCCCGCCCGGGAGGCGCATGGTGCGCCGGAGCCGGCGCGGGGCTTCACTCCGCGGCGGAGCGGCGCGGCACGTGGACGGCACGGCTCAGGCGGCGGCCCACCAGGACGTATCCGAGCAGCGCGCCTGCCGAGTTGAGGAGCACGTCGTCCACGTCGAAGGCACGGCCGGTCACCCACACCCCCTGCACGGTCTCCACCAGCAGCATCACCACGGCCGTGCAGAGGGTCACCTTCAGGAAGCCGCGCAGCTGCGGCGCCATGACCGGCAGCAGGACGCCGAAGGGTGCTCCCAGCAGAATGTTCCCGCCCAACTGCTGGACGACGGCGAAGACCTCCGGCTGCTCCAGGTAATCGCGGATCGAGGCACCGGGCCGCAGGTTGGTGTGCGTCAGACTCTCCGCCGCCTGCGAGGGCTGCAGCGTCGCGCGGGAGAGCAGCGCGGCGAACAGCACCATCGCGGCGAAGGCCAGCAGTACGGCGAATGCCCTGCCCAGAGCACGGAGCATCCCTCCGCGGGGCTTTCCGGACGACACGGAACCCTTGACATGAACGCTCTGAGTCATGCGCCACCGCTTACCCCGGGCCGCCGTGCGCACGCTCTCAGCAGCCGGGCCGGCAGGCGGCCGGGTTCCGGCGCCGGGTGTCCGGTTCGGCGGGACCGACCGTGCCCGCCCCCGGCAGCCGCCGGCCGGACATCGGCCGGCGGCGGGAAACGGCGGAGTCCGGGTCCCCGGCAGCGCCGCAGGCGGCGGCCGGGCCGGGTACGCGGCCGCTCCGTCACTCCAGCCAGGCGCCGTCGCGCAGCAACTCGCGGCCGCGCAGTTCGTTCTCCTCACGCCACGCCTGCACGCGGCGGGGGGTGATGCGGAACCAGCGGTAGGACGCGGCCGAGACGCGCGGGTCGAATCCGGTGCGGGCGGCGAACCGGTCGGCCCGCTCCCGCGGCAGGGCGTCGAGCTCCAGCACCTCCACCGCCCCCTCGATCATGGTCACGTCGCGGGTGGGGCCCAGTCCGAGCCGGGCGGTCCGGGTGGCGGCCAGATTCCTCCCGGTCGGGCTGCCGGCCGGAGTGGACACCAGCAGGGCCTCGCCGTCCCAGTGGAAGGACAGCGGTACCAGATACGGGGTGCCGTCCGGCGAGGCGCTGGCGACCCAGACGTCGACGTCGCTGCCGAGCCGGTGCTCGGTGTCCCGGCGGCGCCGGGCGCGGGTACGGGGCGCGGCGCTCATCGGTCCTGCAGCAGGCCGAGGAGGTTGCCGTCCGGGTCGACGAGAGTGGCCACCAGGCGGCCGCCGCCCACATCGTGCACGGGCTCCTTCACCGCGGCGCCCGCCGCGGTCACCTCGGCGAGCCCGGCCTCGATGTCGGCCACATGCCAGTAGGCCAGCGGAGCGGTCAGGCCCTGCGGGCCCCGTGCGGGATCAGGCCGATGTGCTGGCCCCCGGCCTCGAAGCCGACGTAGTAGGGGCTGTCCTGCTGTGGCGGGACGCCGAGCAGTGCGGTGTACACGGCCTTGGCCGCCGCCAGGTCGGACACGGGGTGCAGCACGGTCTTGATGCCGAGGGTGGCAGAGTCGCTCATGGTCGCTCCTGTGGTCGCGGGTGGATCGCTCCGGTGGCCCCGGGCCGATCGCCGTGTCGGCAGCCTCTCCCGGAGGTGGCCACGGTCACCTCCGTGCCGGCCACGGAAGCCGCCACGGATAATGAGTCGGTGTCCACTCCAGTGATCTCGACCCGCGAGGCCGAAGTACTCGGTCTGCTCGGGGAACACCTCAGCAACGCGGAGATCGCCGCGCGGCTGTTCATCTCGGTGCGCACGGTGGAATCGCACGTCTCGGCGCTGCTGCGGAAGCTGGAGGTGCCGGACCGGCGTGCCCTGTCGCGGCGGGCGGCCGAATCGGCACGCGCCGGGCGGTCCCGTCCGGCGCCCGCCCTGCCGGCGCCGCTGACCGGGTTCGTCGGCCGCGCGCGGGAGTGCGCGGAGTTGGCCGGCGCGGTCAAGGCGCATCGGCAGGTGACCGCGGTCGGGCCGGGCGGGGTGGGCAAGACCCGGCTGGCGCTGGCGGTCGCCGCGGAGGTCGCGGGCGACTTCGCCGACGGCGTGTGGTTCTGCGACCTGGTCCCGGTCACCGACCCGGGCCGGGTGGCCGCGGCGGTCGCCGCGGCCGTGGGAGTGGGAGAGCAGCCCGGTTCCGGCATCGACGACACGGTGGTGGCGGCGCTGGCCGACCGGGAGGCGCTGTTGGTACTGGACAACTGCGAGCAGATTCCCGACGGGGTGGCGCCGTTCGTGGAGCGGCTGCTGGTGGCCTGCCCGCGGGTGCGGGTGCTCGCGACCAGCCGGGCCCGGCTGATGGTGCCCTTCGAGTGGGTCTTCCCGGTGCCGCCGCTCTCGCGGGCCGGCGGGGAAGACTCGGACGCCGCGGCCCTGTTCAGGGAACGGGCGGCGGCGGTGGGCCGGGCGTCGGACCCGATGGCCGGCGACAAGGTGGCGGCCCTGTGCGAACGGCTCGACGGTATGGCGCTGGCGATCGAGCTGGCGGCGGCGCGGTGGGCCACGCTGGGGCTGGACGGTCTGACGGCCGGCCTCTCCGACCAGTTGCGCATTCTGTCCGGCGGCCCCCGCGCCGACGGCAGGCACCGGTCGGTACGGGCCGTGCTGGACTGGAGCCACGAGCTGCTGGAGCCGCAGGACCAGGCGCTGCTGCGGCGACTCTCGGTGTTCGCCGTACCGTTCACCGCGCAGGCGGCGGCCGAGGTGGCCGGGGGCGCCCCGCTGGACGCGGCGGCGGTCGCCGACGGACTCGGCAGGCTCGCCGAGCAGAGCCTGCTCACCGTGGCGCGGTCCGGGACCGTCACCCGGTACCGGGCCCTGGCGACGATCCGCCAGTACGGGGCGGAACGGCTCGCGGAGGCCGGTGAGTCGACCGCGATCCGCTCCCGCCATCTGGACTGGTGCCTGGCCTCGGCCGGCGAACTCGCCGGCTCGGCGGACGGGGGCCGCAGCGCCCGGTTCGACGCCCTGGCCGAGGAGCTGCGGGCGGCACTGGCCTGGGCGGCGGACCGGCCGGAGCGGAGCGCGGACGCCCACCGGCTCGCCCTGTACGTGGCCGAGTTGACCTTCGCCCGCAATCTGCTCGACGAGGCGCAGCAGCGATTCGAGCAGGCGGCCGGGCTCGCCGGGGACGCTGCCGGGGCGGCGGCGCTGCGGAGCGCGGCCGGGGTGGCCGGTTGCCGTGGAAGCGGGGACCAGATGTTCCGCCTGCACCGGGCAGCTGCGGCGGCCGCCCGCCGGGCCGGGGACACCGCCGCAGCGGGCCGTGACCTGGCCACCGCGGCCACCGTCGCGTACCGCTTCTCCAGCACGTTCGCGCGGATTCCGGCGGTGAGCGAGGCAACGGCGCTGCTCGCCGAGGCGCGGGAACTGTGCCCCGAGGGCGACCCGGCGAACGACGCGGCACTCGCGCTCGCCGAGACGGCGGTGGTCGCGGACGCTTACGGCGCGGTCCAGGGAGACGCGGACAACCTCGTGCAGAAGACAGCCGCATATGCCGAACGGGCGGTCGAGCTGGCCCGGCTGGCGGGTGACCCCGTGGCCGAGTCCGCTGCTCTGGACGGGCTCTCGGGCGCCCGGAGCTGGGCCGGGGACACCTTCGCCACCGCCGCCGCGGTGCGGCGCCGCATCGAGGTGCTGGACCCGCTGCCGCGCACCCCGGCCGCCACGCACGAGTTGGTGGACGCCCTGGCGATGGCCGCGGGGACGGCGCTGGGGGCAGGCGCGCTGCCGGAGGCCCGCCGCCGGGCCGGGCAGCTCGCAGACCAGCCGCTGCTGGCCGAGGTGGGCCACCACGCCACGTCCTGGCTGCTGGTCGCGGACGCGTTCGCGGGCCGCGGGTCCGAAGTCCTGCGGGGCAGCGCCCGGTTCCGCGACGCGTGGGAGCGCAGCGGCCGGCAGCGGTCCTCCTCGCTGGGGCCGGCTGCCGCCTCGGTGGCGATGGTCCACGGCCTGCGGGGCGACACGGAGGCCCGGGCGGAGTGGCTCGCCGTCGTCGATCGGGCCGGCACTCCGCAGGAGTACCGGCGCGGCTACGGCGCGGTCTGCGACGCGGTGGTCCTGCTCCACCAGGGAGCCGCGGAAGCGGCCTGGGAGCGTGTGGCACCGGAGCCGGACCAGGTGTGGAAGTGGGTCTGCTGGATCTGGCTGCACTGGTACGTGGGGCTCCGGACGGAGGCCGCGGTGCTGGCCGGACATCCGGAGGCCCGCGACCGGGTCGAGGCCGCCCGGCGCACCGTCGCCGGCAACCCGGTCGCCACCGCCCAGGTGGACCGGGCCGAGGCACTGCTGGACGGGGCCCCGGAGCGGCTGCCGGCCATCGCCGCGGCGTTCGAGGCGGCGGACTGCCGCTACCAGTCGGCCCGCACACTGCTGCTCGCCGGGGGCGAGCACGCGGCGGCCGGATCGGCCGCGCTCGCCGCCCTCGGCCTCGCAGCGCCCGCGGCCTCCCGGTAGCCGCCGGGACACGTGCCCGGGGGCGGGCGGCGCGGACACGGCGCGGCGGAGCCGCTCGTTCGTCCGGCCGCCCGGGTCCCGCCCGGTGTGCGCCGGGCGGGCGCCTCAGCTCACCGCCCGCTCGACGAGCGCGGCGATCCGCGCCTCCACCTCTGGCGTCACCTCGGTCAGCGCGAAACCCGCCGCCCACATCGGCCCGTCGTCCAGCTGCGCCTGGTCGCTGAACCCGAGAGTGGCGTACCGCGCCGTGAACTTGGCCGCGCTCTGGAAGAAGCAGACGATCTTTCCGTCCAGCGCGTAGGCGGGCATCCCGTACCAGAGCTTCGGTGCGAGGACCGGTGCGGCGGCCGTGACGACGGCGTGGACGCGCTCGGCCATGGCCCGGTCGGAGTCCTGCATCTCGGCGATCTTCGCCAGGACGTCCCGTTCGGCCTCCGCGGCCTTCTCGGCCCGCGAGGCGCGGCGCGCCGCCTTCTTCCGTTCCTGCGCGTGCTCCTTCATCGCGGCCCGCTCCTCGGCCGTGAATCCCTCGTAGGCGCTGCTCTTGGTGCTGGTCATGGCCGACCGTCCTCGTCGTCGTGGGTCCTGTCGGCCGGGTGTCACCCCATCGGCCGATCGCTGTGGTCACAGCCTCTCCCCGGCAGCACGCGCACGGCATCCGTGCTCAGCACGGAGACCGCCACGGACGTGCGGGCGGGGCAGGCCCCACATCGGGCACGCGGACCGGGCGCGTCGGGGCAGCGTCCGGACCCGTCGGCCGTCCTGAGGCAGGCACGCTTGCGGGCGGGCGCAGACCGCACCCGGCGAGGGAACCGGGCTCACCCCTCGGCCGGGGTCCGGGGGGCGGCTGGCAGCGCGGCCAGAGCGGCCAGTTCGGCCGGGGTGCGCGGGGCGGCCGCGGCGTCCTCCAGCACCTCGTACGCCAGCAGCAGCTCCCGCGCGGCGATGCCCCACGGCAGTCCCAGACCGGCCTCGCGCAGCAGTTCCGGGCGCGCGAGGACGGCGTCCACCGGGCCGGAGGTCACCCCGCCCGTGGTGAGCAGCGCGGCGTCGTCGGCCCAGCGCAGCGCGAGATCCACGTCGTGCGTGGCCATCACCACCGTGGTGCCGCCGTCCCGGAGCTCGCCGAGGGTCGCCAGCAGCCGCTCCTGGCCGTCCGGGTCGAGCCCCGCGGTCGGCTCGTCCAGGATCAGCACCCGCGGCCGCATCGCGACCGCGCCCGCGATCGCGGCCCGTTTGCGCTGTCCGTAGGAGAGCAGATGGGTGGGCCGGTCGGCGAGTGGCGCGATGTCCAGCGCGGTGAGCGCCTCCTGGACGCGCTCGTGTACCTGCGGAGCGGACAGCCCCAGATTGAGCGGTCCGAAGGAGACGTCCTGGGCGACGGACGCGGCGAACAGCTGGTCGTCCGGGTCCTGCACGACGAGCTGTACCGCCGTGCGGAGCCGGGTGAGGCCCTTGCGGTCGTACCGGACCGGGTCGCCCGCCACCGCCAGTTGCCCCGTCCGAGGCCGCAACCCGCCGCTGAGCAGCCGCATCAGGGTGGTCTTGCCGCTGCCGTTGCGGCCCAGGAGGGCGAGGGCGCGGCCCTCGCGCACCTCGAAGTCGAGGGCGCTGAGCACGACCGGGCCGTCCTCGTACGCGAAGGACACGCCCCGCAGGGCGACCAGGGCCGACTCGTTCATGACAGCGGACTCTCCAATCCGAGGGTGGCTGCGGTGACGGCGGCGAGCAGCAGCAGGCTCGCGGCGGTGAAGCGGACGGAGACGCGCGCTTCGGGCACCAGGACGCGCAGGGTGCCCTCGTAGCCCCGTCCGGCGAGACCGGCCTGGAGCCGGGCTGCCCGGTCGAAGGCGCGTACGAAAGCGATCGCGCCGAGCCCGGCTGTGGAACGCCACTGCGCGGCCCGTGTGGTGTGTCCGAGCCGGGCGGCCTGCGCCTCCCGGACGCGGCGCATGGAATCGAGGAGCAGGAAGCCGGTGCGGTACGTCATCAGCGCGACGTCCACCACGGGCGCGGGCACCCCGGCCCGGACCAGACGCGGCAGCAGGTCGGACATCGGGGTGGTGAAGGCGAACAGGAGCACACCGAGCGAGGCCGCGGAGGTGCGCAGCAGCAGCCGGCCCGCGCGGGCGAGGCCGCCGTCGGCCAGGGTGACGAACCCGTCCGGGCCGCCGACCTGGAACAGCAGGGTGACCGCTCCGGTCACGCAGAAGCCCACCGGCACCCGGTACGCCCGCCAGAGTCTGCGGGCGGGCACCCCCGCCGGGCCCAGCAGCACGATGAGAGCCGTCCCGAGCACGAGTGCCGCGCCGGGCCAGGGCGGCAGCGAGATGGCCAGGACGGTCAGCCCCAGCCCGAGCACGGCTTTGTCCACGGGGTGGCGGCGGCGCCAGCGGCTGCTGTGCGCCGCCGCGTCGATGGGCAGCACAGCGGGTCAGGCCCGCCCGGTGGCGGACTCGTCGGCGCCGCTGTCGGTGCGCTCGTCGGCCTGCCGCGCCCGGGCGGCCCGCTGCTCGCCCTGGCGGCGGCCGCGGCGCAGTCCGAAGTAGTAGGCCAGGACGCCCGCGCCGAGGGCGGCCTGCAGCGCGAAGAGCGCCGACTCGATCTCGCCGGAGGGTGGTTCGTACAGCGGCGAGAACCACGGCTCGTAGTCCGGCTCCAGCTCGGTGATGGCCGTCTCGGCCTGCGCGTCGGACCCGGCGAACGGCTCCTCCTTGTCGTCGCCGAGCCCCAGGGCCAGCGGCAGGACGGCGAGTGCCGCCACGAGGACGAGCAGCAGCGCGTTGATCTTGGTGTTGCGCTTCATCGTGCCGCCGCCTCCGTCTCGGTCCGGTTCCGCTTGCCCGACAGGAGCACGCCGAGCCGGGTCAGTTCGCCCTTGCTGGACTGCACCAGCAGGCGCATGACGAGCACCGTGAGGAGTCCCTCGCTGATCGCGAGCGGAATCTGGGTGACCGCGAAGATGGAACCGAACTTGCCCAGTGCGCCGAGGAAGCCGCTGCTCGGGTCGGGGAAGGCGAGCGCGAGCTGCACGCTGGTGACGCAGTAGGTGGACAGGTCGGCGACGAACGCGCCGGCGAACACCCCGACCATCAGCGGCGCGCCGAAGCGCCGCAGCAGCCGGTACGCACCGTACCCGGCCCACGGCCCGACGATCGCCATCGAGAAGACGTTGGCGCCGAGCGTGGTCAGCCCGCCGTGGGCGAGCAGCAGCGCCTGGAACAGCAGGACGATGGTGCCCAGCACGGCCATGATCGGCGGCCGGAACAGGATGGCCCCCAGACCGGTACCGGTGGGGTGGGAACAACTGCCGGTGACCGATGGCAGCTTCAGTGCCGACAGGACGAACGTGAAAGCGCCCGCGGCTCCCAGCAGCAGGGTGCTCTCGGGATGCTCCCTGACCTCACGGGTCAGGGACCGGGCTCCGTGGACGACGAACGGCGCCGCCGCGACGCCCCAGGCGACCGCGTGCGCCGGAGGCAGAAAACCCTCGGCTATGTGCATGGCTCAGCAGACCCTCTCCAGCACCTCGTGGATGGACGACGTGCCTTGGCCGGTCTCCTGGCTCACGGGTACACCGCCCGCACTCCGCCTTCCCGGGTCCGAGGACCCAGTGGCTGCCCGCAAGGGCCGGAGCCGGCATTCCCGATCACAGTGGCGAGGGCCGCACCGGTTTCACACCGGATTTCCCGTTCACCAAGGCGTGGCGACACTAGTCGCACACACGTCAGGTGACAAGCCGGGGGCAGGGAGTGCGAAAGCGGAGGTCACCTCCGCGTCCCGGGTCGCGCACCCCGGCGGACGCGCACCGGCGCGCAATGGTAGGGGCGTGCGCGCGGAGTGCTCTCGCGGTGCCGGCCGCACAGGTGCACGGCGCACCGGATCGGGCCGGCAGGCGGCAACGCGCACCGGGGGCACGGAAGGTGCACGAAACCCGGCGATTCGCCCGGAGAGGTCCCCCTGCGCGGCCCGTCCCCGCGCGGCACCCGCCGAGCCGGAACCCCCGGTTCAGGCGGCTGATGCCTGGGGGCCATCACCCGGCCCGCCCGCGGCGCTACTCATGACCCGGCGGGACGTGCTCCCGAAGGACACCGGGCGAGCCCCACCGCCCGGAACCGGGGCACGTGCCGCTGCGAGAAGTCCGGGTCCGTGCGGGCCCGGCCTCGCCCACCGCCCGACCCGGTCCGCCGGGCCGGGCACGAGCCTGCTGAGGAGACACCACGATGACCACCTCATACACGGCAAGGGAAAGCGCCGCCTACACCGCGGCCGTCGCCGACTCCGCGGCCGAGGTGCGGGCCGCGCAGCGGCTCCGCCACCAGGTGTTCGGCGAGGAGATGGGGGCCGCTGCCGGGTCCCGCTCATCCGGCCTCGACGTGGACGCCTTCGACTCCGCCGCGGACCATCTGATCGTCACGGACACCGCCACGGGTGACGTCGTCGGCACCTACCGCCTCCTGCCGCCGGGCAGGGTCCGGCACTCCTACGCGGACGGCGAGTTCGACCTGGGAGCGCTGGCGGGGATCCGCACGTCGATGATCGAGGCGGGGCGGTCGTGCGTGCATCCCGGCCACCGCTCCGGAGCGGTGATCAATCTGATGTGGTCGGCGCTCGCCCGCTACGTGCTGCTGTCGGGGCACCGCTACCTGGCGGGATGCGCCTCGGTACCGCTGGCGGACGGCGGGCGGAGTGCGGCGCACACGTGGGCGCTGTGCGCGGCACGCCATGCGCCGCCCTCCGGCATGGAGGTCTTCCCACACCGCCCGTGGCGGCCGTCGGCGCCGGTGCGGGTGGCGGAACCGGCCAGGGCCCGCTCCGCGCTGCTCCCGCCGCTGCTGCGCGGGTACCTGCGGCTCGGCGCATGGGTGTGCGGAGCCCCCGCCCACGACCCGGAGTTCGGCGTCGCCGACTTCTTCGTGGTGCTCGACATGGAGCAGTTGAACGACCGCTACCACCGCTACTTCCTCGGGGAGCCGAGATGAGCTGCTGGACCGTGGCCTCACCCTGCACCGTGCGGTGCGCAGCCCACCGGGTACCACCGGTGGCCGCCGCCGTACGGGCGCGCCGGTACGCGGCACTGGCCGGCGCGCTGCTCCGGGGGCTGGCGAGCGGTCCGCGCCTCGCCTGCGGGGAGGTGCTGCGCACCCAGGCGCGGGGGGTGATCCGGGCGCTCGGTGCCACGCTGGAGGCCCCGGCGTCCCTCTCCGGCCGGCGCCGGCGTCCGGGCGAGACGGGCTCGCTGATCGTCTCCGACCACATCTCCTGGCTCGACGCGCTCGCGCTGCTGGCCGTCGAACCGGCGACCGCGCTCGCCAAACGGGAGGTGGCGCAGTGGCCGCTGTTCGGTCCCCTGGCGCAACGCGCGGGGGTGCAGTTCATCGACCGGGACCGGATCCGTACGCTGCCCGACACGGTGGCGCAGGTGGCGGCCGTGCTGCGCGGGGGCCGTTCGGTGCTGGTCTTTCCGCAGGGCACCACGTGGTGCACCGAGTCGGGCAGCGGATTCCGCCGCGCCCTCTTCCAGGCCGCGGTCGACGCCGAAGCTCCGGTGCGGCCTGTGACGGTCAGCTACCGGCAGGGCGGCGAACCCAGCACGGTGGCGGCCTTCCTCGGCGACGACACGTTCACCGCTTCGCTGCACCGGGTGATCGGTGCCCGGGACCTGGCCGTACGCGTCACGCCGCATCCCGCGCTGCACCCCGCGCGGGACCGCCGTGCCCTGGCGGCGGCCGCGCACGCGGCGATCCGCGGCACGGGCGCGCCCGCTCATCCGTGAACCCCAGGGCCGGCGGGCTCTGTTCGGCACGCCGCGGAAGCGGCCCGTGCGGCTCCGCGGGGTCCGGGCGGCGGTCCGCGGCAGGCGCCGCCCGCGCGGGATGACCGAGGCGATCGGCTCACACGTCGGCGGGTGCCGCTGGGGCGGTCCGCCCCGGGACGCCCAGGCGGGCGCGGACCGCGGCCGCGGCGCGCTGCGCCGACTCCAGGGCGCCCTGGATCGAACTGGTGGCACGGTGGTCCCCGCACACGAAGACACCGGCCACCTCGACGGGCCGCCGGAAGGGATGCGGCGCGGACATGGAGGGCAGTGCGCGGGGCACCTCGTAGGTGGCCAGCGGCTCCAACTCGCCGAAGCCGGTGCCGTACAGCCGCGCGAGGCGCTCCCGCACGCGGCGTTCCCCGTCCGGACCGCCCTCGCCGGGCACGGCCGTGGTCGCCACGAGTGTCTGCTCCGGCGGCGCGTAGGTCGGGGCGGCCTCGCTGATCGGCACGGTGTTGGTCACCGGGGACGGCTCGGCGTCCACGACGAACGCCGCGTCGGCGTCCAGCAGGCCCCTCACGCGGTGGTAGTAGGTGGTCAGCCCGCGCCACCGCACCGGGGCGAGGTCCGGGAGGAGTTCGTGCGCCGCGTCCGCGTCGGTGGCGAGGACGACTGCGCGCGCGGTGACGGTTGCGTGCTCGGTCACGACCCGGTCGGCGTGTACCGCGCGGACGGGGGTGTGCAGGTGCACCGCACCGTCGGGGAGCCCGTCGGCGAGCTGCCGGGGCAGTGCCTGCATACCCGCGCGGGGCACGGCGGCCCGGCCCCGTACGAACATGCGCAGCATCAGATCGGTGAAGCGGCTGGAGGTCTCCTGCTCGGGGTCGCAGGTCACGCCCTCGAAGAAGGGGCCCAGCACCCTCTCGGCCACCGCTCCGCCCAGTCCGCGGCGCTGCCACGAGGCCGCCGAGGGCAGATCCGGGCGGCGCAGCAGTACCCGCGCGGGCAGGTAGGCGGCCGCGGCCGCGTGGGCGGCCAACGCCGCTTTCGCGGAGAGCGGGCCGATCGGCGCACGCAGCAGCCCGGGGACCGCGTTCATCTGCTGACGGGGGTCGCTCAGCCTCGCCCAGCGCCCACCGGTCCGGATCCGGAGCGCTCTGGGCAGGGCGTGCAGCCGCAGCCGTTCGAGGTCGACCTGCCGGGCGAGCTGCGGATACCCGGTGTTGAGCAACTGGAATCCCCGGTCCAGCAGGAAGCCGTCCACCGCGTCGGTGCGGATGCGCCCGCCCACTTCGCCGCCCGCTTCCAGGACGACGACCTCCACCCCGCCGGCCCGCAGCCGACGCGCCGCCGCCAGACCCGCGAGACCGGCGCCGACCACGACGACGTCGCAGTGCCGGGGCAGTGGTCCGCCGGCCTGTTCGGCCGGGCCCGGTCGGCTGCGGGATCGCGTCATCGTGCGGGCTCCTTCGTGCGGCGGCGCGGTGGCCCAGGACCGGTTCCCGCCCGCCGGATGCCCGAAACCGCCGCTCGTCCCCGCGGCCGCGGGTCGGCACCGTACCGCCCGGGCCGCGGGACGCCCGGCCTCAGTCGCTGCCGCTGCGCAGCTCCGCCAGGACCCTCGTGGTCAGGGGCCGGTGCGTGCTGTCGGGGTCGATGAGCACGACGGTGCTCGTGGCGGCGCGGGTGAGGGCCGTGGTGAGGCTGCCCTCGCCGAACTGGGTGACGGCGCCCAGCGGGGAGCGTCCCACTGCGATGGTGGTGGCGCCCACGTCGGTGGCGTGCCGTGCGAGGGCGCGTCCGGCGGCGGCACGGTCGCCGACGCTGGTGAGGATCTGGCCGGTGGCGGCGACGCCCTGCGCGGCGAGCCGGTCCAGGTGTGCCGTGAGCGCGGCGCGTGCCTGGTCGTGGGTCTCGGTCTCGACGGCCTGCTCCTCGACGACGGCCGTCTGCTGCACATGGACGATCTGCAGCGGACTGCCGGAGTCCCGGGCGAGCCGCGCCGCGGCCTCGACGACGGCAGCGGCGTGGCCGTGGGTCCCGACGGCGACGATGAGCGGGGGTTCGGCGCTCGCGGCCTGCGGGCCGACGGGGGCCAGCGCGGGCCCGACGGACTCGCCCTCACCGGTGCGCTGTTCGGCCTGCCGGATCAGCCGGTGACCGCTGGCCAGCACCGGGATGGCGAGCAGGAAGGCGGCCGCGCCGACATAGAAGGGCACACCGAGGTCGGTGACTTCGGCGATCTTGCCCGCCGCGTAGGGGGCCAGGCCGCCACCGATGAAGCGCAGGAACCCGTACGCGGAGGACGCCACCGACCGCTCGACGGGCGAGACGAGCATGACCGCCTGGGTGGTGAGGGTGTTGTTGATCCCGATGAAGGCGCCGCTGGCGATGACGGCCACCACGACCACGGTGGGGGTCTCGACGCCGGCGGCGATCAGCGCCATCACGATGCCGAGGCCCAGCAGATTGGCGTACAGGACGGGAGCGGTACCGAACCGGGCCTGCAGCCGGGGCGCCACCAGCACGCTGAAGAGGGCGACCAGCAGTCCCCAGCCGGTGAAGACCAGTCCGAGCTGGTGGGCGTTCAGCTCCATCGGGTAGGGCGCGTAGCCGAGCATGGTGAAGAAGCCCCAGTTGTAGAGCAGGGCCATGATGCCCATCGTCAGCAGCCCGCGGTGGCGCAGTGCCTTGAGCGGCGCTGCGGGCGAGGTGGGGCGCCGGGGCCGTGGCGGGTCGGAGACGAACGCCAGGGTCGCGACCAGCGCCACGGCCATGAGCGCGGAGACGCCGAAGAAGGGCCCGCGCCAGCTGATGGCGCCCAACTCGCCGCCCAGCAGCGGGCCCACGGCGATGCCGAGGCCGAGCGCGGTCTCGTAGAGGATGATGGCGCCGCCGAACCCGCCGCTGGCCGAGGCGACGATCACCGCGAGGGAGGTGGCGATGAACAGCGCGTTGCCCAGGCCCCAGCCCGCGCGGAAGCCGACGATCCCGTTGATGGAGTCGGTGGCCCCGGCCAGTGCCGAGAAGGTGACGATGACGGCCAGCCCGATCACCAGGGTGCGCTTGGCGCCGACCCGGCTGGAGACCGCACCGACGACGAGCATGGCCACGGCCGTGACGATGAGGTAGCTGCTGAACAGCAGGGAGACCTGGCTGGGCGAGGCGTTCAGACTCTCGGCCAGGGCGGGCAGGATCGGGTCCACCAGGCCGATCCCCATGAAGGAGATGACGCAGGCGAAGGCGACGGCCCAGACGGCTTTCGGCTGCCTGAACGGGCTCGCGGCCTTTCCGGGCTTCGCGGGATCGTCGTGCGAGGCACTCATGTCCGTTTCTCTTCCGCGCAGTCGGGGGCAGGGGGCGCACAGGGGTCAGGGCCGGCAGGAGTCGGGGGCGACCCGGGCCGGGGCCGGGAGGGGGCAGGACCGGGAGTGGCCGGGACCGGAGGGGTCAGGACCGCGACCAGTGGTCCTGGATCGCGCGCGCCAGGGCCGGAAAAGCGATGTCCACCGCCTGCTGCTCCGGCTCCGCCAGCTCGTCGATCAGCTCGGTCAGAGCGCGGGTGCGCTCTGACCGCCGCCGGCGGAAGACCTCCAGGCCGGTGTCGGTGGCCACCACCAGGACGCCCCTCCCGTCGCTGCGGTCGGCGGTGCGCCGCACCAGCCCCGCCCGCTCCATGCGGGTGACGAGCTGCGTCATGTTCGGCTGCGAGACACCCTCGGCCCGGGCCAGTTCGGAGAGGCGCTGCGCACCCTCGCGGCCCAGCCGGCCCAGCGCCGAGGAGGCCGCGGTGCTCAGCCCGCCCGCGGTCGCGCTGTGCCGCACGTGGCGCACGATCCGCTCCACGGCGATCATCAGGTCCTCCGGCGACACGTCCCGAGCAGCACCGGCGTCCATAACCCGCTTATGCATAACCGTATTATGCATTTAGATGTAGACAGAATCAATCTGTTGGCCCGACGGATCGGCGGGGCAGCCGGGGTGTCCGTCACCGGCAGCGATCAGCCCCCTGTCTCCAGGCGTTCGGCCCGGCCGTCCGCGGCCTCGGGGCCCTGCCGGGCCGCCTGCCTGCGGGCGCGGTAGGCGGCGGCCTTGACGCGGTTGCCGCAGGCGTCCATACCGCACCAGGCACGGCGCGCACCACGGGAGCGGTCGAGATAGAGGCGGGTGCAGCCCGCGCGCCCGCACTCCTTCAGCGGCACGCTGCGGTCGGCGAGCACGGCGACCGCACTGCGGGCGACCTGGACCAGCGCGGAGCGCAGATCCCCCGACCGGCGCAGACCTCCGTCGCCGAGTTCGACCGCGGGTACCGGCCCGGCGGCGGCGCTGTTGACGACATCCAGCTCGGCCGGCGCGAAGGGGCGGCCCGCCAGGCGGTCGAGCGCCAGCCGGTGGACGGCCTCCCGCAGCCGCAGCGCGGAGGCGAGGTCCGCGGCATCGGCGGTCACCCGGTCGGGCAGCTCCTCGCACTCCAGGACCCACCGTTCAAGAGCGGCGGGCGTATCCAGCAGGTCCACGGGCTCGTCCCGCCGGTATCCCACAGTGCCCACCAGATCCAGGGCCGGGTTGCCGCTGACGAATGCGAATCTCACATCACCATCTTGACCGGTGACGCTGGACAGCGCAACAATCGCCGAGCAGCTTCCGTCACCTGCTGAACCGGTGACGGAGAAGCCCGGTGCGCGGACCGTCCGCCGCACCCGCCGTCCGCATCCACGCGGAGCGTGCGCGGGCACCGGACATCCCCCGGGCGCACCGGTGTCCGTGGAACGAGCCGGGCCCACCGTCGGACCGGCACCAGGAGCAGGAGAGCTGATGGCCGAGACACCCGACATCGAGGTCGTCGTATTCGACGTGCTCGGAACGATGGTCGACGAGCCCGGCGGCCTCCGGGCCGCCGTCCGCGAGGCGGTGCCCGACGCCGACGACGCGTCCGCGGACCGGCTGCTCGCGGTGTGGCACGAGCACGTCGCGCACGAGCAGGAACGCGTCCGGGAGGGGCGCCGGGCCTATGCCGGCACCGACGTCATCGACCGCGAGGCGGCACACCGGGTGGCCGACCGCGCCGGAGTCACCGACCCGGCGGCCGTCGAACGGCTGGCCACCGCGGGGCGGCGGCTGCCCCCATGGGAGGACTCGCAGACCGGACTCGCCCGCATCGCGCGGCACTTCCCCGTGCTGGGTCTCTCCAACGCCGGTCGCGCCGTGCTCCCCCGGCTCAACCAGTACGCGGGCCTGCGCTGGCACCAGGCGCTGTCCGCCGAGGACGCCCGCGCCTACAAGCCCGCGCCGGAGGTCTACCTGCTCGCGCTCGACGCGGCGGGCTGCCCGGCGGAGCGGGTGCTGATGGTCGCCGCCCACGCCTGGGACCTCCGGGGAGCCCAGGCGGCGGGGATGCGCACCGCCTATGTCCGGCGGCCGGTCGGTGATCCTCCGGCGCCCGGCGACACCTTCGACCTGCAGACGGACGGCCTGGAGGAACTGGCGGCCGCTCTCACCACGGGGTAGTGGACCCCGCGCCGGTGCTGTCCCGCCGATCCGGCGGGACAGCACCGGCACACGTCGCACAACGGACCGCGCCCTGCGCCTGCGGCCGACGGCGCGCCCCTCCCCCGCCCTCCTGCGCGTCCCGCTGGAGGGACCGGCGTGTGCGGCGCCCAAGACCGCGACGCGGCGTCCGGCCGCCTCATCCGCCGACGATCGCCCGCAGCGTCACGTACAGCAGCGAGGGGCCGAGCAGGCAGCCCACGCCGGTGTAGAAGGTGGCCGTCATGGCGCCGTAGGGCACCAGCCGCTTGTCGGTGGCCGCCAGACCGCCCGCCACGCCGGAGGTGGTGCCCATCAGGCCGCCGAAGGCCATCGCGGACTTCGGGTTGTTCAGACCGATCATGGGGGCGATCAGCGGCGTACCCACCATCACCACGACGGACTTGACCAGGCCGGCCGCCACCGACAGTGCGATGACCTCCGAACTGGCGCCCACCGCCGTACCGGTCACCGGTCCGACGATGTAGGTGGCCGCACCGGCACCGATGGTCGCCATCGAGGCGGCGTCCGTGTAGCCGAAGGCCGCCGCGACGACGGACCCCGCCACGAACGAGACGAGGACTCCCAGCAGGACCGAGAGCGCGCCCGCCGGCCCGGCCCGCTTGATCTGCTGCAGGTCGACGCCGTACGCGGTGGCGACGATGGCGAAGTCCCGCAGCATCGCACCGCCCATCAGGCTCAGTCCGGAGAACGCGGCGAAGTCGGCCAGCCCGTCCTCGCCACCGGTCGCCGCACCTCCCCAGTAGGCGAGCACCAGCCCGAGCAGGATGGCGACGGCGGACCCCTGCAGCCGGCCCCGTGTCAGGACCTTCGAGAGCCAGCCGGAGAGCATCATCAGCCCCCCGATCAGCGCGAAGGCCACCAGGAGACCGTTGTCCTCGAAGACGGAGACGAGCGTGTCCATCTCAGACCTCCTGCTTTTCCTCGGCGACCTGCGGCGGCAGCGGCTCCGCCGTCCCGCCCATCCGCCCCAGCACCGGTACCAGAGCGCCTCCCGCGACGAGCGCGGCGAGGCCCGCCAGGATGGCCATCGGCCCGCCGGTGACCGCCTTGACCACGTTCTGGGTGGCGGCCATGGCGATGACGATCGGTATGTACAGCGCGCTCCAGAAGAGCACTCCTTGCTCACTGGGTTCGGGGAACCGGCCCTTGCTCCGGAGCCAACTGGTGACCAGCACCAGCATGATCATGGCGAACCCGACTCCGCCGACGTTGGCGTCGACACCGACAGCGGCGCCGAGCACCTCACCGACGAGCGTGCCCGCGAGCATGCACAACGCCAGTGCTGCCACTCCATGGATAACCATCGTCTTCTCCGCACTGAGAGACTGTTGAAACCGGAAGATCAAGAGGCCGGGCCGAGCGGGTGTTCGGTTCGCTCGGCGACCCGTGGGGGCGTGGAACCCGCCGAGGCGGGACCCGCCGCAGGGTGTGGGAAGGTGCGAGGACTGCCGGCTGCGGGGGTCAGGCGCCCACTCTGGCGAACAGGTCGCCGTAGCGTTCGCGCAGTTCGGCCTTCTGCACCTTGCCCATGACATTGCGCGGCAGCGTCTCGACGACGCGTACGGCACGCGGGTGTTTGAACCGGGCCAGATCGCCCGCGATGAAGTCCAGCAGTTCGCCGTCCCGGGGCGGCCGCCGCCCCGGGACCGGGACGACGACGGCCACCACCGTCTCGCCGTAGTCCGGGTGGGGAACCCCGATCACGGCGGACTCCAGCACCTGCGGGTGGGCGTCGAGCAGTTCCTCGACCTCCTTGGGGTAGATGTTGTAGCCACCGGAGATCACCAGGTCCTTGCCCCGGCCGACGATGCTCAGATAGCCGTCCTCGTCGAAGCGGCCCAGATCGCCGGTGACGAAGAACCCGCCGGGGCGGAACTCCGAGGCGGTCTTCTCGGGCATCCGCCAGTAGCCGGCGAAGACGTTGGGGCCGCGGACCTCGATGCTGCCGACCTCGCCGTCCGGCAGCACCCGGCCGGTTTCGGCGTCCACCACCCGGATCTCGGTGCCCGGGAGCGGCCTGCCGACCGTACCGGGCTTGCGGGGGCCGCCGGTGCAGGGGTTGGTGGTGTTCATACCGGTCTCCGTCATCCCGTAGCGCTCCAGGATGGCGTGCCCGGTACGGGCCTCGAACGCCGCGTGGTCGTTCGCGAGCAGCGGGGCCGACCCGGAGACGAAGAGCCGCATGGCGGCGCAGGACTCCTGGGTGAGGCGCTCGTTCTTCAGCAGCCGGGTGTAGAAGGTGGGCACGCCCATCAGCACCGTGGCCGTCGGCAGCAGGTCAAGGACCTGGTCCGGGTCGAACTTCGGCAGGTAGTACATGGAGGCGCCGGAGGTCAGCACCATGTTCGCCGCGACGAACAACCCGTGGATGTGGAAGACGGGCAAGGCATGGATCAGCCGGTCCTCCGCGGTGAAGCGCCAGCTCTCCAGCAGCGCTTCGCAGTTGGCGGTCAGGTTGCCGTGGGTGAGCACCGCGCCCTTGGAGCGGCCGGTCGTACCGGAGGTGTACAGGATCGCCGCCGGATCGTCGGCAGCGGCCTCGTGGACCTGCTCGGCACCGCCGTCCTCCGGAGCGTCGAGGAGGCTGCCGTCGCCGTCGGTGCCCAGCGTCTCGACCACGAGTCCGGTTGCTTCGTGGTGCGCGTGTGCGGCTCGGTGC
This sequence comes from Streptomyces sp. NPDC006925, assembly GCF_042869575.1. Taxonomy (NCBI): domain Bacteria; kingdom Bacillati; phylum Actinomycetota; class Actinomycetes; order Kitasatosporales; family Streptomycetaceae; genus Streptomyces; species Streptomyces sp. NPDC006925. The sequence continues at coordinate 152,021 of NZ_JBIAGB010000001.1, forward strand.
CGCGGAGCGCACACGAGCACCCGGGGCTCGGCGTCCTGGAGGAAATAGTCCGTCTCCGCACCGGTGTAGGCGGGGTTGAGCGGCAGGAAGACCCCGCCGATCCGCAGCGTCGCCAGATACAGCGCGACGGCCTCCGGGGACTTCTCCACCTGCATGGCGACCCGGTCGCCCGGGGCGACGCCGTGGGCGACGAGCCGGGCGGCGATCCGGCGCACCGCCGTCGCGGTGTCGCCGTAGGTGAGGACCCGCCCGTCGGGCAGGTCGAAGAGGGCCTTGTCCGGCCGCCGCTCCGCCTGTTCGGCGAAGGCCCGGTGGATGGTCGGGAAGGGTGCCATCCGGGACGCTCCTTTCTGTTGGTTGCGTGGTCGGCACAGCTGCGCCGACGGTCCGTCCGGTTCCGACGCGGCCGCCGCTGATGCGCGCGTCAGCTCCCGGGGTGCGCGGCCCCGCCCTTCGCGGTCCGGTCAACCGCCGTGGCGGTCCCCGCGGCCGGGGACCGGGCGAGGTGCGGCAGGGCGGCCCGCAGCGGGCCGCCCAGTGCCACCGTGCGGTGGCGGACGAACTCCTCGTGCCGCTGCTCGACGTGCTCCGGCTCGTAGCGGTAGTTGACCATTGCGCCGAAGGACTGCTGCCAGGCTTCCGGCGCATCGTTCGCCGGCCAGTTGACCTGCCAGGCGGCGGCACCGTTGCCCAGGTGGAACCGGGCGACCGGGTCGAGCACACGCCCGTCCCCGTGCCGTTCGACGGCGATGTACCTGGCCAGCACCGGGAGGAGCCGGGAACGCGTCCGTCCGGATCCCGCGGCCGCGGGATCCGGCTGCCGCTCCGCGGCCTCCAGCTCCGCGAGCAGAGTCCGCAGTCCGTCCTCCCGCTCGGCCTGCTCGGTGAGCCAGCGCCGGAAGCCGGGGACGGGCGAGAGCGTGGCGAACTGCCGCAGTTGCGGAAGCTGCTCCCCCACGTCCTCGATGACCTGCTTGATGAGGAAGCTGCCGAAGGAGACTCCGGCCAGGCCGTCCAGGGCGTTGTTGATCGAGTAGAGAGCGGCCGTGTCCGCCTGTGCGGGGTCCAGTACCGGTCCGGGCTCCAGCAGCGGCGCGATGCTGTCCGGCATCCCCCGGACGAGGGCGACCTCCACGAAGATCAGCGGCACGTCCCCGGTGGCCGGGTGGAAGAAGGCGTAGACGCGGCGGTCCTCGGGCTGCAGGCGGCGCCGGAGTTCGGCCCTGCTCGCCATCGGATGCACCTTCTCGCCGCGCAGCAGGTACTGGTGCAGTTCCTCGGGCGCCTCCCAGCCGACCTCCGACATCCGCAGGAAGCCGCGGTTGAACCAGGAGGTGAGCAGATGGTGGAAGTCGTGGTCGAGGGGCCGCAGCCGCGGGTCGGAGCGCATCAGCCGGCGCAGATCCGCACGCATGCCGACCAGGGCGAGGGTGGCGCCGGGAGCGTGGTTCATCCGGCGCAGCAGCAGCTGGCGGGGCGGCTCGACCTCGTCGAAGAGATGGACCAGTTCCTCCGCGCCCCGGGATCCGCGGCTGCGGGCCGCCTCCCATCGGTGGAAGGCGCTGCGGATCCGGTCGGGCGAGGCGTCGTAGGCGCTGGTGATGCGGGTGAAGAACTCCCGCTTGCCGTGGTCGTCGAGTTCCCCGTAGGCGGCGAGGGCGCCTGCCGCCACCGTGCGCATCGAGGCTTCGCCCGCCTGTCCCATCAGCACCTCGCAGGCCGCCGACAACCGGTCCAGGGGGCGGTGGCGGAGGTCTCCTGCCGCCGGGGTGCCGTCGGGGCGGCTGCCGGAGTTCCGGAACTGCTCGGTCAGCAGCCCGCCGTCCTGAGGTTCCATTCCCGCCCTCCGCGCGCCGTCGCCCCGTGTATGCATCATGAGGCGTGATGTATATAACAGCCGCACCGTAAAGCACAGGAGTGCGGCGCGCTACCCCCTGGGCGCCCCGGATGACGGGATAACCTGACCGTTCGGAGGTGCGCATGACTCGAGTCCCGGAATCCCAGCGTGTACGCGACGCGCTGGAGAACGCCGTCGTCGACGGCCGCTACCGCCCCGGCGAGCGGCTGGACCCCGCGCGGCTGGAGAGGGAGTTCGGCTGCTCCCGCACACCGGTCCGGGAAGCCCTCCAGGCACTGGAGCGGTCCGGGCTGGTGCAGATCCGCGCCAAACAGGGCACCTACGTCACCGAGTTGAGCGTCTCCGAACTGGCCGAGCGGTTCGAAGTCATGGCGGAACTCGAGGGGATGGCGGCACGGCTCTCCGCCCGGCGCATCGAACAGGAAGCGCTGGACGAGCTCGAACGGGCGCTGCGCGAGTGCGAGGTCCATGCACTGGCCGGCGACGCCGACCGCTACTACTACGCCAACGCCTGCTTCCACGGCATCGTCTACGACTCCTGCGGCAACGAATATCTGCGCCAGCAGGTGCACGCGCTCAAGCGGGTCCTGCAGCCCTACCGGCGGCTGCAGCTGCGGGTGCCCGACCGCATGCGGCGTTCCCTGACCGAGCACAGCCGGATCGCCGAGGCGATCGCGGGCGGCGACGCCGAGACCGCCGAGAACGCCGCGCGGGACCACGTCCTGGTCCAGGTCAAGGAGTTCAGCCAGCTGATACGGACCTGGCGGCATCTCAACCGGTCGGCATCCGGCGCCGGTTGAGTCCGCCCTCCGGTCCCGGCCATAGCGATCCGTGGGCCCGGTCCATGCGATGCCGCGGGCGATCGGTGCGCGAACGGACGACCCGGGCGTCACAGGTCAGCACCGTAACGAGCCGGGTGTCACAAGTCCCGGCGTCACAGGACGCTGCGCTCCGGCCCGTACGCCGCGGCTCCGCGCCAGGGCCCGTACGCCGCGGGTCCGCGCCCGTGTCCCGCCGAATCGCGGGCGGCTGGGCGGGCGAGGGCGCGAGCTCCGCAGGCCGTCTGCAGCGGACCGAGGGGCAGCCCCGGAAGGCCGCCCCTCGTCGCACATCGCCGCGCCGCGTTCGTCGCTCGGCTGCCCCGCGGCGGGTCCGCGCGGTGCGGCGGGGGCCCGCCTCACCGCACGGGAGACCGCCCGGGCCCGGCCGTCCGGCGGAGGCGCTGCCGGACGCCGGTCACTTGTCCACGGCGAAGCGCATCAGAGACTGCTCGTTGCCCTGCTTGACCTTCCCGGTCTCGTTGATCACCTTGAGCTTCCAGCCGGTGCCGACCCGCATCGCCTTGGCCACAGCGCAGGCGTTGTCGTCGGTGAGCAGACTCGGCCAGATGTCGGCGACCTGCTGGGAACTGCCGCCCGTCGCGTCGTACACCTTGAAGCTGATGTTCCGCGCCCGCTGGAACGCGCTGCCCCTCTTGTAGGCGGCCGCGACGAAGACGATGGAGGTGATGTTGGACGGGATCCGTTCGAACTCGACGGTCACCGTCTCGTCGTCCCCGTCCCCGTGCCCGGTCTGATTGTCTCCCGTGTGCTGCAGCGATCCGTTCCCCAACGGATCGAGGGAGTCCAGACCTGCTATCCGCACGGGGTCCGGCCCCTGCATGGCGATCGCGATCAGGTCGAGGTCGGTGCCCGCCTTGCGGCGGATCTTGCCCAGTACCCCTCCGCTGCTCCCGGCGGTGGGGTCCCAGGACGCGCCGATGGACAGGTGCGTGACGCCGTCCAGGTCGGCCGGCTCGTCTTCCTTCGTCAGCGTGATCATCCGTAAGCCTCCAGGTTGGGACGGTGGAGCCCGGGCGGCTGCTCCGGCTCGCTTCTCGGCCGGTGGTCTTGACAACCGGCGTCTACAGCACTGTAGAACTGCCGGCCGCACGCGAAGGTTCCGGCCCCGCACGGAAGAATGACGTGACCGACGACGGCCCGGCACCGCCGCCGCATGCCGACCGGCGTCAGCCCAGGAGGGCCGCCGCGCGCGACGACGGCTCCACACCGCAGGGGCAGGGCCGGTATTCCAGCCCCAGTTCGCTGTCCACGGCACGGCTGGAGCGGGTCGCGGCGTCGCTGACCGCCCGCCAGGAACCGTACTTGGCATACAGCTGATCCGCTGTGGGGCCCAGCGGGTTGCCGTACTTCTCCTCGTTGCGCTCCTCCAGCCGCCTGACCTCCTCCGCGGACATACCGGCGCGCGTGACCTCCTTGGCCTCGTTGCGCATCCGCACCAGCTCCCGGGCGATCTCCTCCTCCGAGCGGCCCTGGGCGCGCATCTCGCACTCCCTGCGCTCCAGCTCGCCGAGCAGTGCGTGGTAGCGCATCCGGACCTCGCGGGACTCGGCACGCTCCTCCGGTGTCTCGGCCCGGATCATGCACACGACCTTCTCGGGGCTGGTGCACGGGCCCGGGTCGGGCGGCTCCTGGGAGAGCGGGGCCACGACGACGGAACCGCCGCAAGCGCTCCCGGGACACGCCGCGTAGGCCGGTGCGGCCGCCGCCGCACCGAGCGCGACCTGGGCCATCAGAACGAGGGGCAGCGCCCGGCGGGCGAGAGAGCGAAGACGCGATGACGACATGGCCGCATCCTGGCGCTCGGCGCCCGGACGGGGACGGTTTCGCCCACGCGTTCCCTCGTTCGGGGCGACATCCTCATCCCCCCAGGTGACGGGGGCCGTACACGCGCGCCGGATTCCCGGCGGCGGGGGCGCGGCGGACGAGCTGCGCTTCACCCGTGGTGACTTCGACGCCGACACCACGACCTCGCCGCGCTCCGGGCCGACCCCGGCGGTCTGCTCGTCCCCACACGTTCGGGAGGCACCGCGATGCGGTGCCGGACCGGGAGGACCCGCAGAAGCCTCGGGGGGTACCGGCCGACTGGAGGACGGAAGGGGGGCGTGTGCGGGCCGAAGTCCGTATGAGGACCCTCCCGGTGCGATGTCGTGCGCGGTGCCCGCACGAATCCGCGCAGAAGCTGCGCGGAGCGGACCGAACTGGTCGATGATGGTGATCCATTGCTGCCGCAGATGAGGAGGACACGATGGACGGGGCAGGTCACCAAGTTCCGCAACCGGGTACGAAACCCCACACCGCCCGCCTGTACGACTACTTCCTCGGCGGGAAGACGCACTACGCCGTGGACCGCGAGGCGGCGGTGCCCGCGCTGTCCGCGAATCCGCACGCGATGGTCGCCGCCCGGCAGAACCGGGAGTTCATGCACCGGGCGGCCCGGTTCGTCGCGCAGGACCTCGGCATCCGCCAGTTCCTGGACATCGGAACCGGCATTCCGACCGAACCCAACCTGCATCAGGTGACCCAAGCGATCACCCCCGAGGCACGCGTCGTCTACTCGGACAACGATCCGATCGTTCTCGCGCATGCCCGTGCTCTGATGAGCAGCACTCCGGAGGGGAAGACGGACTACATCGAGGCAGACATCCGCAAACCGGAGCGGATCCTGGAACGTGCGCACCAGACCCTCGACTTCGGCGCCCCCATAGCCCTTTCGGTGGTGGCGCTGCTGCACTTCATCCCGGACGAGGACGATCCGTACGGACTCATGCGCCGTCTGCTCGCGCCGCTGGCGCCGGGCAGTGCGCTGGTGCTCTCGCACGCGGCACTCGACATGGACGACGGCCGGATGGCTGCGCTGGCCGAGCACTACCGCAAGGCCGTCACCCCCACCCAGTTCCGGACCCGCGAGGAGACCGCGCTCTTCTTCGACGGCCTGGATCTGCTGGATCCGGGCATCACTCCCACGTGCGAATGGCGGATGGACCTCGACCTGGGGCCGATACGGCAGCTCCCCGGCACCATCTCCGCGGCCGAGGCCGGAGTATGGGCAGGGGTGGCAGTGAAACGCTGAGCGCGGATGCGCTCCGCCCGACACCGAGCGCGGATGCGCTCAGTCCGACACCGAGCGCGGATGCGCTCCGCCCGACACCGGGCGCGGATGCGCTGCTCGACCCCACCGCCACCGGCCGCGTCCGGCCCGGCCCGGCGGAGAACTGCGCGGTCACCGCCGGGAGAGGCGGTGCTCCCGCGGCTCCCGGCCGGGCCCGGGCACCCGTCCGCGGCGGAGCAGCAGGGTGAGCCCTCCGGCGACGGCGACGCCCACGAGGTTGACGAGGAGTTGCAGCACCGACCCGGCGCAGCGCCGCCAGTCCTCGGTGACGGCGGCGAGGACGGCGAATCCGGCGGCGGGCACGGTCGTGACCGAGATGAACACACCCACCAGCGCGCCCGGCTTCGCCGATGTGAGCGCCAGCACTCCGGCGACGCCGGCGAGCAGCGCGACGACGACGGAGTACGGGCCCACCTGGTAGATGAACGAGACCTCGTGCAGATGGGTCAGGTCGGCAGGCCCGAAGAGCCCGGCGAGCCGGCCGAGCCATGCGAACGCGGCGGTGACCAGCATCGCCAGGGGGAACCCCACCCCGAGAGCGAGCCCGGCCCGGGCTGCCAGGCCGCGTCGCCGCACCGCGAGGGCGACCGCGAGCGCGGCCAGCGGGCCGAAGTCCGGACTCACCACCATGGCACCCACGATGGTGATGGCCGAGTCCGTGAGCACACCGACGGCGGCGAGCAGGCAGGCGATGGTCAGGAAGGCGAGGAAGACCGGGTTGAGCTGGCTCTCCTCGCCCGTGGTATCGATGAGTTCGTCCCAGATGACGGCCTCGGCCCCGGCTCCGGGGACGGCCCGTTCGGCGGCCTCGGCGGTCTCGGAGACCATCGTGTCGATCTGCTCGAGCGTGATCTCGCCCCGGCGGTGCACGCCGTACTCGGTCAGACGGTGCAGCACCCGTTCCACGACCTCGCGGGCGATGGCCGCCTCGATGAGGTCTCCGGCGGGCTGCTTGCCGACGCCTCCGGCGACGGTGAGGTGCGCGACGCCCGGTTCCGCTCCGAGGAGGTCGACCACGGCTTTGCTGTCCTGGGACTCACACAGCACTCTGATGCGCATCATGCGTTCAGCATCCCGGCGGGGAATCGGGATGCGGCCGACGAGGGAGGGGTGAGTCGCCGCGGCAGCGGGCGCCGCCGGGACCGTGTGTCATCTCATCATCAGCAGCAGGCCGTCGACGAAGCTGACGACCGCGAGGCCGCAGAACGCCCAGCCCATGACCCTCCGTCTCAGCACGGCGTACCGGTCCTCGTACTCGCGGCGCAGGGAGACGGCGCGCTGCGCGGTCTCCCGCAGGGCGGCACGGGAGGAGTCCGCGAGGGCATCGGCGACGCGGCGGACCATGTCCTCGCGTTCCGCCCCGGTGAGCCAGTCCAACGGGGCGAGGGCGTGCTCGGCCCGCGCCCTGGCGTCACTCAGGTGCCGCTGCCACAGCAGATAGCCCTCGATCCGCCGGACACCGTCGCCGACCTCTCCTTCGGGGGACTTCCCGGTGCCCATGGACGTCTCAGCTCTCGGCGTCGGGCAGTTGCCTTCGGCCGTGCCGGGCCGGGCCCGAGCCGATCGCCTGGGGCCGGTCGATGTTCTCGCTGTCGTCGAGTGCCGAGATGCTCGGATGGTGGAAGTCGAAGGCGGGCGACTCGGACCGGATCTTGGGCAGGGTGACGAAATTGTGCCGAGGCGGAGGGCAGGAGGTGGCCCATTCGAGAGAGCGGCCGAAACCCCAGGGGTCGTCCTCGTGGACGTGTTCGCCCGTCCTGGCGGTCTTCCACACGTTGTAGAGGAACGGGAGCATCGAGGAGCCCAGGAGGAAGGACCCGATGGTCGAGAACGTGTTCAGCGCGGTGAACCCGTCGGCCGCGAGGTAGTCCGCGTAGCGGCGGGGCATCCCCTCGGCGCCGATCCAGTGCTGGACCAGGAAGGTGGCGTGGAAGCCCACGAACAGGGTCCAGAAGTGGATTTTGCCGAGGCGTTCGTCGAGCATCCTGCCGGTCCACTTGGGCCACCAGAAGTAGAACCCGGCGAACATCGCGAAGACGACGGTGCCGAAGACGGTGTAGTGGAAGTGGGCCACGACGAAGTACGAGTCGGAGACGTGGAAGTCCATGGGGGGTGACGCCAGCAGTACGCCGGTCAGGCCGCCGAAGAGGAAGGTCACCAGAAAGCCGACCGACCACAGCATCGGGGTCTCGAAGGAGAGTGATCCCTTCCACATGGTGCCGATCCAGTTGAAGAACTTCACCCCGGTGGGTACGGCGATCAGGAAGGACATGAAGGAGAAGAACGGCAGAAGCACCCCGCCGGTCACGAACATGTGGTGTGCCCATACCGCCATGGACAGCCCGGTGATGGTGATGGTGGCGCCGACGAGTCCGACGTAGCCGAAGACCGGTTTGCGGGCGAACACCGGAAAGATGTCCGAGACGATGCCGAAGAACGGCAGCGCGATGATGTAGACCTCCGGGTGCCCCCAGAACCAGAACAGGTGCTGCCACAGCAGCGCGCCGCCGTTCGCCGCGTCGAAGACGTGTGCCCCGAACTTGCGGTCGGCCTCGAGCGCGAACAGCGCCGCGGTCAGGATCGGGAAGGCCATCAGCACCAGCACGGCGGTCAGCAGCACGTTCCAGGTGAAGATGGGCATCCGGAACATGGTCATCCCGGGAGCGCGCATGCAGATGATGGTGGCGAGGAAGTTGACCGACCCCAGAATGGTGCCGAACCCCGAGAACGCGAGCCCCATGATCCACATGTCCGCGCCGACAGCCGGTGTGTGCACCCCGTCGGAGAGCGGCGAGTAGGCGGTCCAGCCGAAGTCCGGAGCGCCCTGCGGAGTGAGCAGCGAGCCGAGGACGATGAGCGAGCCGAAGAGGTACACCCAGTAGGAGAAGGCGTTCAGCCGGGGGAAGGCCACGTCCGGCGCCCCGATCTGCAGGGGCATGATCCAGTTCGTGAACCCGGTGAACAGGGGCGTCGCGAAGACGATCAGCATGATGGCGCCGTGCATGGTGAAAGCCTGGTTGTACTGCTCCGGCGAGATGATCTGCAGGCCCGGACGCGCCAGCTCCGCCCGCATGACGAGCGCCATCACACCGGCGATCAGGAAGAAGAGGAACGACGTGATGAGGTAGAGGCTGCCGATCGTCTTGTGATCGGTTGTCGTCAGCCACCGCACCACGGTATGGCCAGGACGCCGCTGACCGGACGGGCGCGAACCGGACGGCCGCGCAACCAGCGAGGTGGACATGTCTGCTCCTGGCGGGTGAATATCGATCCACTCATGACTGAATGCATGCGAATACCCACCCTAAGTGACGAAACGGAGGTCTTCGACCCTCTCCCCCGCGTGTCTCCGCGACCCCACGAGCACCAGCCCGTCCGCGCAACGGTTCGGCACTCCCGACCACTTCCGGCCCTCGCAACACCTCCGCGCGCAAGGGCCGAACGTGCGCTAGGAGTCCAGGGGAGCCGACGCGAGGAAGGGCAGGAGCCCCACCCATCCGTCCCGCGTACGGCCGGTCCGGACAGCCGCAGAGCCGGTCATCCACCCGTCCGCATCCCCGCAATACCGCGCGGCGCAGAGCCCTCGGATCACTCGTCGCCGCCGGCACCACGCCCGGCAGGCAGCATCACCCACCCCGTTCCGGCGCTGCCCGTTCGGCCGCTCCGACCCGAAGTAACGGCACACTCCCCGCGCAGCCGAGCGGTGTCCGCACGCTGCCGCCCGTACCGGCTCGGCGACCGTCGCGTGTCACCGGTGGGACCGCTGCCTCTGGAGCCCGGCCTCCCGGCCGTGCAGGACCAGAGCCCGGAGCAGACAGGCCAACGCGGCGGTCGAGGCGACGGTACGGGCGGCGTTCCAGGCCACCCAGCGGTCCTCGAAGGCGGCGCGGACCGCGGAGGGGTCACCGAGGGAGGCGGGGTCGCCTGCCGCAGCCAGGTCGTTGTTGAGCGGCACATTGACCCCCAGGGTGATGCCGAAGGCCGCGCCGTACAGGGCGAGGGCCGCGACCGCCCACCGGAGCACCCGACGCCCGTCGCGCGGCAGATGCACCAGGACGGCCGCGGCGGTCAGGGCGAGAGCACCGAAGAAGCTGGGGGCGAACCATTGGTTGCGCACGGTGGCGTTGATCCATTGCATCGTGTCGATGAATGTGCGGTCGTCGAGACGGGCCAGTCCGATCATGACGGAACAGGCGTAGGCGTAGAAGAAGCCCGAGATGAGCCCCATGGCCAGCGTGGCGGACGCCAGGGCGCCGCCCCGGGCGCGCCGCACCACGACGGCCGTCGGCCCCACGGGCGAGCGCGAAGGGGTGGCGGGCGAGAGGGGCAGGGACAGCGACTGCGTCATGGGGGGCCTCCGAAGCAGACTAGAATCGAACTGAAGCGTTCGCTTTAAACCGTACCCATGCGTTCGGAAAATTGGAACCCGGAGGTGCCCATGCCCACACCCGCAGGTGACCGTCCCCGCCGAGGCCGCCCCCGGTCGGGAGAGCAGACGGCGAGGCGCCGGGCCGCCCTGGACGCCGCCCTCGCGGAACTCCTGGAGCGCGGTGTCACCGGCACCACGATGCAGGCAGTCGCCACGCGCGCGGGCTCGTCCAAGGAGAGCCTGTACGCCTGGTTCGGCAACCGCCACGGGCTGCTCGCCGCGCTCATCGAGCGACAGGCCGAGCAGGTGAACTCAGCCGTCGCCGAAGCCCTCGACCGGCCGGCCGACCCCCGCACCACCCTTGTCACCATCGCCCGGAACCTGTTGAGACTGCTCATCGGTGACGTCTCGGTGGCACTGAACCGAGCGGCCATGACCTCGCCCGAGCTGGCCGAACTCGTACTGCGGCACGGCCGGTACACCACCGGACCACTGATCACGGCCCATCTCGGCCGGCTGGCCGAGGAAGGCCACCTGCGCACCGACGATCCGGAGGAGGCGTTCCAACTCCTCTACGGCCTGGTGGTCCGCGACCTCCAGATCCGCGTACTGCTGGGCGAACGCCCGCCCGGTGAGGAGGACATCACCACCCAGGCGCGGACGGCCGTCGACCGGTTCCTGGCCCTCACCGACAAAGGACAGGACCCACCTGAGGACCGGTGACCGCTGCGCGTCGAGGATGCCGCCTCCGGGACTGCGGACCGGAGGACCGGAAGCACGGGAGCACGGGAGCACGTCCGAGAGTTGACGTATCTTGCGGTCCGGTCGCTGGCCGAAAAGCGATGCAACATTGGCATGGACCTGTCCATGCTCTCTCGCTAATCTGCGCAGCGGCATCTCCCGGGATCGTTCCCAGGCTTTGCTGTTCCACCCCCACGACACACCGGAACAACGAAAGGCCGATCCATGAGACGCACAAGAACCCCGCGCGCCCTCCTGTCCGCGCTGCTGGCCGGTGGAGCCCTCGTGGCCGCCGGTCTGCTCCCGGCGACGGCGGCGGACGCGCGACCGCAGACGGACAAGACCCCCGCGTCGGACGGCGTACTGAACGCCATGCAGCGGGACTTCGGCCTCAGCGAACAGCAGGCCGAGAAGCGGCTGGCCGCCGAGAAGCACGCGCGGACCACCGAGAAGCAGGCCCAGCGCGCGGCCGGGAGCGCCTACGCGGGCTCCTGGTTCTCCCCGAGAACCCGGAAGCTGACCGTGGCGGTCGCCGACCGCGAGAAGGCCGCGGCCGTCCGGGCCACCGGCGCGACCGTGGACCTGGTGGACCGCACCGCCGAGCAGCTCGACGCCGTGAAGGAGCGCATCGACGCCCTCGACGCGCCCAGCGGGGTGAGCAACTGGCGGGTCGACTGGAAGACCAACCGCGTCGTGGTCGAAGTCCTCAGCTCCCGGCAAGCTGACAACGATGTCAAGAAGTTTCTGGCCCGGGCGCGCAAAGCGGGACCGGTAACGGTCCGCACGACGGACCACGCCCCCTCGACCCTCTCCGCGGGCACGGTCGGCGGAGACCCCTACTACACCGGCAACGTCCGCTGCTCCATAGGCTTCTCGGTCCAGGGCGGCTTCGTCACCGCCGGCCACTGCGGCGGGGCGGGCCAGGCGGTCAACGGCTGGGACGGCTCCTACATCGGCAATTTCCAGGGCTCCTCGTTCCCCGGCAACGACTACGCCTGGGTCAACGTCGGCAGCGGATGGTGGACGGTTCCGGTGGTCCTGGGCTGGGGCACGGTCTCGGACCAGCTCGTCCGCGGCTCCGCCGAGGCGCCGGTCGGGGCCTCGATCTGCCGCTCGGGGTCGACCTCGCACTGGCACTGCGGCACCGTGCTCGCCAAGAACGAGACCGTCAACTACAGCCAGGGCGCCGTCCATGAGATGACGAAGACCAGCGTGTGCGCCGAGGGCGGCGACTCGGGCGGCTCCTTCATCAGCGGCGACCAGGCACAGGGCGTCACCTCCGGCGGCTGGGGCGACTGCTCCGGCGGCGGCGAGACCTGGTACCAGCCCATCAACGAGATCCTCGACCACTACGGTCTGACGCTGCACACCGCCTGACCCTCCCGCGGTCGGCGGCCCGACGGACGGCGCGCGGGACGGCCACGGCACGCGTCGTGGCGCGGCATCGCGCGGCGCCCGTCGAACGCCCTGGGAGGGGCACCCACGGGGGGTGCCCCTCCCAGCGCCGCAACGCTGCCGGTGCGGCTCGTACGACGCATGCCCCGACGGGTCGGGCCGACTGCGCTCGTCGGCCGAACCCCCTCGGCCGTCGGAGTGGGCGCACGGGCCCGGGAATGCCGGACCGCGGTCTCGTCGTTGCCCCTTCTGTGGCTGACTCACCGCACGATCCGGCACTCTCCCCCGCGGCCCGGGCCGCAGCACGGGAACAGCTCCTGGCGGAACGCGCCGGCACCGGAGCGCAGATCGTTGCCCTGAGCCGGGAGTTCGAGCAGATCGTCGAGGCCAATGCCCTGGTCGCGGTCGACGACGAGCACGACCCCGAGGGATCCAGCACGGCATTCGAGCGAGCACACGTCGCCGCGCTGCTGGCCCGGGCGCGGGAGCACCTGGTGGAGGTGGACCGGGCGCTGGAGCGCCTGGAGCGGGGCGAGTACGGACACTGCACGGAGTGCGGGGAGCCGATCCCCGAGGAGCGCTTGTCGGCGCGTCCCGCGACCACCACCTGCGTGCGCTGCGCGGCCGCACGACGCACCTGACCCCGCGGTGCGCCGAGGAGCCGCTGCGGCCCTCGGACCCGCCCGCGTCTCCGAGCCCTGAATCCGGGACATTCCACGGCGGTGCACGGTCACAGGTCGGGTGCAGATCACCTCTGGCTGTCCGGTCCGACCCTCCAACGATCACGGGCGTACGGCGCCCGGGCGGCTGAAGTCACTGAGCATTCCGCTCCCGCTCCCGCGCCCTCCTTGGTGTCATTCCCGGGAGGGTGATGCCCGTTGCGCGGCATTGCGGGATCGGATGGCGAGCCAGAGGTCGAAGCGGTCGTCTCCGTTGTCCATGCTGCGCCCGGTAAGCCGGGCGATCTTGTCGAGGCGGTTGCGGACCGTATGCCTGTGGACGGCGAGTCGGCGGGCTGCTTCGTCCCAGGAGCAAGCGGCGTCCAGCCAAGTGGCCAGGGTTTGGGTGAGTTCGCCCGTGGGGTCTGCCGTATCGAGCGGGCCCAGGAGTGTGTCGGCGAATCCGGCGAGTGCGGTGCGCGGGCCGAGGTTCAGCAGGATGTCGCTGGAACGACGCTGTCGGGCGCGGACCGGGTGGCCGGTGCCGCGGCTGAGGTCGACGAGTCCGGTTGCCTCGCGTAGGGAGTTGCGGGCAGCCGCGGGCGGGACGGGGGACCCTATGCCGGCCGGCCGGCGGGGGGCGAACTGAGTGAGGACGGTTTCCAGATCGAGATCTTCGTCGACGACGGCTTCGACGAGTCCCTTGTGGGCGCGAGTGAGACCGCCGGGGACAGCGAGGGCGAGGTCGGCCGCGAGGTCGGCAGCGTTGCGGGTGGTGTCCTGTGCCGTGGCACCGGCGGGTGGTTCGATGGCGACGGCGCGCACGGAACGTGCTCCCAGTCCCGCGTCGGCGAGAACGTCTGCCGCCACTTCGGGCGTGGTGGTCTCGGCCAGAAGGCGGCCCAGAAGGGCGGCTCGGCGGCGGCGGTCTGGTTCGTTGGCCAGGTGTCTGCCTTCTAGTTCCAAGGAGAGAAGGGAGACGAGGCCGGAGACGAGGAGACGGGCTTCGGAGGGCAGGGGGCCGGTGAGGACGAGGATGCCGCGCAGCCGGCGGGCGCCCAGGGGCTGGACTTCGATGCCGGGAGCGGCGGCGCTGGAGCGCATGCCGCCGGCCACGACCCGGCGGATCAAGATCTCGTGGGTATCCGTGTGCTGGTGTGGGGAGGTGTCGTTGACGGCGATGACGCGCCCCAGCGGGTCGGTGACGTAGGCGCGCACACCCGTGGCCTGGGTCCAGGCGTCCAGGGTCGGGGTGAGGCCCTGGCCGGAGGCGGCTGCGGCGGTAAGGCTGCGCTGGGTGGCGAAGGCGCTCTCGACGGCTGCCCGCTGCTCGGCGGCCTGGGCCGCGAACACAGCCTTGGTCACCGCGATGAAGGGCACCTGACGCCCGACCGTCAGCAGCGGGAGCCCCGCCTGCGCCGCTGCGTTCACCAGAGGCTGTGGGACTTCCTGGTAGGGCAGCTCGTCGCCGAGGCCGACGGCCAGGGCCCGGGCTCCCCCGCCGACAACGTCGTCCACGTAGGCCCGGCAGGAGCCCGGGTCCATCGGCAGCAGCAGCCCGATCGTCATCAGCAGTTCGCCGCCCTGCAGCCAAGCGCTTGGGCGCAGCAGCTCGGAGGCGTGGGCCGCGTCGACGGGGCGGTCGATGTGATCCGCCCCAGTGATCACAGACAGGTGCAGTTCGGGGCGGGCGACGAGGTCGGATATGAGCAGAGCCATGACTCCAGTATCGCCAAGAGCTCTGGACATTTTGTCGGTACCCGCTGTTCAGATTCGACCTGAGGGCGATCGCAGCCGGACCAGTGGCCACATAGATTTCCGGTGCCGTGGAATTTGATGCGCTGCGGCACAGGCGAGGAGAGGAAGCGTGGTGGCCATGGACGGCTCGACCGCGGCACGGAGCACATCCGCACCCCAGGTGCCGGGCCCCGGGGACAAGGCACCCGGAGGGGGCGGAGTGATCGAGGTGCGCTCGATCGACTACGTACCGGTCCGTGAGCGACACGGCAAGGTGTGGCACCAGGGCCCCTTCTGGTTCACCGGGAACTTCGTCCTCACCACGATGGTCACCGGATTCATCGGGCCCTCGCTGGGGCTCAGCCTGGGCTGGTCGGTGGCGGCGGTCTCGCTCGGCGCGCTGTTCGGTACCTTCTTCATGGCCTTCCACGCCAATCAGGGGCCGCGCATGGGCCTGCCGCAGATGATCCAGTCCCGTGCCCAGTTCGGCATCCGGGGCGCGGTGATCCCCTTTGCGGCGGTCGTCTTCGTCTATGTCGGCTTCAATGTCTTCAATGTCGTCCTCGCAGCTCAGGGCCTGACCACTGTCCTGCCTGGCGGGACGGCACTGTGGTACATGATCATCATTGCCGTGGCAGCCGTGCTGGCGGTCGTCGGGCACGACCTGCTGCACCTGGTGCAGCGATGGCTGACGTACGTCCTGATCGCCGTCTTCGGTGTGATCACCGTCGGTGCGATGTTCCAGCTGACCCCGCACACCACGTCTGCCGACACCGCGCACTCCTGGACATCGTTCCTGATCGTCTTCTGCGGTGCCGCCGGCTACCAGATCAGCTACGCCGTCTATGTCTCCGACTACTCGCGGTATCTGCCGCGCGATGTCTCCGCCCGCAAGGTCATCTGGTGGACCTATGCCGGCGCGGCGCTCTCGGCGGTCTGGCTGATGTCGCTCGGTGCGCTGCTCGCCTCGTGCCTGCCGACACCCGACGCGATCGGCAGCGTGGAGCAGGTCGGCAACGCGATCCTGCCCGGCTTCGGCACCTTCGCCGTCGTCGTCTCCGCGCTCGCCCTGATCACCATCATGGCCGTCAACGCCTACGGCGCGATGCTGACCACCAGCAGCGTCGTCGACGCCTTCCGTCCGGTGAAACCCACCATCCGCTCCCGCGTCACCGGCATCGTCGTCATTGAACTGGCCGTCCTGGTCGTGGCACTGCTGCTGCCTGATGACTACCTCACCAGCTTCAACGACTTCATCCTGATGATGCTGTACTTCCTCATCCCGTGGACGGCCGTCAATCTCGTCGACTTCTACTGCGTGCGACGCGGCCACTACGCGATCACTGCGATCTTCGACCGGAACGGCATCTACGGCCGCTGGTGCTGGCAAGGCATGGCCGCCTACGTCGCCGGCTTCGCCGCGATGATCCCCTTCTTCACGACGTCGTTCTACACCGGCCCGCTCGCCAAGGCCCTCGGCGGCTTCGATATTTCCTTTGTTGTCGGGCTCGCCGTCGGCGGCGCCTTGTACTACGTGCTGATGCGCGACCTCGACCTGGGCGCCGAGCGCGCGGCCGTCGCCGCCAGCGAGGCCGAGCTGGAGAAGGAAGACGCGTGAACGCCGCCTCCGTCACCGTCGCGTGCGCCCAGCTCACCCTCGCCGTCGGCGCGGTGGAGGCCAATCGCGCGGCTGCCGACCATGCGATCGCTCAAGCGGCTGCGGCGGGAGCCGACGTCCTGGTCCTGCCGGAACTGACCAACAGCGGCTACGTCTTCGAGGACGCGGCCGAAGCGACGGCACTGGCCGAGCCGGCCGACGGCCCGACCGTCACCGCGTGGTCCGGCGCGGCGCGGCGCCACGGCATCACTCTTGTCGCCGGCCTGTGCGAACGCGACCCGGATGGCCAAGTACGCAACTCGGCCGTCCTCATCGACCCGACTGGCACCCTCCGGGCGGTGTACCGCAAGGCACACCTCTTCGGCACCGAGAAGGACATCTTCGTCCCAGGCAACGAATTGCCCCCGATCGTCGATGTCCCGCCTGTCGGACCGATCGGCGTCATGATCTGCTATGACCTCGAATTCCCCGAATGGGTCCGCGCCACGGCCATCGAGGGGGTCGAACTTCTCTGCGCCCCGGTCAACTGGCCGCTCGTCCCTCGCCCCGATGGACAGGCACCCGCCGAGGTCATCCGGGTCCAAGCCAACGCAAGCGTCAACCGCGTGTTCGTCGCAGCCTGTGATCGTGCCGGCGACGAACGCGGCGTCGCCTGGACCGGAGCCTCCGCGATCGCGGACCCTGACGGCTTTCTCATGGCCACGACCGACACCGCACCGGCCACCCCCGCTCTCCTCCTTGCGGAGTGCGACCTCTCACAGGCCAGGGACAAGCGCATCGGCGCCCACAACGACGTCTTCAAGGACCGTCGTCCCGAGCTGTACGCACGGACTCACACCGCCTGACCAGTGCGTCGGAACGACGAGACGCCGAACGGATGCACAGACCCGCCCTCTGGTGTCAGCCCGTCGATGAGCACGGGTGTGCATGACTCACAGTATCCGTACGGACACTGCACGGAGTGCGGGGAGCCGATCCCCGAGGAGCGCTTGTCGGCACGTCCCGCGACCACCACCTGCGTGCGCTGCGCGGCCGCACGACGCACCTGACCCCGCGGTGCGCCGAGGACGCGCCCGGGCCCCCGGGCGCGTCGCTGCCGGCCCCCCGAGTCCGGGGCATTCCACGGGAGGGCATGGTCACAGGTCGGAAACAGTGTCCGCCCGCACGGCGAACAGAAGAGTTTCAGGGTGCACTTATCTCTATGATCCGGTTGGCTGATTCGCAGTCACACACGGAACGATCGCCCGGTTCGACAGGTTTCTCCTGCCATCCGCGCTCACAGTCACGGGGAAGTACATGCGCTCTGTTCGTGCCATATCCGCCGTAGCCGCCCTCGTCGCGGCGCTGATCCCGCTGACCGCCTGCGACCCCCCGGCGGACACCTCGGCAGACGGCGGCAATCCGTCCTCGGCGAGCCCCGGGGCGGCCACGGAGGACGGAGAAGACGGGAAGGACTAAAAGGGAGACTCCTGCCCCACCCCGGCACCGGGACACAAGGTCATCTGGGTCCACCACGTCGAGGGCGCCATGAACACCGTGGTCGCCAAGGAAGCGAAGGCGGAATGCCGGGCCGGTTCCCAGGAAGGGGCTTCCTACCATCCCGTCGGGAAGTTCAAGAATTACCGCCCGGCGTCCGGAAGCACACAGATCACGGTGATCAGCAAGAAGGAATCCAAGCAGAAGAAGCTCACCGCGCGAAACGGCGGTATCGCACACGTCAAAACCTGCGCCGACCCCGACGGCAAGCAATTCGACGGCGGCCAGCGGAAGGCGGACACCAGCGACTGCTGGGGGTTGAACTTCTACGATGTGAAAATCGACCGCGAGAACCGCATCACCAGTATGACCGAGGTCTACTCCTCGTAGCCCGGCCGCGGTGCCAGGTCGCCCGGAGGGCGGGCGGTGCCGGAAGACCGGGCGCATGCCGCCACGCGGCCGTGACAGACAGCGAGGAGGAGACCGTGCGCTTCACCGCTCCGGCCGACACCCCGCCACGCCCCTCCGTCGACGCGTTCCTCTCGGCCGTGGACCGGTCGATGAACAGCAACACCCTGCTGCTGGAGTTCGCCGCCGAGACACCCCTCACCCAGGACAACAGGCAGTGCGTTCTCCGCGCCTTCCTCCGCAGCGGCCTGTTCGAGGAGCTGCTGCGGGCCGCCGACCGCCTGCGCGGTTGGTACAACCTGTCCGAGCACAGGGGCGGGGACGAGGAGGAGCGGGCGCTCCCCCGTGCGGGATTCCGCGCCGCCATCCGGCCGCTGGACGGCCCCGGGCTGCTGGCGAGGCTGGAGTGGATGCTCTGCCGGGCGCCCGGCCCCGGTCGGCGGCACTGCTCGGAGGCGGATGCAAGGCGCCTCGTCCGCAGCGCCGTGCACGAGCTGCTGGGCGCGGACCCGTGCGCGTGGCAGTTCGGCTCGGTGGAGCCCGACTTCCTGCGGTCGAGCGGGTACTTCAGCGGCGAGGAACCGCTGCGGCCGGTGTACTTCGACGGCGGCGACGCCGACACCGCCACGCTCCTGCACCATGACCGCATCTGCTGTCTGCTGCTGACCAACGGCTCGCCCTGACCCGGGCAGCCGCGTGCCCGTGCCGGCAGGGACACGGGGGCCGTCCGCGGGGGCCTCGCCGAGCGCGACGCGACCGGTCCGAGCCCGCCGCATCACCTCGTCGGCAGCAACCGCGCGGCGGTCGCGGTGATGGTGTCGACGGCGTGGGTGAGGACGGGGATCTCCCGTGCGCCCATGCGGGTGACGGCCATGATGCGGCGGGCCGGCGCCGGCTCACCGTGCAGCGGGAGGCGCGCGACCAGCGCCTCCTCGCCCAGCTGCGCGAGGCGCGGTACGAGGATGACGCCGAAGCCGTGGGCGACCGGTGCCGTGCCGGTCCCCCACTCGTCGGCGTGGTGGGCGATGTGCGGGGTGAACCCGGCACTCATGCAGGCGGCCAGGACCAACTGGTGGTAGCTGGTGCCGGGGTTGCCCAGGATCCACGGCTCCCTGGCCGCGTCGGCCGGCGTGACGCGTTCCCGCCGGGTGGGCTCGTGCCCCTGAGGGGCGATCAGGTCCAGCGGGTCCTCCAGCAGCGGCTGCTGGTCGAACCGCTCGTCCGTCAGCGCCGGGGAGTCCGAGGTGACCACCAGCAGAGCCAGGTCGGCCTCTTCCGAGAGCAGCAGGTCGAAGCACCGGTCGGGTTCGGCTTCGATGAACCGCACCGTCAGATGCGGATAGCTGTCGCGCAGCCGCGCGGCCGTCCGGGGCCGGGTACGAGCCGGCCGTCAGGCGTCGATGACCAGATTCTCCAACGGTGTCGCACAGCACAGGAGGATCTTGTTCTGCGCGCTGTCCCGCGGCCGCAGGCCGCCCTGGTGCCGCATGCTGACCGACCCCTGGTGGAGAGTCGTGACGCAGGTGCCGCACAGCCCCTCGCCGCACGACGAGGGAAGGGTGATCCCGGCGCGGGCCGCGGCCTCCAGAACCGGCGTCCCGGCGTCGCACTCGATGGTCGTTCCGCTGCGGGACAGTTCCACGGTGAACCGCGGCGCGGGCCCGGAGTCCCCCGCGGAGCGGGCCGGGTCGGGGGCGGACGCGAGGGCGGGGGCGCACGCAGGTGCGGGCGCGGGCGCGGGCACAGGTCCGGGCCCGGGGGCCTCGAAGCTCTCCTCGTGGTAGCGGGCCTCCGGATGGCCCGCCGCGTGGAGCATCCGGCGCACGGCCCGCATGTAGCCCGCGGGTCCGCAGCAGAACACCTCGCGGTCCAGGAGGTCGGGGACGATCTCCTGGAGCATCCCGAGGGAGAGACGTCCCCGGTGGCCTTGCCACCGCTCGGCCCTCCCGCCGTCCTCGCAGACATGGGCGACCCGGATGGCGGGCGCGGTGGCCGCCATCAGCGCGAGTTCCTGCCGGAAGGGGATGTCGGCGGGGGTGCGTGCACTGTGCACGAACGCCACATCCGCCGGGGAAGCGAGGTCGTACAGGGTCCTGGTCATCGACATCAACGGCGTCACTCCGCTGCCTCCGGACAGGAACAGATAGGCGGACGCCGGATGCCGGGCCGTGGAGAACCGGCCCATCGGTCCCCTGGCGCGGACGACGGCCCCGGGGACGAGGACGTCGTGCAGCCAGTTCGAGACCCGGCCGCCGGGCACGCGCTTGACGGTGATCGTGGCCAGGTGCGGACGCGAGGGCGGCGAGGAGAGCGTGTAGCAGCGGGAGACCTCCCTGCCGTCGATCTCGAAGGTGAAGGCGAGGTACTGGCCCGGGTCGTGCCGGAAGAGTCCGGGGCCGGCCGGTTCGAACGCGAAGGTCTTGGTGTCGTGGTTGACGTCGTGGACCTGTTTGCAGACCAGCACATGGTCCACCGGACCGTCCGCTGCGCCCTCCGCCGTGCGGAAGGCCGCCGGCTGCCGCAGCGCTTCCCGGCCGGGGTCGGTGAGGACATCGTTCATCGGTTCAGCTCCTCGCGCAGACGGGCGATGTACCAACTGCAGAACGCCTCGACCTGGTATTCCGTCGGGGCGTAGGGGCCCGGCCGGTACGCGGGGCCGGAGACCCCGCGCTGGGCCAGCGCGACCAGGCGCGCGTCCTGCTCGTTCGTCGCGCGCCAGACCCGCTGGAGGGTGTCGGGGTCGTAGTCGACACCCTCCCGGGCTTCCGGATGGACCAGCCAGGTGGTGCGCAGCAGCGTCCGGTCCGCGGCGAGCGGCAGCACGCTGAAGGCGATGGCGTGGTCGGCGAGCACGTGGAACCACGAGTTGGGCTGCAGGTGCAGGGCCAGATGCCCGAGGCGGGCCGTGGGCAGGTCGCCCAGGCGCCGTCGGCAGGCGGCCGTGCCGTCGGGGGTGAAGGACTCACCGGCGAGGTCGAGCGCGTCCCGCTGGATGCGGAAGGCGGTGCTGCGGTCGTCCAGTTCCTCGATGAGCGCGTACGGCAGCCCCAGTTGCTCGTAGGTGGCGCGCAGTTCCGCGTCGGCCCGCAGGTACCGTTCGTGCGCCGGGCGCAGCCGCGGGGGAAGGTCCGCCTCGGAGTAGCCGTAGGTGGGGAAGAAGGTGCGCAGCAGTTCGGGGTGCTCGTCGCAGTGGTAGCACTCGCGGTTGTTCTCCATCACGAGCTTCCAGTTGCCCTCCTCCACGAGTTCGCTGCGGGCTGCCACCTTGGCCCGGCGCAGGTCGTGGGGAAGGAGGTAGGGCTCGATGCGCGAGGCGACCTCGTCGAAGCCAGGGGGAGGCTGCTCGGCGAGGCAGACGAAGACGAGTCCGCCGACGCTGCGCACGTGCACGGGGGCGAGTCCGAAGCAGTCGCGGTCGAAGCCGGCGGGCTGGGAGGGCGCGTGCAGCAGTCTGCCGTCCAGACCGTAGGTCCATTTGTGGTATCCGCAGACCAGGTTCCCGGCCGAGCCCTTCCCTCCCTCCACGATGCGGGCGCCCCGGTGCCGGCACACGTTGTGGAAGGCGCGCAGCTCCTCCTCGTCGTCGCGGACGAGCAGAACCGAGTACGGCCCGATCTCCACCGAGGTGCGGTCGCCCGGCTCGGGCAGCTCGGCGTCGACGGCCACACAGATCCACTGGCGGGCGAAGACGGCGGCGATGTCGAAGTCGAAGAACTCCCGGTCGGTGTAGAAGGAGCCCTCCAGGCTGCGCCCGGCAACCCGTCGTGCCACCGCCTCGTGGATCCGGTCGGTCTGCGTGGCGGGGGTGCTTTCCAGTGAGGTCACGTTTCTCCCTTCGGCGCGGGCCGAGGCGGGCTCCGGCGCACGGTCGGTGCGGCGCCGCACCGGTGGGTCCTGCGGCCCGGTGTCGGCGGCGGTGGCAGCGGCGTCGGATCACATCGGCAGGCAGAGGCGCAGGCCGTCCAGGACCGCGGAGTGGATGTTGCGGCTGGTGACGGCGTCACCGATGCGGAAGAGCTGGTAGCGGCCCGCGGGGTTGGCGCCGGCCGGCTGCGGCTCACCGGCCAGCAGCGCGCGGTGGTCCAGCCGTCCGAGGTTGCGTGAGCCGGGGAGCAGTTCGTGGTGGAGGTCCGCGTTGGGCAGCGTGCCGTGCTCCACCACGACGTGTTCCACTGTCCGTTCGGCCTCCGTCGCCGCGTACTCGCTGCGCAGTGCCGCGGCGAGCCGGCCGTCCCCGGCGCGGCGCACGGAGGTGAGCCGGTGCGCCAGCGTGGTGCGTACCTCGTGTTCGGCGAAGACCCGCAGGTAGGGGGGCGCGTTCATGCTGCCGACGTCGGGAGCGGGCATCCGCTCGGGGGTCACGTACTCGACGGGGACCTCCTGGCGCGCCAGCACTTCCACCGCGTCCAGTGCCGGGTAGGCGCCGTTGTCGTCGTAGACCAGCACCCGTCCGCGGGGGCGCAGGGCGCCGCTGAGCACGTCCCAGGTGTCGGACACCAGGTCGGCGCCGCCGGCGAGGAAGGAGGCGTCGGGTGTGCCGCCGGTGGCGATCAGGACGAGGTCGGGCTCTTCGGCCAGTACGTCCGCCGCCTCGGCCAGCACGCCGAACCGCAGTTCGACGCCGAGCACGCCGCACTCGGCGACGCGCCAGTCCACGATGCCGAGCAGGTCCCGCCTGCGGGGATTCGCGGCGGCGAGGCGGATCTGGCCGCCGGGCTGGTCCGCCGCCTCGAACAGGACGACCTCATGGCCGCGTTCGCCCAGCACCCGGGCCGCCTCCAGTCCGGCGGGTCCGCCGCCGACGACCACCGCCTTCCGCCGCGAGGCCGCCGCCGGGACGGTGTGCGGCAGCCGCAGCTCCCGGCCGGTGGCGGGGTTGTGCAGGCACTTGGTGTCCCCGGAGTCGTAGATCGCATCCAGGCAGTAGCTCGCTCCCACGCAGGGGCGGATCCGGTCCTCGCGCCCGTCGGCCACCTTGGCGACCAGGTGGGGGTCGGCTATCTGGGCCCGGGTCATGCCGACCAGGTCCAACTGGTCCTCCCGCACGGCGTGCCGCGCGGTGGCCACGTCGGCGATCCGTCCGGCGTGCATCACCGGGATCTCCAGGCTGCGCTTGACCTCGGCGGTGAAGTCGAGAAACGGCGCCGAGGGCGTCCCCATCGACGGGATGACCCGCGAGAGCGACGCGTCGCTCTCGATGGAACCCCGGATGGTGCTGACGAAGTCGACGCCGTCCGCGAGGTAGTCGCGGAGCGCGCTCAGCGCCTCACCGAGACCGAGTCCGGCCGGCTGGTCCTCGTCCAGCGCCATGCGGATGCCCACGACGAAATCGGGGCCGACGGCGGACCGGATCGCGCGGATCACCCGGCGCGGAAAGGCCGTGCGGTTCGCGAGCGTTCCGCCGAACCGGTCGTCGCGGTGATTGGTGGCCGGGGACAGGAAGCTGTCCAGGAGGTGGCCGTAGTGCTGGATCTCTATGCCGTCGAGACCACCGGCCCGGCAGCGGGCGGCGGCGTCCGCGTAGTCCTGCACGACGCGGTCCAGGTCCCACGGCTCGGCTTCCTTGGGAAAGGCACGATGGGCGGGTTCCCGTACCGGCGAGGCGGACAGCACGGGCAGCCAGTCGCCCGCGTAGTTGCTGGTGCGCCGTCCCAGATGGGTGATCTGGCACATGACCGCGGACCCTGCGTCGTGCACCTCGTCGGCCAGCCTGCGGAAGCAGGGCACGATCTCGTCGCGGTAGAGCAGCAGGTTGCCGAACGAGGGCGGGCTGTCGGGTGACACCACCGCCGAGCCGCCGATCATCGTCAACCCGGCCCCGCCGCGGGCCTTTTCCACGTGGTACATCCGGTAGCGGTCCCCGGGCAGGCCGTTCTCGCCGAACGCCGGCTCGTGCGAGGTGCTGACCACTCTGTTGCGCAGCGTGATGTTCTTGAGGGTGAAGGGTTGGAGCAGGGGGTCCGTGACTCGCGTTCGCATGACACTCCTTGTGAACCCGTCGGGCGGCCCGGGATGGCGCCAGGACGTCCGCGTGGTCGCTGGCGTTCCGTCCCCGCGGCGTGCGGTCGTTCGGGAACGGACGCACCGGACCGGAAGCAGCGGGCCGCAGCCGTGTGCGCCCTGAGCGGTACGTCTCCAGCGTGGGGGCGGCGGTCCTGGCGGACAATCAAGCGGTCTCACAGGAAACCGTGCAAAGCCCCTGCATGATCAACAGGTGCGGTGTCCCTTCCCGGGGCACACCGGGCCTGCTAGTGCTCTGTGCGGAGGAGTTCGCCGGGGCCGGTGGCGGGGTGGACCCCGAGCGGGCCGAACGCGTCGACGGGGAAGACCCGGTCGGGGGCAGCGGTCCCGTGCTTCCCGCATCCGACCGCCACGACCACCAACCCGGCGGCCCCAGACGGCCAGAGCACTTGGCCGGATGGTTATGCGTCATCAATGGTGTGTTGCAGTGGGAAATCAGCTCACAGGGTGCTTATCCGGCTTGACCTGGGATCGGCGAGCGGGCAACGCTGAGCCGCCCACCCCCCTTCGGTTCTCTCAAGAAGTTGGTAGCCCTATGCGCACCTTCTCTTCGGCATGCACCGTGGTGGCGGGGGTGGCGGTTTCGCTGCTTCTCGGATCGGTGGCACACGCCACGCCGGCGGGTGACAACGGGACCGTGAAGATCCACGACGCCAGGACTGGCGAGGCACTCCGTAGGAACCAGCCACATGTGTGCACGTTCTACCTCGATGCGTTCGGCTTCGACGGCCGGCAGCAGGTGGACTGGCGGATCGTCCAGATGCCGCCCACCGGCTCGAAGGGAACCGTGGCCAAGAGCGACTCCTTGGACCTGGACGGCGACGGACACGGTCGCAGCGCAGATCTGACCCTGCCTGACGGCCACTACAAGCTGGTCTGGAACTTCGACGGCGAGCACGGCCGCGCCAAGCACAAGGTCTTCTGGACCGACTGCGAGGGCGACGAGGAGCCGAGCGAGAAGCCCGGCGACAAGCCCAGCGAGAAGCCCTCCGACCAGCCTTCGGCCCCCGCGTCGTCCGCCTCGGCCTCCGCCCCCGCAGCCTCGACCGGTGGCCCGTCCGCGTCCCCGTCCCCGTCCCCGTCCCCGAACGGTGGCTCCGGTGATCTCGCCGCGACAGGTACTTCGGTGGCCGCTGCCTCCGTGGCAGCCGCGCTGCTGCTGGGCGCCGGCGGCCTTCTGGTGGCACGTCGCCGGGCGCGCGGCCGCTCCTGACGGTCCGGCCCGGCACCGTGGGTGCCCGGCAGTCCGGCAGCCGGGCCGGGCTGCCGGGCACCCGCCCCGACGGGCGGGCGGCGCCCGGTGGGGACGGCGCCCTGCGAGGACGACGGGGAACGGAGCTGATTTCATTCCCGTATGGAAATACTCTTCTGGGTTCCCGTGGCCTTCCTGCTGTACGGGGCTGTGCGCGCTGTCGAGGTCCGGATCTCCCGCTCGGATCGGCAACTGGCACGGGTCGAACGCAAGCTGGACCTGGTGCTGGACCATCTGGGGCTGCAGGAGCACGATCCGCGGCTGGGTGAGGTCATCGAACTCCTGCGCAGCGGCAAGAGGATCCATGCGGTCAAGCGCTACCGGGAGTTGACGGGCGTGGACCTGAAGCAGGCCAAGGAGGCCGTCGAGCGCCTGGGCTAGCGCTCTGGCCGGCCGCGCACCGCGGCCAGGCACTCGTCGTACAGCTCCATGAGGGCTCGGCGGGTGCCCGCCGAGCGCGTCCGTCATCACCCGCTCGAACCGGTCCTGGTCGCCGCCGAGGAGGTCCTCCTCGGACGTGCTCCTGCCGCCGCGGAGCGTCCGGTGGCGGCAGGAGCCGGGTGCGGGCCGGTCAGGCGCCGGGCCGCCCGGGGGCGACCTTCTCGATCGCGGCGGCGAGGATGTCGATTCCGGCGTGGAGCTCGTCCTCCGTCACGGTCATCGGCGGCGCGATGCGGAAGGTGCCTCCCATACCGGGGAGTTGGACGATGTTGAGGTGCAGTCCGCGGTCGAGGCACTCCTGGGTGACCGCCTGCCCCGCCTTGTCGGCAGGGGTCCTGCGCTGCCTGTCGGTGACCAGTTCCACGCCTTGGAGCAGGCCGCGGCCGCGTACGTCGCCGACGATGTCGTACCGGTCGCGCAGATCCTCCAGCCGCGCGGTGAGCTGCCGGCCGAGCGCGGCAGCCCTGTCGACGAGTCCGTCGCGCTGGATCACCGAGAGCACCGTGGCCCCGACGGTCGCCGCCAGCGGGTCGGAGACGTGCGTCGTGAAGAAGAGGAAGCCCCGCTCGTGGCACACGCGCTCGATGTGCTCGCCGGTGAGCACCGCGGCCACCGGCAGGCCCGACCCCAGCGTCTTGGAGAGGGTCAGCAGATCCGGGACGACGCCGTCGCGCTCGAAGGCGTACATCGTCCCGGTGCGGCCGAGCCCGGTCTGGGCCTCGTCGAGGATGAGCAGCATCCCGCGCTCCTCGCACAGTTCCTTGAGGCGGGCGAGGTAGCCGGGCGGCAGCTCGATGATGCCGGCCGAGGAGAGCACCGGTTCCACCAGGCACGCGGCGAGGCTCCCGGAGGACTGCTGATCGATCTGGGCGAAACCGTACGCCAGCTCCGCCTCCCAGTCGTAGGAACCGTCCGAGGTGCGGAACGGGGACCGGTAGGCGTTCGGCGTCGGCAGGGAGAAGTTGCCGGGGGTCGGGGGCCCGTAGCCGCGCCGCCCGGCCGAGTAGGTCGCCGACGCGGCGCCGTGGGACATGCCGTGCCAGGAGCGGTCGAACGAGACGATCTCGTACCGGCCGGTGTAGAGCTTGGCGAGCTTGATCGCCGCCTCGTTCGACTCGGCGCCGGTGCTCAGCAGCAGCATCTTGCCCAGCTCGGGGGGCAGGGTCTCGGCGAGCGCCGCGGCCAGGTCGAGGACGGGGCGGCTGAGCATGCCGCTGAAGAGGTGGTCGAGTGACCCGATCGCTGTCGAGACCGCCGAGACGATGTCGGGGTGCGAGTGGCCGAGCACGGAGCTCATCTGGCCGGAGGTGAAGTCCAGTATCGCGTTGCCCTCGTCGTCGTAGACGTAGGCTCCGGCGGCGCGTTCGACGACGCGTGGGCTGAAGGGCGCGCCGTAGCGGATCAGCAGGCGGTCGGCATCTGCCCAGAAGGGGGTGTCCATGTGCACTTCCTCACCGACGGGCGCCTCGCGGCGGAGGCGCTGGTTTCCACACGGACCACCATCACCTCCCGACATCCCTCATAACAAGCAAACAAAATCGATGGACCATTCGGCATCGGCTTACGATGAGTCCATGCTCAGCACCCGCCGCCTGGAGATCCTGCACGCCGTGCTCGCTGCCGGGTCGGTCAACGCCGCCGCCAGGAACCTCAACTACTCGCCGGCGACGATCAGCCAGCACCTCACGGCCCTCGCCAGGGAGACCGGGCTGGTGCTGTTCGAGAAGGAGGGCCGGGGGATCGTCCCCACCGAGGCCGCGCTCCACCTGGCGGAGCAGGCGCAGAGCGTACTCGCGGACTTCGCCCGGCTGGAGCGCACCGTCGCGGACCTGCGCGCGGGCCAGGGCGAGCACCTGGCGCTGGCCTGCTTCGCCTCGGCGGCGGAGGAGCTGATCCCCGAGGTGGTGCGCGCGGTCCGGGAGCTGCGGCCGAACATCACCACGGAGGTCAGTCTCAACGAGCCCGTCGACGGACGCGGCCGCCGCCGGCCCGACCTCGACATCAGGACCGAACCCGTCGACGGTGCCGAGATCCGGCTGGAGGGGTACCGGCGCCATGAGCTGCTCACCGAGGAGCTGCTCGCGGTCCTTCCGGCCGCGCATCCGCTGGCGGGCGCACGCTCCGTCGCGCTCGGCGAACTGCGCACCGAGCCGTGGATCGACCACGACATCTACGACAGCCCGACCGGGCAGATCATCCTGGGTGCCTGCGCCGCGGCCGGGTTCGCGCCGCGCTACGTCGCCCGGCTCGACAACCACCACGCCGCGCTCAGTCTGGTGCGGGCCGGCATCGGCATCACCGTCCTGCCCCGGCTGGCGGTGCCCGATCCGCCCGGCACGCTGGTTGCCGTACCACTGACCCCGGCGGTCAGGAGGCGCATCGTGCTGCACGCACGGCTGCATCCCCGCCGCGGGGGCCTCGTCGCGGCCGCGGCCGCGCGGCTCCGTTCGGCGGCCGGGCACTGGGCGGCCCGGCACGGTCAAGAGGCGCCCGGCGACGGCAGGGACTGACCGGGTGGGCTCCCGGGCCGCCGGGGGCGGGAGACGGAACGGGCCCGGACCGGCGAACCGGCCCGGGCCCTGCTGCCGGGCGCCCGTGTCAGGTGCTGCGGCCTGCCGAACTCAGCGCAGGTCGAACCGGTCCAGGTTCATCACCTTGTCCCAGGCGGCGACGAAGTCGCGCACGAACTTCTCCCCCGCGTCGTCGCTCGCGTAGACCTCGGCGAGCGCGCGCAGCTCCGAGTTGGAGCCGAAGACCAGGTCGGCGCGGCTGCCCGTCCACCGGACCTCGCCCGTGGCCGCGTCCCGGCCCTCGAAGGTGCTCTGGTCCTCGGACGTGGCCCGCCAGGTCGTGCCGAGGTCGAGCAGGTTGACGAAGAAGTCGTTGGTCAGCCTGCCGGGGGTGTCGGTGAACACGCCGGGCTTCGTGGATCCGGAGCTCACGCCCAGGGCACGCAGACCGCCGACGAGGACCGTCATCTCGGGGGCACTGAGGGTGAGCAGGTTGGCCCGGTCCAGCAGCAGGTACTCGGCCGGCAGCCGGTTGCCCTTGCCCTGGAAGTTGCGGAACCCGTCGGCCGTGGGCTCCAGCGCGGCGAAGGACTCCGCGTCGGTGTGCTCCTCGGTCGCGTCGACCCGGCCCGGCGCGAACGGAACCTCGACCGGGTACCCGGCGTCCCGGGCGGCCAGCTCGACCGCCGCGCAGCCGCCGAGGACGATCAGGTCGGCCAGCGAGACCTGCTTGCCGCCGGAGTTGAACTCCCGCTGGACGGACTCCAGGGTGCTCAGCACCGTGGCGAGCTCGTCGGGGTCGTTGGCCTCCCAGCCGCGCTGCGGCTCCAGGCGGATGCGGGCGCCGTTGGCGCCGCCGCGCTTGTCGCTGCCGCGGAAGGTCGAGGCCGACGCCCAGGCGGTGGTGACCAGTTGCGCCACGGTCAGCCCCGAGTCGAGCAGCCGGGCCTTGAGGGCCGCGACATCCTCGGCTCCGAGTGCCTCTCCCCCGGCCTCGGGCAGCGGGTCCTGCCACAGCAGGGTCTCCTCGGGTACCTCCGGGCCCAGATACAGCGACTTGGGTCCCATGTCGCGGTGGGTGAGCTTGTACCAGGCACGGGCGAAAGCGTCGGCGAACTCCTCGGGGTCCGCGTGGAAGCGGCGGGAGATCTGCTCGTAGACGGGGTCGAAGCGCAGCGCGAGGTCCGTGGTGAGCATGGACGGGGCGATCTTCTTCGACGCGTCGTGGGCGTGCGGGACGGTTCCGGCGCCGGCACCGTCCTTGGGCCGCCACTGCTGGGCACCGGCCGGGCTCTCGGTCAGCTCCCACTCGTAGCCGAAGAGGTTGTCGAAGAAGCCGTTGCTCCACCGGGTGGGTGTGGCGGTCCAGGTGACCTCCAGGCCGGAGGTGATGGCGTCCGCGCCCTTGCCGGTGCCGAAGGAGTTGCGCCAGCCCAGGCCCTGCTCCTCCAGCGAGGCGGCCTCGGGATCGGCGCCGACGTTATCGGCCGGGCCCGCGCCGTGGGTCTTGCCGAAGGTGTGGCCTCCGGCGATCAGGGCGACGGTCTCCTCGTCGTTCATCGCCATCCGGCGGAACGTCTCCCGGATGTCCCGGGCCGCCGCGACCGGGTCCGGGTTGCCGTTGGGGCCCTCCGGGTTGACGTAGATGAGGCCCATCTGGACCGCGCCGAGCGGGTTCTCCAGCTCCCGGTCGCCCGTGTAGCGCTCGTCGCCCAGCCAGGTCGTCTCCGGGCCCCAGTACACGTCCTCCTCGGGCTCCCAGACGTCCTCGCGTCCGCCGGCGAATCCGAAGGTCCTGGCCCCCATGGACTCCAGCGCGACGTTTCCGGCCAGGATCAGCAGGTCGGCCCAGGAGAGCGCGCTGCCGTACTTCTTCTTGACCGGCCACAGCAGCCGGCGGGCCTTGTCGAGGTTCGCGTTGTCCGGCCAGCTGTTGAGGGGGGCGAACCGCTGCTGGCCCGCCCCGGCGCCGCCGCGCCCGTCGCTGATCCGGTAGGTGCCCGCGCTGTGCCAGGCCATCCTGATGAGGAAGGGGCCGTAGTGGCCGAAGTCGGCCGGCCACCAGTCCTGCGAGGTGGTCAGCACCTCGGCGATGTCCTGCTTGACGGCCGGGAGGTCGAGGCCCGTGAAGGCCTCGGCGTAGTCGAACCCGTCGCCCAGCGGATTGGCCACGGCGGGGTTCTTGGCGAGGATCTTCAGATTCAGCCGGTCGGGCCACCACTGGCGGTTCCCGCCGCCCTGTGTCGGGTGGGGGGCGCGCGCGACCGGGCAGCCCGCGTCCTCCGCCTTCGCGTCCACGACGATCGCCTCATGATTCTCAGACATGGGATCCCTCCGGATTCGGCGGACCACGGCCCAGGAACTGCCCGACGACGGTCGTTTCCTGCTGTGTCCTGCCCCTTGGCTGTCGCTGGAGCCGATCCTACGATGGACAAATTCCAAGTCAATACGACAACCACTTCGGGAATTCCTGCTGTCGGCGGGCTGTCGGGTGATGAATGGACTGGTGGCATGAGTGACCTGCTGGAACGGCTTCGCCGACGCGGCTGGCGGATGACCGCCCAGCGCCGGGTTGTCGCCGAGGTACTCGACGGCGAGCACGTCCACCTCACCGCGGACGAGGTACTGGCACGGGCGGCCGCCAGGCTGCCGGAGATCTCCCGCGCGACGGTCTACAACGCCCTGGGCGAACTGGTGCTGCTGGGCGAGGTCCGCGAGGTGGCCACCGACGGCCGCGCCAAGCGCTACGACCCCAACGCGCACCGGTCACACCACCATCTGGTGTGCTCCGACTGCGGCACCATCCGGGACGTCCACCCCGGTGGCGACCCGCTGGCCGACCTGCCGGCCTCCGAGCGGTTCGGCTTCACCGTCTCCGGCGCCGAATTGACCTACCGGGGCCGGTGCCCCGACTGCGCCGCCCGGGCCTGAACCGGCGCCGCGCCGAGCACGGCCGGTCGGCGCCGCGCCCGGGGCGTTCAGGGGCGCCGCCCCGCGTTGAGGGTGTCGACGGCGGCCGCCGCGTCGCCGAGATTGGCGAAGTCGACGGCGACGAAGTTCACCGGGTGATCGCGCTCGGCCTCGCAGCGCCGGGCCCGGTCGAGGACGAACCCCTTCGCGTTGACCTCCCGCGCATCGATCCGGCTGCCGCCGCCGCTGGTGATGAAGTGGTTCATCAGGAAGAGCCGCTTGCCCGTCCCGCCCCGGTTGGGCGCGCACGACATCTTCCGGGGGGAGGAGAAGGCGTAGGGCGTCTCCATCCCGTACCGGTAGAAGTTGCGGTACCAGGGCGCGGGCCCGTCCGCGTGCTCGGCGAAGACCACCAGGCGCTTGTCGTCCTCGATCATCTTGCCCAGCGTCGGCCACTCCGCCTTCGGATCGTCGTCGGGGGTGAACAGCAGGTCCTCCAGACCCGCCTTCCGGAACGCGGACTCCGTCTGCTTACCGGTGATGCCGTCCTGCACGATCAGTGTCACGACCTCCCCCGGGTGCTCGTCGAGCCAGGCGCGGATGTCGCGGAGGGTGTCGACGAGCGGGATGGCGCCGCCGCGGCAGACGGCATGGCACAGCCACAGGCCCGGTTCGGTGGGGGTGGCCTCGTCGATCAGTCCGGTGATCTTGTCGCGCATCTCCGGGGCGAACTCGGAGACCTTCAGCCGCTCGGCGATCTGGTCGGGCCGCTCCCAGGTGTGGGTGTCCACCAGCAGCGCCCGGGCGCCGTTGTCGAGCTGGGCGGTGATGTCGCCGTCCTGGAGGGGACTGATGAAACGGTCGGCGGTCGTCGA
The DNA here is from genome assembly GCF_042869575.1 of Streptomyces sp. NPDC006925. NCBI lineage: Bacteria > Bacillati > Actinomycetota > Actinomycetes > Kitasatosporales > Streptomycetaceae > Streptomyces > Streptomyces sp. NPDC006925. Next base: position 184,242 of record NZ_JBIAGB010000001.1, read on the forward strand.
CATCGAGTTGTGCGTGGCGACGTAGGCGGCCTGGTCGTAGCGCAGGTCGCAGGCGCGGGCCGAGCCGTTGCACAGGGTCTGCTCGGAGCCGGAGCCGCTCGCGGCGGCCGGGACGAAGGTGACCCCCAGCACCACCGCGGTGGTGGTGACCGCCGACAGCCCGGCCAGCATCCCGGTGCGGCCCCTGGTGGACAGCGACTGCGCGGCCCGGGGCCGCCGCCGCACGTAGGAGAGCGCGGCCAGCAGCACCCCGACCGCGACCGGTGTGAGGGCCGCGGAGGCTCCGGCGGCGGTGAGGGTCTCCAGCGCCGTGCTCTCCAGGTCCTCCACCAGCACGGCCAGCGAGGGCGGCCAGGAGCCCGGCGCCGTCCCCCACAGGCCGTCCGCCTTCCACTGCACCAGCCGGAACAGGCCGGCCGTCAGGAGACCGCCCGCGACCAGGCTCCAGCCGACCGTGCGCAGCCTGCGCAGCCTGCGGCGCGGTCCGGTGAGCCACAGGAAGGCGACGGACACGGCACCGACGACAACCGCGAGCGGGTAGACCCACACCAGAGCGAGCCGGGTGAAGCCCCGCGCCTCCTCCAGCGGCCCGGTGTACACGCCCCCGCTGTCCAGGTCCTTGACGACGTCCCACCGGCCGCCCTCGGTGATGCGCAGCAGCTCCTGCTCGCCCTCGTCGGCTCCGGCGCCGGCGCGTCCGCCGACCACGTGCGGTCCGACCGCGGCGAGGGCCGTGGCGACGTCCCCCACCCCGAGCGCGCCCTCGATCTGCGGGCGCAGGGACGTGCGCTGTCCCTCGGGCACGGCGGAGAGCAGCAGCTTGCTGATGTCCCGCACGGCCCGGTCGCTCAGGTCGACGGTGGGCAGGTCGGCGGGGCGCCGTCCGGCGGCGACATCGTCCAGCGCCGCGTCGATGCGCTTCACGGCGGCCGGGAAGTCGGCCTTGTCGCGGCCCTGCGCCTGGGAGACCAGACCGCCGAGGTACACCTCGGCGAGCTTGTCCATGTTGGCCAGTACCGGGGAGAGGTCGACCGAGACGGAGAGGGTGTCCTTCTCTCCCCGGAGATAGCTGGTGACCTCGGCGATCTGCTCGTCGGTGAGCTCGCGCACGGTCGCCGGGGGCAGGACCGTCTTGAGGTTCGCGGTCACCACGGACTCGGGCACCGGAAGGCGTGCCAGCAGGCTCCGGGTGACCGGCTGGGCCTCGGGGGCGACGAGCACTTCGTCGTAGAGCCGGTCGTAGGCCCGCTCCTCGTCCAGGACGTGCTGGTAGTAGCCGCGGTCCAGGACCGTGTTGCGCAGCGTGCCCACCGTCGCCAGCGCCGCCACGCACAGCGCGGCGAGCACCGCCGCCAGCGGTCGCACGACGCGCACCCAGCGCGCCCGGCGCCATGCGCCGGGCCGCGCGGCGGTGTTGGGCCGGCCGGTCGCCGAGTCGGGCTTCTCCTCGCCTCGTTCCGTGTCCGGGGCAGTGTCGTGCGTGTTGCGCGGCACCCGTACTCCTGGGGTCGTGTGCTGTTCGTGCGGGCCTGGGCGCGGCCCGGGGGCGGTGCGCCACTGCGGCGCGGGAAGCCGCGACCAGGCTATGCGCAGCGGGCGCGGGCGTGTTCCCCGGCCCGTGCGGGGACGGACGGGGCATCGGGGCCGAGGGCTGCGGGAGGGGTACCGGAACGCGTCATGGCTGTCGTCTACCCGCCGGGCGCGGCGCCATGGCCCCGGACACCCGGACGGTCCGCCGCGCGCGCCGGACGCCCGTCGACCGTGGCGTCCGGCCGCGGGAGCGGCGGACCGCTTCCGGGCCGCCTCTCAGGCCGCCCGCGCCTCGTGGCGGTAGCGGCCGGGGGCCTGCCCGTAGGCCCGCTTGAACGCCTTGGCGAACGCGTACTCGGAGCCGTATCCGGTACGGGCCGCGACGGTGGTCAGCGGCGCCCTCGAGTCGCGCAGCAGGCGCGCCGCGGTCATCATGCGCCAACGGGTGAGGTAGGCCATGGGCGGTTCGCCGACCAGTGCGGTGAACCGGCGGGCGAAGGCCGCGCGGGAGAGGCCCGCGCGCCGCGCCAGCGTCTCCACGGTCCAGGGCGCTGCCGGGTCCTGGTGGAGGGCGGTGAGGGCGGGGGCGACGGCGGGGTCGGCGAGTGCGCCGGCCCAGCCACCGGTCTCCGTGGAGGGCTGCTCCGCCAGCCAGGCGCGCAGGATGTAGAGGAGGAGCGAGTCGATCAGTGCGGGCACGATGCCGGCCGAGCCGATGCGCGGGGTCTCCAGTTCGGCGCCGAGCAACTGGACGGCGGCGGTCAGTTCGGGGTGGCGGCCGTGCCGGGTGGCGAGGTGGACGACCTCCGGGAGCCGGCCCACCAGCGGATGCGGGCGGCCCTGTTCCAGGTGGTAGTTGCCGCACAGCAGGCTGGTGCGCGGGCCGTCGCCGCCGATGGTGAGGGTTCCCAGTGGCGAACCGGGGCAGAACTGCTCGGGACGCTCCGCCTCGGCGGGGGTGTCCGGCTGGTCGGCGAGGATGTGGCCCGGGCCGTCGCGGAGGAAGACCACGTCGCCGGCGCTGAGCGCGAGGGGGGCCAGGTGCGGGGCGTTGGCCAGCGGGACCAGCCAGCAGGAGCCGTAGAGCACCACATGGAAGCCCGCACCGGCGACCGGGGGGAGGCGCAGGCCCCAGGGGGCGCGGCCGTCGGTCCGCACGGAGGTGGGCCGCCCGGTCCGCATCGAACCGAGCGCCTCGGTCAGGATGTCCATCCTCGCCTCCCCTCCCTCGGGCCCGCTGGGTCCCCTGGGGCGCCCTGATCCGCTCCTGGGCGCGCAGCCGCGTGCCCGGCGTCGCCGGGCGTCCACCCTACGGCCTGGGCCGCGGTCCACCGTCAGTCGACGGTGAGGACGACCTTGCCCTGGACCTGGCCGGATCCGACCAGTTCGTGCGCGGCGGCGGCCTCCGCCATCGGGAAGGTCCGCGCGATCCGGGGCCGGACGCGGCCGGCGTCGATGAGCCGGGCGAGCGCTTCGAGCGAGGCGTGGTCGGGCTCCACCGAGACTCCGGCGAAGGTGCGGCCCGCCGCCTCGACCTTCGCGGCCAATTCCCGGTTCCAGTGCTCCATTATGGTGACCAGGGTGCCGCCGGGCCGCAGGACGGACAGCGAGCGCAGTCCGTCGGCGTTGGAGTCGAGGACGACATCGAGGTCCCCGGTCACTTCGGTGAAGTCGGTGGTCCGGTGGTCGATGACCTCGTCCGCGCCGAGGCCGCGCACGAAGTCGTGCTTGGCCGCACTCGCCAGGCCGATCACGTGGGCACCGCGGGCCTTGGCTATCTGCACGGCGAGGTGGCCGACGCCGCCCGCCGCGCGGTGGATCAGCACCCGCTGCCCCTCCTCGATCCGGGCCGCGTCCACCAGCCCCTGCCAGGCGGTGAGGCCGGCGAGCGGGACGGCGGCGGCGTGCACGTGGTCGAGGGCGGCGGGCTTGCGGGCGACCTGGCGGGAGGGCGCGGCCGCGTACTGGGCGTAGCCGCCCGCGGCGCGGGGGAAGAACGGCATTCCGAAGACCTCGTCGCCGGGCTGGAACCGGGCGCCGGGGGCCGCCTCCTCGACGGTGCCGGAGAGGTCCCAGCCGACACCGAACGGCGGCTCGCCGAGCAGCGGGAGCGCGCCGGCTCGGACGGCGACGTCAACGGGGTTCACACCGACCGCCCGGACGCGGACGAGGACTTCGCCGCCGAGCGGGACGGGGCGGTCGGTCTCGACGGTCCGCAGGACCTCGGGGCCGCCGAAGGATTCCTGGATGACAGCACGCATTGGGGCTCTCCCTGGGGATTGTTCCGGACGTCTCCGGGTCTCTCTCCGGCCCGGCGTCCGGGGGTTGATGGGTTCGACACTAGGGAGCACCGATGAGCGGCTGAATATCCTCAGCTCTTCAGGAGATGTTCTGTCGTCTTGCCTCACAGGAGGACGAACCATTCCCCTGCAGACGCAGGCCGCAATGTGACCCAGACCACGTACGAAACCGTTTCGTTTCGCTAGTCGGGATGGCGTACCGTTCGCTGTACGAAACCGTTTCGTTCGGAACGGGAAGAGAGGAAGGCATGACGGAGAGCACAGCGACGCGCCGCAGCCGGATCACCCCCGAGCGCGAGGCCGAGCTGTACGAGGCCGTGCTCGATCTCCTCCGGGAAGTCGGCTACGACGCCCTCACCATGGACGCCGTGGCGGCCCGCACCCGGTCCAGCAAGGCGACCCTCTACCGGCAGTGGGGCGGCAAGCCGGAACTCGTGGCGAAGGCGGTCCGGCACAGCAAGCCGGGCCGGACCGGGGACCTGGACACCGGGTCCCTGCGGGGCGACTTCCACGCTCTGGTGGCGCGCGAGGACGACTGCGCCATGGAGCAGAACTCCGCACTGATGCGGGGCCTGTTCATGGCGGTGCACCACAACCCGGACCTGCTGCAGGCGTTCAAGGAACTGCTCATCGAGCCGGAGATGGCGGAATTCCACCGGGTACTGCGGCGGGCCGTCGACCGGGGCGAGGTCCGGGCGGACAACCCGGCGCTGGAGTACGTGGTGCACATGCTGATCGGCGCCTTCGCCACCCGCGCGCTGATCGACGACCAGCCGCCCACCCAGGCGTTCCTCGCCTCCTACATCGACGCCGTCGTGCTCCCCGCACTCGGCGTGCCGGCTCGCTGACGAGCCTGCCCACCACCCCACCCGTTCCCTCCACCTGACGTCACCGCTCACGTCGTCGGGCCGATCGTTCCTGCCCTCACACCGCACGACAGACCGGGAGTACGCCGTCGTGGCCACGTTCCTCTACAAACTCGGACGCCTCGCCTTCCGGCGACGGCACCTCGTCGCCCTGTTCTGGGTGGCGCTGCTGGCGGTCGCCGGGATCGGCGCGGCCGGTGCGCCCGCCGCGGGCAGCACCTCGTTCTCAATCCCCGGCACCGAGGCCCAGAAGGCCTTCGACCTGCTGGAGCAGCGCTTCCCCGGGAGCAGCGCCGACGGCGCCACCGCGCGCGTCGTCTTCAAGGCCCCCGCGAACGAGAAGATGACCGATCCCGACAACCGGGCGGCGGTCCAGCAGACGGTCAAGGAGCTCTCCGGCGGTCCGGAGGTCGCCTCCGTCGCCGACCCGTACCAGGCCAAGAGCGTCAGCCGGAACGGCACCACCGCCTACGCTTCGGTGTCGTACACCTCCTCCGGCATGGAGCTGGCCGACTCCACGCGGGAGGACCTGCGGGAGGCCGCTGCCGACGCGCGCGACACCGGACTGACGGTCGAGGTCGGCGGGGACGCGCTCACCACGACGCCGGAGACGGGAGCGACCGAGGTCATCGGCATCGCCGTTGCCGCCGTGGTGCTGATCATCACCTTCGGCTCGCTGCTCGCGGCCGGACTGCCGCTGCTCACCGCGCTGATCGGGGTCGGCACCGGGGTCGCCACGATCACCGCGCTGGCCGGCACACTGGAGCTGGGGTCCACGACCTCCACGCTGGCGATGATGATCGGACTCGCCGTCGGCATCGACTACGCGCTGTTCATCGTCTCCCGCTACCGCGCCGAACTGGCCGAGGGCCGCGATCGCGAGGAGGCCGTCGGTCGGGCTGTGGGCACCGCCGGCTCGGCGGTGGTCTTCGCGGGGCTGACCGTGGTGATCGCCCTGGTGGGCCTGGCGGTCGTCAACATACCGATGCTGACCAAGATGGGTGTCGCGGCGGCGGGCACGGTCGCCGTCGCGGTGCTGATCGCCCTGACGATGGTCCCTGCCCTGCTCGGCTACGTCGGCCGACGGGTGAAGCCCGCGGGCGAGAAGAGCCGACTGCTCGGCGGCGGACGGGCCGCGCGGAAGGCGGCCTCCGGCGCGGAGCGGCCGAACGCGGGGACGCGCTGGGCGCGCTTCGTCGTCCGCCGGCCGGTGACCGTCCTCCTGCTCGGGGTGGTCGGCCTCGGGGCCGCGGCGATCCCGACGTCCGCGCTGGAGCTGGGCCTGCCCGACGACGGTTCACAGCCGACGTCCACGACCCAGCGCCGCGCCTACGACCTGGTGTCGGAGGGCTTCGGCCCGGGCTTCAACGGTCCGCTGACGGTGGTGGTCGACGCCGAGGCCAGCGACGACCCCAAGGGCGCGGTCGCGGCCGTGACCGGGGACGTCAAGGGGCTCGACGACATCGCGGCGGTCACCCCCGCGACGTACAACCGGGCGGGCGACACCGCGATCATCACCGTGGTCCCCAGCTCCGAGCCGTCGTCCGCGGCGACCGAGAACCTGGTCCACGGCATCCGCGGCACGGGAGAGGACGTGAAGTCCAGCACCGGCGCCGAGGTACTGGTGACCGGGTCGACCGCGATGAACATCGACGTCAGCCAGAAGCTCGACGACGCGCTGGTCCCGTATCTGACCCTGGTGGTGGGCCTGGCGTTCCTGCTGCTGATCGTGGTCTTCCGCTCGATCCTGGTCCCGCTCAAGGCGGCTCTCGGCTTCCTGCTGAGCGTGCTGGCGGCGCTGGGCGCGGTCGTCGCGGTCTTCCAGTGGGGCTGGCTGTCCGGTCTGATGGGCGTCGAGCAGACCGGCCCGGTCATGTCGATGATGCCGATCTTCATGGTCGGTGTCGTCTTCGGCCTGGCGATGGACTACGAAGTGTTCCTCGTGACGCGGATGCGGGAGGCCCATGTCCACGGCGAGGAGCCGAGCCAGGCGGTGGTGACCGGCTTCCGGCACGGCGCGCGGGTCGTCACGGCCGCGGCGGTGATCATGATGGCCGTCTTCGCCGGGTTCATCGGCTCCAGCGAGTCGATGGTGAAGATGATCGGCTTCGGCCTGGCCACCGCGGTCTTCTTCGACGCGTTCGTCGTCCGGATGGCGATCGTCCCGGCGGTCCTGGCCCTGCTGGGCAAGCGGGCCTGGTGGCTGCCCGGATGGCTGGACCGGGCGCTGCCCGATGTCGACATCGAGGGCGAGGGGCTCCGTGCCGCTGCCGACGGCAGCGGTGAGGGCCCGGACGCCGACGACGACCGGGAGCTGGTCCGCACCTGAGATCCGCCGCGGCACCGGCCGGGAGGGCTCCGCGCAGGCGGGGCCCTCCCGGCTTCGGGTGCGGGAGCATCCCGGGAGGACGGTCCGCGTCCCGAGGTGAATCCGTCCGCGAGTGCGGCATGTTCACGACCGCGGCACTTCGCACGCGCCCCGCTCACGGGGCACGGCCACGGTTCGGCGTCCGTCCGGCGCGCCGCACACATGTCGAACAGATGACACCTACGCACCGTGCCGTGCCCCGCGGTGCGGCACCCATGCGGTGCTCGAACGCCCGGCGCGGAATCCGCAGTTCGCGAGGGGGGCTCGACAGGTCCACACATGCCGCGGGCCCGCCGGGAGGGGCGGCGGAGCGGGTCGTCCGCTGGGGCACGGGAAGCGCGCGGCGTCATTCCTTGAACACAATCCGGTCTGGACCAAAGCCTTGACGGGCAGATCCGACGCACTTACAACAAGTCATCAAGAAAGCCCGCGGCCTGCCGCACGCGAACGACTCCGCGGAGGCGCTCCGCGAGCGCTTGTCATGCGCAGGCCCAACGTCCACTTCCCCCACGAAAGGACGGGCTGACGTGAGACTCTCCCGCCGAAGCCGCATCGCCGCGTGCGGCGCCTCCCTGCTGTGCTGCCTCAGCGCCGCGCTGCTGCCCGGCACGGCATCCGCCGACGCCGTGGACACCCCGCGCCCCTCCGGCGGCACCCGCGCGGTCGCCTTCTCCGACGAGTTCGACGGTCCCGCCGGCGCCCCGGTCGACAGCGGCAAGTGGCAGACCGAGACCGGTGACAACGTCGACAACCACGAGCGCCAGTACTACACGGCGGGCACCGACAACGCCGCACTCGACGGCAACGGACATCTGGTCATCACCGCCCGCAAGGAGAACCCCGGCAACTACCAGTGCTGGTACGGCAGGTGCGAGTACACCTCGGCACGGCTGAACACCGCGGGCCGGTTCACCCAGACCCACGGCCACGTCGAAGCACGCATCAAGGTGCCCCGCGGCCAGGGCATGTGGCCGGCCTTCTGGATGCTCGGTGACGACATCGGCAGTGCCGGCTGGCCCGACTGCGGCGAGATCGACGTGATGGAGAACGTGGGCTTCGAGCCGGGCACCGTGCACGGCACCTTGCACGGCCCCGGCTACTCCGGATCGGGCGGCATCGGCGCCGGGTACACCCTGCCCGGTGGCGAGGCGTTCGCCGACGGCTTCCACACCTTCGCCATCGACTGGTCGCCCGGCTCCGTGAGCTGGTCGGTGGACGGGAACGTCTACCAGACGCGCACGCCCGCCGATGTGGGCGGCAACCCCTGGGTGTTCGACAAGCCGTTCTTCCTGATCCTCAACCTCGCCGTGGGCGGCTACTGGCCGGGCGACCCGGACGGCTCCACGAACTTCCCGCAGCAGATGACCGTCGACTACGTGCGGGTGACCACGGGCGAGTAGAGCGTGCCCCTTGGACCGGTTGGTCAGTTGATCCGATGCATCCGTCCGATGAGCGATCACTGACGCCGTGTGGGACCGGATCGAGCCGCCGATGTCGGCCGATCCGGTCCGCGGTCGGCGACGGGCTGATCACCGCCGAACCCTGGAGGCCATCGCGTGGAAGTACCGCACCTGCTGCCCTGGCGAGACCCGCCCGACGAGCTCGGCTCGTTCCGACCGCTCACAAAAGCCTGATCAGGTGGGCCGTGGACGGCACCTGGGAACGCATCCTCCCCGCAGTCCTGGCAGCAACTGACGCCGATGCCGACATCGGCCGGACCGCCTCGGTGTACTCCCCTGTCTGCCGGGCTCACCAACATGCTGCCGGTGCCAGGAAAAGGGAGCGCTGGGCCGGGCGCGAACAGACAAGCTCGCCATCACCCCCCGGGCCGCACTCCACCTCGCCACCATCCTCACGTGGAGCCGGGGCTGGGGACGCTCGGTTTCCTGGCAGAACTGTCAGTCGACGGAGTAACCGTTGACCTGGACGAGCCGGAACCCTCGGTGCGCGAGTTCGTTGAAGGTGTGCTGGTACTCGTCGGACGTCAGACCATGACGCGCCTCAAACGGCGGATCGCTACGCTGCTCAAACACCGCAGCAAAACGAGGCCCACCACCCGTGGCATAACCACAGACATTCACAGGCCGATACCCCTGCCCGACAAGCGCATCGAAAGTCCGCTGGTACTCGTCGGACGTCAGACCATGACGCGCCTCAAACGGCGGATCACTACGCTGCTCAAACACCGCAGCAAAACGAGGCCCACCACCCGTGGCATAACCACAGACATTCACAGGCCGATACCCCTGCCCGACAAGGCGGTCGAAGGTCTGCTGGTACTCGTCGGACGTCTGACCGTGCACGGCATACCATGAGACTTCGGTGCCAGTCTGCTCCCACAGCGCGGCAAACCGCTGGGTGTCGGTCATCAGATGACTGCCTTGGGCGCAAGTGATCTCGCCTGTGTCGCTGTTCGCCTCGCAAAAGCCGTTCAGTAGCTTGAACGTCACATGCGAGTTTCCACCGTCACCGCCGACATGCACGACAGAAAACCCCTGCCCGGACGGATCTGTGGCAGCTGGGGTCACGCTCTCGCGGTAGGAATTCGCTCCGATGAAGGGGTTGTCCCAGTGCAGGCTCACCTCGCCCATACGTAGGCCGTCTACGTCCTCAAGCTGATAGGTGACGCTGCCCTCTGTGCCGGTGGCGAAGCCATTGGATTCGGACTCCCATTCGCCCCGGTCGCCGATGAGCAACGGAGGCTTCGTGGTCCATTCGCCATGGTCGAGCCCCTGACTGGTGCGCCTGAGGTTGAACCGACCGGCTCGATTCTCCAGCGTGACGTGAGTTGATCTGGTGGCCATTGCTACTCCTCTCGATCATATGCGGATACGGAATGAGTCCAGTCCAGGTCTGGCGACGAGTGGTACGGGTGCGGAGGGCTGATGAGTACCCGTTGGTGCGCTGTCACCTTGGGTTCCGGAACCCGTCGTCCGGAGGTTGCGGGGGCGACGGCGGAGGCGGAGGCGGAGGAGGAGGAGGAGGAGGAGGAGGCGGCGGCGGCGGAGGAGGAGATGGAGGAGGCGCGGCGGCTCCCAGACACTGTGGACTGAAGTTGTCCACAATGTAATTCCAGGCCGCCTTCTCCTCGTCGAACGTGAACTCGGGTTCGCCCTTCAGGTAGAGCCCCCAGGGCAGCCGAAGGGTGATCCAAGTCTTCTCCGTCTGGTACATGATCCGATCGAGCCCATCGGCGTGACACAGGCCGAAGTAGTGGCCGAGTTCGTGGATCAGCACATACTTCCAGATGCGGTCGGGGAGATTGTCCGTGAAGGTGACCCCGGACGTCCTCTGCCCTGTCAGGCCACAGTCACTGGACGCAAGAAGGGTCGCCAGCCCATGCCGGGAGAGGTTGGTGTACCTGAAAAGGCCGACGGCCACGGGGCGGCAGTGCTGAGCTACCGCTGCGGAGTTATCCGTGCGGCTGTTGGCCCGTCCGATGACGCGGGTGAGGAATGGGACCTGCGATTCCTGTTCATCGGTAGGAACGATGTCCGATCCCTGGACAACCGGCACCGTGGTCCGGTCGAAGGTGAAGATCAGTCCCAGTTCCCGGCCCTTCTCCTCGGCGGTGGTGAGCTTGGTGTCGAGAACACTGTCACGCATGGCCACGACCGTGAAGGCCGGCCCTCGGGCTCCGCGCGAGGAGAGATATTCCTTCAGCTCGTCCTCTGTTATCGGATTGTCGAACTCTCCCCCTCCTCCGCCGCCGACGACCTCCTCCTTCTTCAAGGTCTTGTATCGCTTGCGGTCCCAGTAGCCGGGGAACGAGAAACCGCAGAGTTCGTGCAGATCGATGGCGCCTGCCTCGTGCAGGGCCACCAGATTGGGCACGTTCGGATCCCCCGGGGAGGGCGTCTGCGAGTCGATTACGGTGCGGAATGCGGTGGCGTGCACGCGCAGTCCGAATGTTCCGTGGTCGAGGCGGATGGCCTTCTTGATCTGCTCGAGGGTTTCGCCGGAGTATTTCCGTTCCAGCCGCTTCCGTACGTGGTCACGTATACGCCGGTCGTTGATCTCATCGATGATGAAGGAGACGAGTTCACCGAGAAGCGCGATGCGCACGAACTGGATGAGGGTCAGTACAGCCGCCGTGAAAACGCGGATCAGGCCGTCCAGGATGCGGCGCCAGTTGAGGGTGAAAATCCCGGCGAGGACGTCCCAGAAGCCGGCTAGGACGTCCCGGAAGAAGTCGAAGGTAACCGCGATCACATGACAGACGAGCCGAGTCACCCATTTACCGACGGTCACCAGAACCCACCGCACGACCTTCACCAGGATGGTCACGATCCAACAGAACCAGCCCCGCGGGTCATACCAGGCATATTTCTTGCACTTCTTCCCTGTGCGCTCTTCCCATTCCTCGACGGGACGCGAGACCTTCTCCTCTATCCATTCACGGATCTCTTTGCAGACGACAGCCATGAGTGGTTCTCCCCTGCTCAGGCGTCAGGCCTGGCTTCACTCAGACGCAGGAGCAGGCCCCGGAGCCGTCGCCGGCTCCATGCGAGGCCCAGCAGCTTTCCACAGACCCCCGCGGCGACGCCGAGGAGCACGGTCACCCCGAACAGTGGCCACGAGAAAACTCCGGAGGCGATGGTCAACCGGTAGACGAGAAACGCCGAAACCGCCACGGTGAACGCCGCGGTCCCCGCGACGCAGCCGCAGTCGTTGAACAGGCGGCGAACCGATTCCGCCGAACGCCCACGATCGCCGGTACCGAGCCAAGGCAGCCGGACGACTACCTCGTCAACTGTCGGACGTCCGAGCCAGGAAGCCAGTGCCGCGGCCCGCCGCAGGTCTTCGGCGCCTTCAAGTACCAGGTGCACGGGTCCACCTCTCAGGCAGCGTCACGCGTCGTGTCACGTTCCGCTTGCCGACGTGCCGCATGAACCTATGGCGCCTTATTCATCAGGCTAACTCCGCTTCGCAGAGACGGCATCTCCAAGTCCGCGATGCACGACCGACACGCAGGAGACCGCCGGCTTCGTCGACCTCTACGCCTCTTCCCGGCACCACAGCGTCTGTGACGGCACCAAATGGGTCGAAGGCTTCATCACTCTCCCCGACCAGCTGTCCTCCGCCCACCCCAACGCCCGCGGCCACCGCAACGCCGCCGACCACCTCGAAGAGGCCATCCTCAACACCCTCGGCGAACCGACGCCCCACCCACTCGCCGGGCCCGAACCCGTAGCGAACCGGCCTCCGGCACCAGCCGGAGGCTCCTACGTTCCAGCCGTCCCTGCTGGGAGACAGGTCCTGGCCCGCATGCCCCCACCCGGTGCCCGCGTCTGCGCACAGACGCGGGCAGTTCGGGCCGGGCCGGGTGGAGCGGCGGTCGATCGAGGCCGGTTCGTTCGCGTCGTCGCGGACTCCGTATCACTTGCGAAGCCGGGAACGGTATGCGCCCGGGGCCGTGCCTCGGGCACGTCTGAAGGCACGGCTGAAAGCGTGCGGAGAGCCGTATCCGACCGCGGCGGAGATCGACTCGACCGGCTCGTCGGTGTCGCGGAGCCGGACGGACGCCAGGTCGATGCGCCACTGCGTCACGTACGCGCCCGGCGTCTGTCCGAGAGCGGACCGGAAACGCCTGGACAGCGTCGCCCGGGAGACGCTCGTCGCGGCGGCCAGGGTCTCCGTGGTCCAGGGGTGTTCCGGCTGGGCGTGGACACGTGCCAGAGCGTCACGCACGACCGGATCACGCATCGCTCCCAGCCATGAGCCGGACCACTCCTGCGGGTGGCGGGCCGCCCAGGCGCGTACGAACTGGACGAGCAGAAGGTCGACGATGCTGTTGATGGCGGCGGTGGTGCCGATCTGCGGCTGCGCGAGCTCGGCAGCGAGAAGTTCGACGGTCCTTCTGAACTGCGCGTTCTCCCGAGCTGTGATGTGCATCGGCCGAGTGAGCGAGGCGAGCACCGATGTGCGCACCTCCGGATCCTGCTCATAGTGCAGGACGATCGCTTCCGTCTGCACCGGCGCCGAGCCCAGCCGCAGGGCTCGGCCCTCGCCGAAGGCCCGGGCCGCCGCTTCACGGTCGCAGGAACCCATTGCCGCTCCGGCGCCGCCGGCTGTCCCGTGGGCGGTGCCCGGCGGCACCAGGACGGCGTCTCCGGCCTGCACCTGAAGAGGTTTCGCGCCCGGGACGTGGAGCCACACGGTGCCGCGGGACACCACGTGAAGTGCCGCTCCCGGAGCGGAGTCCAGCCACAGACCCCAGGTTCCTCCGGCCTTCAGCATGACCCCGAGCGCCCCACGCGCACCCGAAACACGCAAGACCTCCGCCAGCACATCCATGGGTTCATTCTCGTCCACCGCCGCGCACCGCCCACCGCCGGTCCACGGCGGACGGCCGACGTAGGTGTCCTGCTCCGCTGCTTCAGGCCACGTCAAGAACGGCCTTTCCGTGCACCTTCCGCGCGAACAGCGCCCGGACGGCGTCGTCCACGCCCTGCCAGTCGCCTCGCAGCCCGACCGGTGCCGAGAGCCTCCCGGCTGCCATGAGGCCCAGCAGGTCCGTCATCTCCCCGCCGGTCGGCGTCATGTCGCCGTAGGTGGCGATGCTGCGGGGTTCGCCGAAGCCGAACAGGGCCCCTGACGGGAAGGTGGATTCCTGTCCCGAGGAGTAGCCGACCAGGTGGAGGGTGCCGCCCTCGGCGAGGGAACTCCACGCCTGGGCCACCAGCGGCCCGCCGACCGTGTCCAGGACGAGGTCGAACCGGTCCCCGGTCCCGGCCAGGTCGGTCAGGACTCTGTCGGCGCCGAGTTCACGGAGTCCGGCAACCCGCTCCGGCGAACCGACGAGGGCCGTCACCCGGGCGCCCGCCAGCGCCGCCAACTGCACGGCGAAGTGCCCCACTCCCCCGCTGGCGCCGGTGATCAGCACGTTGCGCGCCAGCAGGGACCGCTTGCGCAGCACCCGGAGTGCGGTGACTCCGGCGATCCCCAGCGCGGCGGCGTCGGCCAGGTCCACGCCCTCGGGGACGGTGCCGAGCGAGGCAGGGCTGACCGCCACCCGCTCCGCCCACGCGTGGGGAGCCATTCCCACTGCGACGCGCGTGCCTTCGAGCGGCCCCGAGCCGTCGGCCGCGGCGCGCACCACTACGCCGGCCGCGTCATGACCGTGCACAGCGCCGGCCGGCCATTGGTGCACGTAGTTCAGCTCTCCGAAGTTGAGGCAGATGTGCCGTATCTCCACCAACGCCTCACCGGTGGACGGTACGGGCTCATCGACATCGGCGAACCGGACGGGTCCGGCCTCACTGTGATCGACCACAAGGGCGCGCATAGGGGTGTTTCCTTCTCTCGTGGAGGTGCCTGAACACTCGACACGGCAACAGATCGAGTGCGCGGATGCCGCACTGCTGCCTTCTCGGAACCCTTACGCAGGGCCGGGACAGCGGCCAGCCCCGTGAGGATCAACCAGTTGACGATCTGTGTCAGGGCGACTCGCGGCGCGTCGAGCTCTCCGCCCCTCCGGTGGATGACGCGGTGACGGGTACAGAAACGCCCGGCACTGCAGTGGTCTTGAGGCGTCAGCCCTCCCCTCGGGCGGCGGGATCGCGCTGGGCGAGGTGCCGGTCGACGACGTCGGCCCGGAAGCGGGACACAGGGACACAGGGAGCCGCACCGAAGTCCGAGGCGATGTGTTGACCCACCGTGACGCGCCGCCCATACTGGCGGCCAAATCGATTTGGCCCCTGTGCTCCGGCCACCGTCCGGGCCCGGATGCACAGGCGGAACCGAGCGAGCCGAATCCGGAACGGAGCCCAACCGTGTCGCTACGCAACGCTCTTCACCCTGGCCCGGACCCCGCCGCGGCAGACGCCGTCGGCCCACCGAAACACCCCGTCGACGACCCCCGCCCGGTGCACCGGATGCTGCTGTTCGGCGTCCAGCACGTGCTGGTCATGGCCGCCACGCCCATCTCCAGCGTCTTCCTGGTCAGCTCCACCCTCCATCTGACCCCGGCCCTCACGGCCAACCTTCTGTCCGCCGCCTTCGTGCTCTCCGGCCTCGGTTCGCTCCTCCAGTCACTGGGCCCCTGGGGCATCGGGGCACGGCTGCCGTTCGTGATGCTGCCCGGCGGCGCCCCGCTGATCCTCTTCCTCTCCATCGCCGACCAGCACGGCCTGCGTACGGCCAGCGGCGCGGTCATCATCACCGCCGTCTTCTACTTCGTGGTCCTGCCGGTCTTCTCCCGGCTGCTGCGCTTCTTCCCCACGCTGGTCATCGGGACGATGATCGTCATCGTCGGCGTGAACCTCGTGAAGGTCGGCGCGCTGCTGGTCACCGGGCGCCCCGGAAGCAGCGACTTCGGCGAACCGCGCGCCCTGCTGCTCGGCCTGGCCACGGTCGGCTGCACCGTCGCGGCCTACGGGCTGCTGCGCGGCACGCTGCGTCAGCTCTCCGTCATGCTCGGGCTACTGGCCGGAACCGGGCTGGCGGCGCTGCTGGGCCGGGTGGATCCGGCCGCGACCGGCGGCGGCGCGCTGCTGCACGCACCGGAACTGATGCCGTTCGGCGCACCGCAGTTCAGCCTGCTCGCCTCGTTGCCACTGCTGGTCTACAGCCTCGCCTCGATGGCAGAGGCCACCGGCCAGACCGTGATCAACAGCGAGGCCGTCGGCAAGGCCCCGGACGCCCGTCGCGACGCGCCGCGGACCATCCGCGGGGACGCCGTCATCTCACTGGCCGGCGGCTTTTTCGGGCTGCCGCTGATGGTCACCAGCGGAGAGAACATCGGCATCGTGCGGATCACCGGGGTCCGCAGCCGCTTCGTCACCGTCGCCGCGGGCCTCGTCCTGATCACGATCGGCTTCCTCGCACCCGTGGCCTGGATCGTCAACGCCATCCCCGCGCCTGTCGTGGGGGGCACCGCTCTGGTCGTCTTCGGGGTGATCACCGTGCTGGGGGTGCACATGCTCGGGCGCAGCGGCCTGGACGACCACACCAACACGTTCATCGTCGCCGTCGCCCTGGCGCTCGGGCTGCTGCCCATCCTGGTACCCGGTGTGTACGACCACCTGCCCCCGAACCTGCGGATCCTGCTGGAGAGCGGGGTCGCGGTCGGCGCCTTCAGCGCGGCCCTGCTGCACGCGCTCTTCCACCGCGTGCCCTGGCGCCCCCGTCCCGCCGCGGAGCCGGCGGAGGCCACGGACACGGCGGGGACCCCGGAGACGGCGGAGACGCCGGAGGCCGCGGAGCCGGCGGACACCGACGCCACCGCCGCGGCCGAGGGCGGGTCCCCCACCCGTTGACCGCACGTTCCTCTCCGCGCCCCGACGCCTCCGGTCCAGCACCACGAACACCACGAACGCCACGAACGCCACGAACACCCTGAACACGAACATCTCTACGGCAAGGACACCATGCATCCCCTGCACCTGCCCGCGCCCGGCTCCCTCGCGCGGAGCGACGACGAGCCCCTGCTGCTGGCCCCCGAAACCGTGCTGCTGCCCGGCGGACCTGCCGCCGAGCACGCGGTCCTCGTGCACGGTGGTGAGTTCACCGCCGTGGGCCCGGTCGCCCGCCTGATCCGGGACTACCCGCACCTGACGCCGGTCCGGCTGCCCGGCACCGCCCTGCTGCCCGGCTTCGTCGACGCCCACCACCACCTCACCCAGAGCTTCGGCGCCGCACTGGCTTTCGGTGAACCCTCGGAGATCTTCCGCCGGGTGTGGGTGCCGCTGGAGGGCGCCCTGGACGAGGAGTCGGCGTACGTGGCGGCGAAACTCGCCGCCCTGGAGGCGCTGCGCGGCGGGTTCACCACCGTCGCCGAAGCCGGGACCCGTGCCCCGGTGGACGTGGACGTCGTGGCGAGCGCCGCCCGCGACGCGGGACTGCGCTGTATGCTCGGGCAGATCTGCAACGACGCCGACCAGGGCGCGGGCAACGGCGCCACCGGCGCGGCCCGGGAGGTGCGGGTCCGGGCGGAGAAGCACCTCGCGCGCTACGCGGACGACCCTCTGGTGCATCCTTCACTCGCCGTCTCCATACCGGAGGCGGCGAGCGAGCCGACCCTGCGCGCCATGGCGCACCTGGCCGCCGAGGCCGGAGCGGTCCTGCAGATCCACGTCAACGAGCATCTCGCCGCAGTCGAGCGCTCGCTGCTGCGGCACGGTTCGCGGCCTCTGGAGCATCTGCACGAACTGGGCGTGCTCGGCCCGCACCTGCTCGCCGCGCACGCCACCCTGCTCACCCCGCACGAACTCGCCCTCCTGCGCGACACCGGAACCGCCGTCAGCTACAACCCGGTGGCCAGCGCCTGGAAGGGCAACGCCGTGGCACCGGCACTCACCATGGCCGAGGAGGGGATCCGGTTCGGGCTGGGGACCGACGGCACGCGCGGGGACGCCTTCCGGCTGCTCGACGCCGCCGAGACCGCCCAGCGCCTCACCCACGGTCTGACCGCCGGGGACTCCTCCTGCGGCGGCGGCCGGACCTGGCTCGAGCACGGCACGCGGCTCGGCGCCGACGCCGTCGGGCTGGGCGGCGGACCGGGGCCGGGAGCCGGCGGCGTGCGGACGGGCCTGGTGGCCGCGGGCGCCGCCGCCGACTTCCTCCTCGTCGACCTCACCGGGCCGGAGATGTGCCCCTCGCACGACCTTCCGTGGGAACTGGTGCGGCGCGGCAACCGCGACCAGATCACCGCGGTGTACACCGCGGGGCGGCTGCGCCTGTGGTACGGCCGCCCCGTGGACTGGGACGGGCCGGCACTGGTCGCGCGGGCCCGGGAGTCGGCCCGCGCGGTGGTGGACCGGGCGCCGGTGGTCCGGGTCCACCGGCCCTCGACGGAGGCCGCCCGATGAGCGCGAATGCCCCGGTCGGCGGCAGCCGACGACACGACGCGGTCGGCGGCAGCCGACGACGGACCGGTCCGGTCGGCGCGGCCCGCGGCCACCGGACCGCGGGGGTGGGCCGATGAGCGGCGAACTCCTCGCGCTGCTGGCGGCGACGGTGGCCGCCGCGGCCTTCGTGCAGGGCGCCAGCGGCCTCGGCTTCGCGCTCATCGTGGCCCCGGTGGCCGGTCTGGTGGACCCGGGACTGCTGCCGGTCTTCCTGCTGGCGTCGATGATTCCGCTCAACCTGTACGTGGCCTGGCGCGAGCGGTCCAGTCTGGATCTGCGCGGGGCCGGGTGGATCACCGGTGCCCGGTTGGCGGCCACCCCGGCGGGACTGCTGCTGCTCACCGCGATCCCGGAACGCGACCTCGGCCTGTTCGTCGGAGCCGCGACCGTGCTCGCCGCCCTGGTCAGCCTGGCGGCACCGGAGTTCGCCCCCGGCCGCGCCGCCTATCTGGGCGCCGGACTGGTCACCGGTATCACCGAGACGGCCACGGGGGTGGGCGGCCCGCCGCTCGCGCTGGTGTACCAGCATCGGCCGCCCGCCGAACTGCGCTCCACGGTCGCCGTCTGCTTCCTGGTCGGCGAGATCGCCTCGCTGGCGCTGCTGTTCGCGACCGGGCGCGGCGGGGCGGACCATCTCGGCACCGTGCTGTGGGTGCTGCCCGCGCTGGCGGCCGGGGCCGCCCTGAGCCGGTTCGTGCACCACCGGCTCGACGCGCGCCGCCTGCGGCTGGCCGTGCTGGCCTTCGCATTGGTGTCCGGGCTGGTACTGATGTTGGGGATCTGAGCGGGCCCTATGCGCCGACGCCGGACCCGCGGCTGGAGGAGGCACGCGCCACCAGCGTCGGGTCCGGCGCTCGGACGGGAGCGCGAGACGCCTCCTCGCGCAGCCGCCGCAGCAGCAGTTCGACCGCGGCCGCGGCGGCCTGTTCGAGGTGGAGGTCGACAGCCGTCAGCGCGGGTGTGCAGGTCCTGGCCCGCAGACCGTCGTAGCGGGTGACGACCATGACGTCGTCCGGGACGCTGCGGCCGCTCTCGCGCAGCGCCCGTACCGCGCCCACCGCGAAGGCGTCGACCAGTACGCACAGCGCGTCGGTACGCGGATGGTCGCGCAGCAGCGCGGCGACCGCCTCGTGGCCCGCCTGTTCGCCGCCGGACTCCTCGGCGACGGCCGTCACCGGTCGCCATCCGTACCGCTCGGCGGCCCGCGCGTAGGCCGCCCGCGCGTCCACCGCGGAGGACCGGGATCCGGCAGCCGTGACCAGGGCGGGGTGCCGGGCTCCTTGCTGGGAGAGGTGGTCCAGCAGCAGTGCGGCGACCGCCTCGGCGTTGAGGTCGACCCAGGGCTCGCCGTCGGCGCCAGGCGGGCGGCCCAGCGCCACGTACGGCAGCCCGCGCCGGGTCAGTTCGGCGACGACCGGATCCGCCTCCCCGGGTTCCACGACGATCGCTCCGTCCACGTCCACCGTCGCCAGCCCGGCGCCCGACTCGCCCGGCGGCAGCAGCACCAGCGCGAAGCCGTGCGCGAGTGCGTGCTCGGCGGCGGCCGCCGCCACCTCCATGTAGAACCCGAGGCGGGAGGGTCCCCCGGCCACCGCGAGCGGCATCGAGGACAGCAGCGCGATGGCCTTGGCCTCTCCGCGGCGCAGCCGCTGGGCACGCAGATTCGGGCGGTAGCCCAGCTCCTCGGCCACGCGTTTGACCCGCTCGCGGGTGCGGGGGTCGACTTTGCCCAGCCCGTTGAGCGCGTGCGAGACAGTGGTGCGGGAGACGGAGGCGGCCCGCGCGACATCGGCGATCGTCGGCTGACGCGGTGCGGAACCCGGGCTGGGGCTGGCCATCGGTGCGAGAACTCCTCACGGTCTGCGTGGACTCAGTCTCCCTGATCGGCTGCCGCGGTGGTACGCCCTCCCCGACCGGAACCGCACGGTGTGCCGTGGGCGGCGGGGAACGGTGTGCTGTCCGGGAGGCGGTGGGGAGCGACGGGGCGTCAGGGGCTCGTGGGTGCGGTGTGCAAGGGCGGGTGCGCGAGGACGGGTGGGCAACTCACCCCGACGGAGTCTCATTCCAGATGTAATGAAACACACAGGCCGCGACGTCAGTAATCAGACAAGCTGCCTGTTTCTTCCGACGGCCCCGACCTCACCCGCGGACCTCCCCGGGCAGCGCACCGGCCGGGCCCGGCCACTCCTCGGCGCACCGGCCCTGACCTCCGGCGACGCCGTCCCCCCGGGGGGCGGGTCGGGCCGGCCGGCCACCCGACCCGGCGGGTCGCTCCCGAGGAGGCGGAGCGCAGGAACCCGGCCAATCCGGCGCACCGGGTTCCTCCGCCCGGGGCCGCGACCCGGAGCGCGGCCGTTGCCGCCGCGGGGCAGGAACGGAACCGGACCCTACCCTTACGAGAAGCGAAGAACGGCCCGGACGGCTCAGATCAGGCCCGCCCCGCCCGGATGCGGGAGACGGCTTCCTCATGACCGTGCATGTGACAGCGAAATAGGAAACCCGAATATGGCCGGATTCGCCTCCTGAGTCCTTGACCATGAAATTGTCACCCGGATACGTTTCCGTCACATGCATAGACTCCATACGACCCCTGCCGCGGCAACGGCGCCTCGGCGGCGGGGAATACAGGTGTCATTCCGCGCGTAATACGAAGCGCCCGACAGGGCCGCTCACGCGGGGCGAGCGCCCCAGGAATCGCACCCGAAATCGCTTCGGTGCCCACTGTGTCGTTTTTCAAACCGCGAACGGGGTGATGGAACTGTGGACGTTGAAGTTCTCGGGCATGTCGCGCTGAGGACCTGGGGCAGCACCAGGACGCCGAGCGCACCCAAAGCCAGGCAGGTGCTCGCCCTCTTACTGGTCAACGCGAATCGGCTGGTCAGCACCGATGCGCTGATCGAGGAGCTGTGGGCCGAGCGGCCTCCCCGGAGCGCGCTGAGCGCACTGCAGACGTACATATTTCAGCTTCGCCAAATGCTGGGCGACCTCCTCAAGAATGCATCCCCGAAGGATGTGCTGGTCACCACACCAAATGGTTACGAATTCCGTATCGCACCGGAGAAGGTGGATCTCCAGCGCTACGAAAAGCATCGCCTCGCCGGGCAGCACGCCTTCCAGTCTGGCGATCATCCGGCGGCCGTGGAACAGTTCCGCGCGGCACTGAATATCTTTGCCGCGCCGCCGCTGGCCAACGTACGGCGGGGATTGCATCTGGAGGCGGAGATCGTGCGGCTGGAGGAGAGCCGCAGCGGCGTCCAGCAAACCCGGATCGAGGCGGAACTCGAACTCGGCCGGCATCACGAGGTGCTCAGTGAATTGAGCGGCCTCGCGTCCCAGTACCCGCAACACGAAGGATTCCACCGGCAACTGATGCTGGCTCTCTACCGCTGCGGCCGGCGTCCTCAGGCGCTCAAGATCTTCAACCAGCTCCGGCAGTCCCTGGTGACCGAGCTCGGCCTGGAACCGTCCCGGGAGCTGCAGATGCTGCAGCAGGCGATCCTCTCCGCGGATCCGCGGCTGGACAGCGCGCGCTCGACCCCGTTCCCGGGACGGACCACCGATCCCCCGCCGCTGCGGCTGAAGTGGCCGGCCGCCAGCCCCTGGAAGGCGTGACCGGCCGTGGCGGCGGCACCCGCGCTGCCGCCGCCCGCGGACCGGGCACTTCTCCCGGCTCGCTGGCTCCGGCCGGTGGGCTCAGGTCCGAGGCAGGTCGTCCCGGTAGACCTGCCGGTGGCTGATGAACAGGCGTCCGGACTGCCGCACCAGCTCGTCCTGGCAGGTGCAGACGAACTCCAGCTCCGGGGGGCTTCCGACGACGGTCTTGCTGATCAAGGCGTACATCCGGGCCATGAGCACGCCCGAGGAGTCCTCGTCGACCTCCAGTGTGGTGACGCAGTGCCGACGCAGGACGCCCTTCTCCTCCAGTTGCCGCGCGGCCGCCGCCGCGTTCCGGGCGATCTCCTCCCGGCCGCGCTGCGGTTCGGCCCGCGCGTTGGTGGCGAAGACCGCGTCCGGGGTGAAGTCACCGGTCCACTCCGCCACCCGGCCCTCGTCCATGGCGCGCATGTGCCGACCGTAGAACTGCTGCACCTGGACGAACAGCGCACCGGCCACCGGGCTCTCCTCCACCTCGTGCGGGACCTGGGTCGTCAACGCTTCCTCCTCCGCCTCGGCTCGCTCTGCTCCTGCTTGCAGCGACGGTTCCAGGGCGCTCTCCACGCCCGGTAAAGCGCGGGGCTCGCCCCGGGCAACGGCCGAGACCGCGCGGTGACGCCGCGTTGCTCCACGCACGAGCCGCCGCTGGTGCCCTGTCCCACGACGAGCGGTGGCGCAGGCCACCACCTGACGCGACGGAGGCCAGCAGCATGGAACCGGCCCCTCAGGCCCAGACCGCACCGTTTCCCGCCGCCCGGGG
Organism: Streptomyces sp. NPDC006925; assembly: GCF_042869575.1. Taxonomy (NCBI): domain Bacteria; kingdom Bacillati; phylum Actinomycetota; class Actinomycetes; order Kitasatosporales; family Streptomycetaceae; genus Streptomyces; species Streptomyces sp. NPDC006925. Next base: position 206,570 of record NZ_JBIAGB010000001.1, read on the forward strand.
CCCCCAGACGGGGCCGCGGTGGCAGAACCTCGCCGAACTCGTCCGGGACGCAGCCCGACTGCACGGGGAGAGGGAGTTCCTGCGCTGCGGCGGGGACACACTCACCTTCCGCGAGGCCGACGAGCGCACCGACCGGTTGGCCGGGGCACTGCTCGCCCACGGAGTGGAGCCCGGGGACCGGATCGCGCTCATGATGGAGAACTCCGCCGACTGGCCGCTGTGCTGGTTCGCAGCCGTCAAGGCCGGTGCCGTCACGGTGCCGGTGAACAGCCACTGCGGCGCGTCCGACCTGGCCCATCTGCTCAGCGACTCCGGGGCCGCGCTGCTGCTGTCCTCGGAGAGCTGCGCGGACCTGGCCCGCCGGGTCGGCGGCACACTCCGGCAGCGCTGCACCGTCCGTACGGTGCGGGAGCTGACCGCCGCGGCGGTCGGCGACCCCGACGCCCCGGTGCCGGGCGCGGAGCGGTCGCGTCCTGACGACACGGTCAACTTCCAGTACACCTCCGGCACCACCGGCTTCCCCAAAGCGTGTGTGCTCAGCCACGACTACTGGCTGCGCACGGCCTGGGGGATCGCCACCGCTTCCGGGCTCGGCGTGGACGACGTGGTCCTCACCGCACAGGCGTTCTCCTACGTGGACCCCCAGTGGAAGGCCGTGATGTGCCTGATGCACGGCATCCCGCTGGTGGTGCTCGAACGGTTCTCCGCTTCGGGCTTCTGGCCCGCGGTCCGGAAGCACCAGGCGACCGTCACCTACGTACTGGGCAGCATGCCGATGCTGCTGTACAAGCAGCCGCCCACCTCCGGCGACCGGGACCACGCCATGCGCCTGGTGCTGTGCTCCGGCATTCCGCGCGATCTGCATGGCCCCTTCGAGGAACGCTGGGGCGCTGCCTGGCGCGAGGTGTACGGCTCCACGGAGAGCGGGTTGGATCTGATCGTGCCGCCGCACGACACGGCCTGTGTGGGCACCGGCAGGCTGGGCGGTCCCCCGCCCGGCAAGGAGGTCGTCGTCGCCGATGAACAGGGGCACCCGGTGCAACCGGGCCGGGTCGGCGAGATCCTGGTCCGCGGCAGGCCCATGATGCGCGAGTACTGGGACAGTCCGCAGAGCACCGGGCGCGCCCTCCGCGGCGGTTGGTACCGCACCGGCGACCTGGGCTGTGCCGACCGGGACGGGGGCATCCGCCATGCCGGGCGGCTGAAGGACGTGATCCGGCGCGGGGGTGAGAACATCGCGGCGGCGGAGGTGGAGAGCGTCCTCGAAGCGCATCCGGCCGTCCTGGGAGCCGCCGTCGTCGGCATCCCCGACGAGCTGTTCGGCGAACTGCCCAAAGCGTTCCTGCTGCTGCGCGACGGCTACCGTCCCACCGGCGCCACGGTCCGCAGCGTTCTGGCGCACACCCGGCGCCAGCTCGCGAAGTTCAAAGTGCCGGCCTATCTGGAGTGCGTCGAGAGCTTCCCGATGACGCCCTCGGCCCGGGTCCGCAAGCGCCGGCTGCTGCGCCCCGGCGCGGATCAGCGCAGCGGTGCGTTCGACACGGCGAAGGACTCCTGGGTATGAGCGGCGCGGTGCGGTTGCGCAGCCCGGAGGAGCTGGCGGTCGCCGTCCGGGACGACGTCGCCGTGGTCACTCTGAGCCGTCCGGAGAAGCTCAACGCCCTCACCCGGGACATGCGCCGCGATCTGGCCGGACTGCTGCGGTACTACGGCGACGGCCGGCTGGTGCGCGGAGTGGTGGTCACCGGCCGGGGGCGGGCCTTCTCGGCCGGGATGGATCTGCGCGAGGCAGCCGCCGGGCAGCTCGACCTGCAGGCCGAGATGGATCTGTTCAACGACGTCTCGCGGGCCGCGCTCGGCGCCGAGGTCCCGGTGGTGGCCGCCGTCAACGGCCTCGCCGTCGGCGGCGCGGGTGAGCTGGCGCTCAGCTTCGACGCCCGCGTCGCCGCGCCCTCGGCGGGCTTCGCGTGGCCGGAGAACGGCGTCGGACTCACCGTCTCCAACGCCGCCAGCCTCTTCCTGCCCCGGCTCGCCGGCGCGTCCCGCACCCTGGACCTGCTGCTGAGCGGTGCCCGGGTCGACGCTCGGCAGGGACGCGACCTGGGTCTCTTCGACGACGTCGTGGAGTCGGACGCGCTGGTGCCCACCGCTGTCGGGCTGATCCACCGGTGGACCCCGCCGGGCTCGTCCACCGCCGCCCATCTGCGGCTGCTGCGGCCCTCCCCGCACCAGGTGGCGGAGGCGATGGCACGCGAGAGCGCAGCCGTCCGGCAGGTGCAGGCGAGCGGGATCGCCCGTGCGGGCCTGGCCAGGGCGCTGGCTGGTCCGGCGGGATGAGCCGCGGCCCGGCCGGACGGGGCGGTGCGAGGGGCCGCGCCTCAGGGGTGCCGGGGGGGGGAGGCCCCGCAGCCACGGCGGGGCCCCCGCAGCCACGGCGAGGCGCCCGGGCACGGCGAGGGGCCGCGGGCACGTGCCCGCGGCCCTCCGATCCGTGCGCAGGCGTCAGTCGGACACTTCGACGACGAGCGCCGCCGCGGTGTCGCCCGCCGCGCAGCCGGTGAACAGTCCCAGGCCGCCGCCGCGCGCCCGCAGGACGTGCGCGAGTTCGGTGACCGTCCGCAGGCCGGTCGGGCCCTGCGGGTGTCCGAAGACGAGGCTGCTGCCGGTCGTGTTCATGGCCTGCGGCGGCACCCCGGTCTCCCGGGCGAAGTAGAGGTCGTTCACCGCGAAGGGGTTGTGCGTGTGGACGGCGTCCATCGATTCGATCTTCAATCCGGCGGCGTCCAGCGCCGCGCGGGCGGCCGGTACGAGTGCCTTGGGCATCCGGGCCGGCTCCACCCGGGCGTAGCCGGACGCCACCAGCCGCACGACCGGGCCCCCACCGGCGAGTTCGCGGGCCCGCGGCACCGTGGTCACCAGCGCGCCGGCGGTGCCGTCCGCGGGGTGGGTCTGCGCGGCGGCGGTGTGCGTGCCGCCCGCGCGGACGGTCGGGAGTTCACCGGCGGTCCCGGAGGAGACGGTCCGTATCCCCTCGTCCGCCGTCAGCCGTACCGGCCCGTGCTCGGCGTCCTCGGCCTCGACGGCGACCATCCAGGCACGCTGGAAGGCGCGGTCGTCGGCGAGCGCGGCGGTGTACTGCTCCGAGCGCAGCACGGCGAGGGCGTCCAGTTCCCCGCGGGTGAATCCGCACTCGGCCGCGACGGCCTCGGCGGTGGCCAGCATGCTGCGACCGGTGACCGGATCGCGGGAGAAGCTGTCACGCACCCAGTTCTCCCGCCCCGGGCCGCGCTCGGACCCGGCCGCGGGCCAGGCCAGCTCCGGCCCGTTGCTCGTCCGGTCCGCGGTGACCACCAGTTGCGGACCGGCCCCGGTCGACACCGAGGCGGCGGCCTGGTGCAGGGCCGCGACGGAGGTGGCACACGCCTGGCTGAGCATCGGGCCGAAGACACCCGGCATGTCCAACCGGGCCGCCAGCGTCGTGGCCCCGTAGAAGATCGCGGGCTGCGGCACCGTCCAGCCGAGCACCAGGCCCTCGACGGCGGCGCGGTCCACACCGCGTTCCGACAGCGCCCGGCCGGTGACGGCCGCCGCCGCGTCCAGGCTGGAGATCCGGGAGAGCGCGCCGCCCCAGCGGGCGAAGGGGGAGGACCACAGCGCCCGCAGCGGGACGGCCGCATCCCGGTAGACGGCTGCCGAGGTCATGCGCCCGGCCTCTCGCGCGGGAGGCCGCCCGGCGCTTCCGCACCGGTCCGTGCGCTGTCCACCGACGCACGGGCCGCGAACAGCGCCACGCTGCCGCGCACTTCGATCCAGTGGCTGGTGAAGTTCTCCTCCAGCGCCCGGTGCAGCCAGCGCACGCTGTCGTGCTGATTGTGGAAGGAGCCCTGGCGCTGGTAGAGGAGGTTGAAGCGGCGCGAGAGCGCGGTGTGCTTGACCCCTCCGGACAGCACGGTGCTGCCGAACAGCACACCGCCGGGCGCGAGTTCCCGGCTGAGGTGCTCGAGGACGAGTTGCTTGCCGCCGGGCGGCTGGGGCAGGCAGTGCAGCACGTAGTTGCAGGCGATGGACGTGAATCCGCCGGCCCCGAGTCCGGACAGCGGCTCCAGCAGGTCGGCCTGCACGCACCGCGGGGTGTAGCGGCGCAGGCGGTGCGCGGCGAACCGCAGCGGGTCGGGGTTGAGGTCGAGCAGGGTCAGCTCGGGGTCGCCGCCCGGGGGGAAGCGGCAGTGGTCCAGGTAGTAGCCCGAGCCCGGGCCGACCTCCAGATGGCGGGAGGTGATCCACTCGTTGTAGTGGTCGAGCAGCCGGTCCTTGGGGCAGCGCCAGAGCACCCGGTTCGAGGCGTGCACCACGACGGCGTCGTACAGCCGCAGCCGCCGGTGCTCGTAGTAGGGCTGGCCCTCGAACCCGAACGCGGAGGACTCGGGGGATGCATCGATGGTCATACGGGGGTTCCCTCTCCGGAGGCGGATCGAGGTGTCAGTAGCTTCCCAGTCCGCCGCAGACGTTGAGCGCCTGCGCGGTCACCGACGCGGCGGCCGGGCCGGCCAGGTAGCGCACCATGCCGGCCACCTCCTCGGGTGTGCAGTAGCGGCCGATGGGGATCTTGGACTGGAACTCGGTGAGCACCTGCTCCTCGCTGATCTGGTTGAGTTCGGCGTAGCTGGCGCGTACGTCCTGGGCCATGGGCGTCTCCACATAGCCGGGGCACACCGCGTTCACGGTCGGGCCGCCGGCCAGGGCCAGTTCCTTGGCCAGCGCCTTGGTGAAGCCGATGACACCGGCCTTGGCGGCCGAGTACGGGGCTCCGTAGGGCACCCCCTGCTTGCCGCCTGTGGAGGCGATGTTGATGATCCGCCCGGTCGGCTGCTTGATCGCTTCGCTGGCCCGGACGACCTCGCGCGTCACCCAGAACACGCTGTTGAGATTGGTGTCCATGACATCCAGCCACAGCTCGTCGGGAATCGCGGCCGTCGCACCGCCGCCGCTGCGACCGGCGTTGTTGACCAGGATCCTCGGCTCGCCGTGCTCCTTGGCGCACTGCTCCACCATGTCGTGGACCGCGCTGCGGTCCCGTACGTCGCAGGAGTAGCCGGCCACGTCGAACCAGTCGTCCTCCATCTTCAGCGACCTGACGGCCGTGTCCAGCTTGCCGGTGTCGCGGCCGGTGATGACGACCTTGAGCCCGTCCTGCAGCAGGGCCTGCGCGATGGCCAGACCTATGCCGCTGGTGCCCCCCGTGACCAGGGCGACGCTCGGGGACTCGGTGTGTGCGGGCATGGCGAAGCCTTCTCCCTTCGTCGGGGCGGCCGGAGTGTGCCGACCCGACAGCGAGACTCCAGGCATCCGATGCAGTGCCGGTCCAGGCCCGCGCAACAGGGCCACCGGGGCGCGGCAAGGCGCGCTGGAGCGGCGCGGGAGCGGCGGTTGCCCGCCGCTGGAGCAGCGCCGAGCAGGGTCTCGGAGTGTGAGCCGACACATTGCCATTACTGGCCTGAGCGTCCTCGCGCCCGGTTCGACGGACACCGAGGGCTTCTGGAAGATGATCACTGCGGGACGCAGCGCCATCCGCAGGACCACAGCCTTCGATCCGACCGCGTTCCGCTCGCAGGCGGCGGGAGAGATCGACCTCGACCCCCTGGCATGCGGGTTCGGCCACCGGGAGATCCGGCGGCTGGACCGGGCCGGGCTGCTGGCGGTGACCTGCGCCAGGCGGGCGGCCGCGGAAGCCGGGATCGCCGCGGGGACCGAGCTGGATCCCACGCGTCTGGGGGTGAGTGTGGGGAACGCGGTGGGATCCGCCACGAGCATCGAGAACGAGTACGTCGTCCTCTCCGACGAGGGGCGCGAGTGGCTGGTCGACCAGAGCTACCAGTCCCCGCACCTCTTCGACTACTTCGTGCCGGGCTCCCTCGCCCGCGAGACGGCCTGGGCGGTCGGCGCGGAGGGCCCGGTCTCCGTCGTCTCGGCCGGCTGCACCTCCGGCATCGACGCCCTCGGTCACGCCTGCCAGTTGATCCAGGAAGGCAGGGCCGAGGTGATGGTCGCCGGCGCCACCGACGCACCCGTCACCCCGATCGCCGTGGCCTGCTTCGACGCGATCAAGGCCACGACCCGCCGCAACGACGACCCCGAGCACGCCACCCGGCCCTTCGACCGGACCCGGGACGGATTCGCCATCGCCGAGGGCGCGGCCATGCTGGTCCTGGAGGACAGCGAGCACGCGCGGCGGCGGGGCGCCGAGATCTACGGGACGATCACCGGGTACGCCGCGCAGTCGAACGCGTACCACATGACCGGGCTGGCGCGGGACGGCGACGAGATGACGCGCGCCATCGGACTGGCGCTGGACGAGGCCCGCGTCGATCCCACGTCCGTCGACTACGTCAACGCGCACGGCTCGGGAACCAAGCAGAACGACCTGCACGAGACCGAGGCGTTCAAGAAGGCGCTGGGCGACCACGCCTACGACATCCCCGTCAGCTCCATCAAGTCGATGATCGGGCACTCCCTGGGTGCGATCGGCGCGATCGAGGTGGCCACCTGTGCGCTGGCCATCCGCGACAGCGTGGTGCCGCCCACCGCGAATCTGCACGAGCCGGACCCCGAGTGCGATCTGGACTATGTGCCGCTGGAGGCGCGCGAACGCGCTCTCGAGACCGTGCTCACGGTCGGCAGCGGCTTCGGCGGGTTCCAGAGCGCCATGGTGCTGGAGAAGTGGCGAGGAGGCCGCGGATGAGCAGGAGTGCGCGCACCGACGTGCTGATCACCGGGCTGGGTGTGACCGCCCCCACCGGGCTGGGGCCCAAGGAGTACTGGAACACCACGCTGGCGGGCGGCCAGGGCATCGCGCCGCTGCAGGAGTTCGACCCGGAGCCGTACACGGCGCGGCTGGCCGGGCAGATCACCGGCTTCGACGCCGCGGCGCACCTGCCCGGGCGGCTGCTGCCGCAGACCGACCGGGTCACCCGGCTCGCGCTGGTCGCCGCCGAGCAGGCGCTGGAGGACGCGCAGGCGGACATCGGCGAGCTAGGCACCTACGAGTGCGGCGTGGTCACCTCGAACGCGACCGGCGGCTTCGAGTTCTCGCACCGCGAGATGCGGAAGCTGTGGTCCAAGGGGCCCCAGCACGTCAGCGTCTACCAGTGCTTCGCCTGGTTCTACGCCGTGAACACCGGGCAGATCTCCATCCGGCACAAGATGCGCGGCCCCGGAGGGGTGGTCGTGGCCGAACAGGCAGGCGGCCTCGACGCGATCGGGCTGGCCCGCCGCACCATCAACCGCGGCCGCGGGCGGCTCATGCTCACCGGAGGGGTCGAGTCCTCCTTCGACCCCTGGGGGTGGGTCTCGCATCTGGCCTCCGGCGCGGTCAGCACGGCCACCGATCCGGCCACCGCCTACCTGCCGTTCGACCGGCGGGCGGGGGGCTATGTGCCGGGCGAGGGCGGCGCCGTACTCGTCATGGAGGAGGCCGATTCGGCGCGCGCACGGTCGGGCCGGGCCCCGTACGGAAGGATCACCGGCTACGCCTCGACCTTCGACCCGGCCCCCGGGGTGCCCCGGCCGCCCGGTCTGCAGCGGGCGATCGAACTCGCGCTCGCCGACGCGGGCCTGCCGCCGGACGACGTCGACCTGGTGGTCGCCGACGCGGCCGGAGTACCCGGACTCGACGCCCAGGAGGCCGCGGCCCTGCGTGCCGTCTTCGGCCCCTTCGGCGTCCCGGTCTGCGCCCCCAAGACCATGGTGGGCCGCCTGATGGCCGGCGGCGGACCGCTCGACGTGGTGTGCGCCCTGCTCGCGCTGCGCGACGGCGTCATCCCCCCGGCGGTCAACATCGGCGAACTCGCCGAGGACCACCGGATCGACCTCGTCCGCGACGAACCGCGCTTCGGCCCGCTGTCCACCGCACTCGTCCTCGCACGCGGTGCGGGCGGCTTCAACTCGGCGGTCGTCGTCGAGCGCCCGCCGTCCTGATGTCCGCTCCGCCTCCCGGAGCCTGCGCCGATACGCCCCGAAGCCCGCTGAAGTGATGTCCCCCGTAAGCCGATCCGCCACCGAGAAGGGACCCGCACACATGCTCAGCCTCGACCAGCTCCTGGAGATCCTCACCGAGTGCTCCGGCGACCAGCAGGCCGCCGCACACGGCGAGGAGGTCCTCGACCGCGAGTTCGACATGCTCGGCTACGACTCCCTGGTGCTGCTGGAGACCTCAGCGCAGCTCAAGCACCGCTACGACATCGACATCCCCGAGGACGTCATCCGGGACCTGCGCACGCCGCGCGCCGTCCTGGACTATGCCAACGTGCCCGCCGAACGGGACTGAGACGCGCCGGTACCCGGTACCCCTCCGCCCACCACCGCGCCGCAGGAGCCAGCCGATGGACGCGCCGACACCGCACCCGACCACCCCGCGCCCGCGAGTCGTCTTCGCCTTCCCGGGCCAGGGCGCCCAGCATCCCCGGATGGCCGCCGGACTCTACGGCGTCTCACCGTCCTTCACCGCCACCATGGACCACGCCTTCGACGCTCTGGGGCCCGCCGGGCGGACCCTGCGCGCGGGCTGGCTGGCGACCGAGGCGCCCGCCGGGTTCGACGACATCTCCTACGCCCAGCCGCTGCTGTACGCGGTCGACTGCGCGCTGGGGGCCATGCTCGTGGAGGCGGGTCTGCGCCCGGACACGGTGCTGGGGCACAGTGTGGGAGAACTGGCGGCCGCCACCCTGGCGGGCGTCTTCACCTTCGACTGCGGGCTGCGCTACCTCTCCGAGTACATCGGTGTCTACCGGCACGCGCCGCCCGGCGGCATGCTGGCGGTGGCCGCCGGCCCCGAGGAGGTCGAGCCGCATCTGGTACCGGACGTGGTCATCGGAGCCGTCAACGGCCCCCGCCAGGTGCTGCTCTCCGCCCCGGAACCGGCCCTGAGCCAGGCGGAGACCGCGCTGCGCCGGGCCGGTGTCACCTGCTCCCGGGCACGCGCCCTGCAGCCGTTCCACCATCCGGTGATGCGCCGGGTCGCGGCCGCGCACGCCGACGCGCTCACCCGCCCGCCGCTGCGCCCGCCGCACACCACCGTGCTGTCGGCCTACACGGGCCACACGCTCGACGAGGCGACCGCCACCGACTGGCGGTTCTGGACCAGCCAGCCGGCCGAGCCCGTGCTCTTCGGCCCCACGCTCCAGCGCCTGCTCAGCAAGGGACGGCACCTGCTGGTGGAAGCCGGTCCCGGGCAGAGCCTGACCGCCCTGGCACGGCGCACCCCGGCGGTCGCCAACGGCGACGCGGAAGCCCTCGCCCTGCTGCCGGCCCGGGCCGGCGCCCCCGACGACGACGTGAAGGCGGTGCGGGCCGCGCTGGAGCAGCTGGCGGCCGGACCGGGCGCCCCCTCGGCGCTGTCGCCGGACTTCTGAACTCCCGGCCACCGCCCGGGACCACGCCCCGCAGCAGCAGCGCTGCAGAAAGGGACACGTATGCACTTCCCAGAGCTCGACCCGTCCGACGTGGCGGCGTTCCGTGCCGCATTCCGCGGTGAGTTGGTGTGGCCCAGAGACGCGGACTACGACGAGGCGCGGCGCATCTGGAACGGCACGATCGACCGCCGTCCCGCACTGATCGCCCGCTGCTCCGGCACCCAGGATGTGGTGGCGGCGGTGGGGTTCGCCCGCCGCAGCGGATTGGTCGTCGCGGTACGCGGCGGAGGCCACAGCATGGCCGGGCACTCCACGTGCGAGGGCGGGATCGTCATCGACCTCTCGCCGATGAACGGCGTCCGGGTGAGCAGGCGGCGGCAGCGCGCCCGGGCACAGGGCGGCTGCCTGCTGGGCGCGTTCGACACGGCGACCCAGGCGCACATGCTGGCCACACCGGCCGGCGTCGTCTCGCACACCGGCCTGGGCGGACTCGTGCTGGGCGGCGGCTTCGGCTGGCTGAGCCGCAAGTACGGGCTCTCGATCGACAACCTGGTCTCCGCGCAGGTCGTCACCGCGGACGGCAGCGTCCTGACGGCGAGCGAGGAGGAGAACCCGGATCTGTTCTGGGCGGTGCGGGGCGGCGGCGGCAACTTCGGGGTGGCCACTGAGTTCGAGTTCGACCTCCACCCGGTGGGCCCCGTCCGCTTCGCCAGCACCTACTACTCGCTGGACGAGGGGCCGCAGGTCATCCGGGCCTGGCGGGACCACATGGCGACGGCACCCGACGAGTTGACCTGGGCCCTGTATCTGCGTCTGGCACCGCCGCTGCCCGAACTGCCGGCCGAGATGCACGGCAAGCCGGTGATCTGCGCGATGAGCTGCTGGATCGGCGATCCGCACGAGGGCGAGCGGCAGCTGGAGGCGATTCTGCCCGTCGGCAAGCCGCACGGACTGACGAAGGCGACGCTGCCCTACCGGGCCCTGCAGGCGTACTCCTTCCCCGGCGCGGTCGTGCCCGACCGGGTCTACACCAAGAGCGGATACCTGGCCGAGCTGGACGACGAGGCCATCGACAGGGTGCTGGAGCACGCCGCCGACATCGCCTCCCCGTTCACCCAGCTCGAACTGCTGTACCTGGGAGGAGCCGTGGCCCGCGTCCCCGACGACGCGACCGCCTTCCCCAACCGCCGCACGCCCTTCGTGGTCAATCTCGCCTCCGCGTGGCGGGACCCGACCGAGGACGCCCGCCACACCGCCTGGGCCAGGGACGGCTACCGGAAGCTGGCCGACCGGCTCTCCGGCGGCTACGTCAACTTCCTCAACCCCGGGGAGGCCGACCGCACGCGGGACTCCTACGGCGAGAAGTACCAGCGGCTGCGGACCGTCAAGACCCGCTACGACCCGGCCAATCTCTTCCGCCTCAACCAGAACATCCCCCCGCACGCACCCTGACCGACGCGCCGAGTGCGCACTCCTCAGCACTGCCCCTGCCCCGGGTCCGGTTCCGCCGGACCCGGGGCAGGGGCGCACCCAGCCGCGTGCCGCCCGACGCCCCCGAACAGGAGCCGCCATGACCGCCGACCGCTGGAACCTCTCGGCGCTGGTCGACCGCAACCTGGAAGCCGGCCTCAGCGACAAGGCCGCCCTCCTCGGGCCGCAGGGTGCGGTCAGCTACGCCGAACTGCACCGGAGGATGTGCGCCATGGGGCGCGCCCTGCGCGCGCTCGGAGTGGAACGCGAGCAGCGGGTGCTGCTCGTACTGGACGACTCACCGGCCTTCTTCACGGCCTTCCTGGGTGCCGCACGGATCGGCGCCGTGCCCGTCCCGGTGCCGCTCACCTCCCGTATCGGACCCGAGCAGATCCGCTTCTACGCCGGGGACAGCTACGCACGGGCGGCCGTCGTGGAGGCGGAGCGGTACGAGGAACTGGCCCCGGCGCTGCGGGAGACAGGCGTGACGGTGATCAGCGGCGGACCGTCCGGGCCGACGGACCGGCTCTGCCTGCCGGACCTGGTCGAGGCCCACGACGGCGCGCTGGATCCGGCGACGACGCACTCCGAGGACCCGGCGCTGTGGCTCTACAGTTCGGGCTCCACGGGCAACCCGAAGGGGGTGGTCCACCTCCAGCGGGACATCGCACCCGTCTGCCGGCAGTACGCGGGCGAGGTCCTCGGCCTGACCCGGGACGATGTGCACCTGTCCACCACGAAGCTCTTCCACGCCTACGGCCTGGGCAACAGCCTGCTGTTCCCGCTGTGGTCCGGGGCCACCAGCGTGCTGCTGCCCGGCTTCCCCGCACCGCACCTGGTGCTGGAGTCGATCGAGCGGCTCCGCCCCACGGTGCTGTTCTCCGTACCGGCCCTGTACAACGCCATGCCGCGTTCGCCCGAAGCCGGCCGCCGGGATCTGGGCTCGCTGCGGCTGTGCGTCTCGGCGGCCGAGACGCTGCCGGTCCACGTCTGGCAGCGGTGGCGGGACCTGTCCGGACTCGACGTGCTGGACGGGGTCGGCTCCACCGAGATGCTGCACGTCTACTGCAGCAACTCCCCGCGGGCGCTGCGCCCCGGATCGTCCGGCAAGGCCGTGCCCGGCTACCGCATCCGGCTCGTCCGCCCCGAGGGCGGCGAGGTCGAGGGACCGGGCAGCGGGGAGATGTACGTGCAGGGCGGCAGCATGATGGACCGGTACTGGCATCGGGCCGACCGGACCCGCTCGGTGCTGCACGGCACCTGGTACCGCACCGGTGACCGCTACCGCCGCGACGAGGACGGGTACTACTGGTTCGAGGGCCGCGCCGACGACATGCTGAAGGTGTCCGGACTGTGGGTCGCGCCCACCGAGATCGAGGCCGTCCTCCAGCAGCATCCCCAGGTCGCCGAGGCGGGCGTGGTCGGTGTGGACACCGACCGGCTGACCCGGATCAAGGCGTTCGTGGTGCTGCACCACGCTGAGCAGGGCTCCGAGGATCTGGCACGGCGACTGCGGCAGTGGTGCAAGCGCCGGCTGCCCAGCCACCAGTTCCCGCACCTGGTGGAGTTCGTCGCGGCCCTCCCCCGCACGGCGACCGGCAAGATCCAGCGCTTCGCCCTCCGGGCCCGGGAGGACGCCGCCGCGGCGGACGGCGCCGCCGGACACACGGAAGCCGCCCGCGCCGGATGACAGGCGCGGACGGCCGCCGGGCCGGGGTGGCGGCGGCTCAGCCGGACGCCGCGGCGGCCCGCGGACTCAGGTGCAGGCCCGCGAGGCGCAGCCGCCCGGCCCCGCCGGTGACGATGAGCGTGAAGCGGAAGGCTCCGCTGGCGTCGGCGTCCCCGTTGACGCTCTCCTGAGTCTGCGCGGCCACCACAACGGCCGTCGTGCCCAGGATCCGGATGCGCAGGTCACTCACCTCGAAGGAGGAATTGCGCACGGTTTTCGAACGGTAGCGCTCCAGCCACTGCTCGCGGCTGCGGATGAACCCGCGGGGTCCGACGCCCACGAAATTGTCCGCGAGCAGTCCGTCCAGTGCGGTGTGGTCGCCGCGTTCCTCGGCCGTGCTCCAGTCCCGGACGAAGTCCGCGACCGCCTGCTCGGACAGTGCCGTATCCATGGCTCTCCTCCCGGCCCGGGGCTCAGCGCACCGGCGCGGCGCCGGCGGCGAACTCGTCGCCGGTCAGCTCCGCGGCCAGTTGCTCGACGTAGTCGGTCAGGGTGACGTCCCGGTCGAGGAACGGGACGATCGCGCGGGTGCGCTCGTAGAGCGGCCGGGTCCAGGACGACAGCTTGTCCGCGCCCCGGATGTCGACCGCCTGGCAGGCGCAGAGCAGTTCGAAGGCCACGACGTAGGCGGTGTTGGCCACCACTTCGCGGGCCCGGCGTGCGGCGACGAACCCGAAGGAGACGATGTCCTGGAAGTCCGCGGTGGTCGTGAGGGACTGCACGGACATCGGCACGGTCAGGGTGCGGGTCTCGGCGGTGATCGAGGCCGTCATGAACTGGCCGCCCATCAGCCCCAGCCGCAGGCCCGGGTCCTCCCGGCACAGGAAGGCGGGCAGCCCGTTGCTGTTGCTCTTGTCCAGGAAGCGGTCGACGCGCCGGTTGGCGAGGTTGGTCACGGTGGCCAGCGCCAGCGTCAGGTGGTCCATCGCCATCGCCACGTACTGGCCGTGGAAGTGTCCGTTGTGGAACACCTCCGACTCCTCGGGCAGCACGATCGGGTTGTCGTTGGAGGAGTTCAGCTCATCCTGCAGGGTCGCGCCGATCCGCTCCAGCACGTCCACCACGGGGCCGAGGATCTGGGGCGTGCACCGGATGGAGTAGGCGTCCTCGATCGCCAGCGAGCCCGCCTTGGCCTCCGCGCCCATCTCCCCGACCAGGGTCTGCTCGGTCTCCAGTTCGTTGACCGCCAGTCGCGAGTCGGCGAGCCCCTCCCACAGTCGCGCGGCCACCGCGTGCTGGCCCCGGTGCGGTTTGACGCTGTGCACGCGCGGGTCGAAGGGCTTGGTCATCCCCGCCAGGCCCTCCGCGGAGAGCGCCGAGACCTGCTGATACGTCTCGACCAGCCGGTCGGCGGCCCGCAGCACCATGGTGCCCAGGCCGACCATGCCGGAGGTGCCGTTGATCAGCGCGAGGCCGTCCTTGTAGCCCAGCTCCATGGGTTCCAGACCCGCCTGGTCGAGGGCCTCCTGTCCGGAGAGCGTCCGGCCCCGGTGGCGGGCCTTCCACTGGCCGGCGCAGACCAGGGCGATCGCCGCCAGCGGGCCCAGGTCGCCGCTGGTGCCCAGCGAGCCCTTCTCCGGGACGCACGGCACGATCCCGGCGTTGAAGACGGCGACCAGCTTCTCCAGGTTCGCCGGTGTGATCGCGGAGTTGCCCCGCGCCAGGGAGACGATGCGGGAGAGCATGATGGACCGCACGGCGGTGTCGTCCAGGTAGGCGCCCACGTTGGTGGCCACGGCGTTGATCAGGTTCTCCTGGAGCTGCCGCGCCCGGGAGACCGGGACCAGATGGTCGACGAAGCCCCCCATGCTGGTGTTGACGCCGTAGATGACGCGCTCGTCCTGGACGAACTTCTCCAGGACTGCCCGCGAGGCACCGACCCGGTCGCGGACGGGCGCGGACAGCCGAACGGGGGTCCGCTGCCGCGCCACGTCCTCGAGCTGGTCGAGCGTGACGTTCGTGTCGAGCTCTATGACGAAGGTCATGAAGTTCCCTTAGCGGCCGGAAGATCGGTGGACCCTGCGCACGAGCTGCCGGCCCGTACGACGGGACACGTGCCGCGGCACGCGGGCGGCCTCCTGGACGCGGCCAGGCGGGTCCGCACGCGGTGCGCCGCACCTCCTTCACTCAAGCGCCCCGCACTCCACGCCGAAGCAAGGCGGTCTTGAGCCCCGTCCAAGGCCGGCGCCTCGGCGCGCCGACGCGCGCCGCCGGGCGCGCCGCGGGTGCTCCGGACACGCGGGCGGGGCTGCGGCCGCCGCCCGCTACGGAGCGACGGCCGCGCCGGTGTCCGCGTCGGTCACCGTGATGGCCTCCACCGGGCAGCACTCCGCGGCGTCCCGTACCGCCTCCTCGGCGTCGACGACCTCGGCCACCGGCTCGGCACGGCCGTCGGCCGTCATCCGGAAGCGGGCGCAGGCACCCGCACAGGCGGCCGAACCGATGCACTGCTCCGCGTCGACCGCCAGCCGCCAGCGCGGGGCCGCGGGCTCCCCCGTCACCAGCGCACCGGCAGCATCCTGGGGCCGCGGACCTGCATCCCCGTCTTCCACTCGATCTCCGCCTCGCCGACCGCCCGCCGCAGCCCCGGCAGACGGTCCAGCAGTGCGCCCAGGGCGACCTGGAGCTCCATCCTGGCCAACTGGGCACCCAGGCAGTGGTGTACGCCGTGTCCGAAGGCCAGGTGCGGGTTGGGGGACCGCTCCCAGTCCAGCGTGCCCGGGTCGCGGAACACCCCGGGGTCCCAGTTGGCCGCCACGGTGGGCGCGAACACCGTCTCGCCGGGCCGCACCCGCCGCCCGCACAGCTCCACCTCCTCGGTGGCCACCCGCGCCCGGAAGCTGCCCGACCCCAGCGGGATGAACCTCAGCAGCTCCTCCACCGCGGACATCGGCATCCGGGCGTCCGCATCCGGGCGCACCGTGCCGTCCGGCTGCTGGAGAAGCAGATAGGTGCAGTTGGCGATCTGGCTCGCCGTGGTCTCGTGACCGGCGATGAGCAGATCGCGGGTGAGGAGCACCAGTTCCCCCTCCTCGAGCCGCCCCTCCTGGCTGTCGCAGATGTCCACGAGCGCGCCCAGCAGGTCGTCGGTCGGCTTCTGCCGCCGCTGCCGTACCAGCGTCGCGAAGTAGTCGGCCAGCGCCTCGGTGGACGCCGCCATCTCGGCAGGGGTGCACGCGGTGGTGGACAGCAGCGCGTCGGACCAGCTCCGCAGCTTCTCGCGGTCCTCCCGCGGCACACCGAGCAGATCGCAGATCACGGTGACGGACAGCGGCAGCGCGAAGGAGGTGACCAGGTCCGCGGGCGGGCCGGCGGCCTCCATCGCGTCCAGCAGCTCGTGGGCGATCCGTTCCGTGCGGGGCCGCAGCTCCTCCACCCGGCGCTTGGTGAACACTCCGGCGACGGTCTTGCGCAGCCGGGTGTGGTCCGGCGGGTCCAGCGACATCAGGACGCCTTCGCCGGCCGGGTCGGGCTGGATCCGCGGAGCCCGCTCGTGCAGCGTCCCGGCTCTGCCGAAGCGGGGGTCGCCCAGCACCGTCCTGATGTCCTCGTAGCGCGTCACCAGCCAGGCTTCGCCGCCGTACGGGAGGCGCACGCGGCTGAGGGGTTCGGTTTCGCGCAGCGTCGCGAAGAGCGGCTCCATGGACAGGCGTGCGGGAGTCCCGAAGGGAAAGTCCCGTACCTGCCGACTGTGGGTGGTCACTGACTCCTCCTGTGCGTCGAGGGGGACGTGCTCGGCGTCCACCCGGCCGGCCCGCGGCCGGCGCGGAGCCCGGCGGGAGGCCGTGGTCCCGGCCCGGCATGTGGTCGGGACCCGCCGGCGGACGGTGATCGGCGGCTCAGGGGCGGGCGGGGGCGGCGCTGAACAGTCGGGCCAGGTGGTAGCGCAGCACGTCGCGGGCCTGTTCCGGGGTGCGCTGTCCGACCAGGACGCTGGTTCCGACGCCGTGGCTGAGGCTCAGCAGCCGGGCGGCCTCCGCGTCGGGGTCGAGATCGCTCGCGATCTCTCCCGTGGACTGCGCCGTGGTGAGGATCCCGGCGAGCTGGCGCTCCAGCCGGTCGGGACCTGCGACGAAGGGCTGCGCGGCCAGCTCGGGGTCGGTCATGGCCAGCACGGCGTAGGACATCCAGACGAGGCGGAAGGTGTGGCGTGCCTCGTCGGCCGGCAGCGCCTCGTCGACGAATGCCTCCAGACAGGCCCGTGCCGAGTCGGGATCGTCCAGGGCCGCGAGCCGCTCGGCCCACCGCTCGTGGCTCAGCCGCTCCAGCCGCAGCAGCGCGGCGTGCAGCAACTCGGCCTTGGTGTCGAAGTAGTACTGCACCAGGTTCAGGGACATTCCCGCTTCAGCGGCGACCGCGCGCAGCGTCACGGCGTGCAGCCCGTCGCGCGCGGCCACCCGGACCAGGGCGTCGGCGATGTGCGCCCGGCGCTGGGTGTGGTCGACGCGTTTCGGCACGGTGACCCCTTTCCGATCGGCGCGTTTTCATAGTACCGCTGTACTATAAAGTCCGGGCGACGATGGGGAAAAGACATGGGACAACGCGAAGGCCGGGCCGCCGGCGGCCCGGTGGAGGACGCGGAGCGGACCGGAGTCCTGACGAGCCGCCAGACGGCGCTGCTGTGGCTGGCCTGCGCGGCGCAGTTCATGGTGGTTTTGGACGTATCGGTGGTCAACGTCGCACTGCCGTCCATCCGGGCCGCCCTCGGCTTCGACGCCGCGGGACTGCAGTGGGTCGTGGGGAGCTACGCGCTGGTCTTCGCCGGCTTCCTGCTCCTGGGCGGCCGCCTCGCCGACCTCTTCGGCCGTCGGCGGGTGTTCCTGTGGGGGCTCGTCCTGTTCTCCGCCGCCAGCCTGGTGGGCGGCCTCGCCGTGGCGCCGGGCCTGCTCATCGCGATGCGGGCCGTCCAGGGGCTGGGCGCCGCGGTGCTGGCCCCGGCCACGCTGACGGTGCTGACCACCACGTTCGCCGAAGGCGCACGCCGCACCAAGGCGTTGGCGATCTGGACGGCCGTCAGCTCAGCCGGTGGCGCGGCGGGCAACCTGATCGGCGGCGTGCTGACCGACACGCTGTCCTGGCGCTGGATCCTGCTCATCAACGTGCCCATCGGGGCCGCGGCCGTGCTGGTGGCCGTGCGCCTGCTGCCCGCCGACACCCAACGCAGCGACTCCGGACGGCTCGACATCCCGGGCGCGGTGCTGGCCACCCTGGGGGTCACCGCTCTCGTCTACGGCGTCAACCAGGCGGGGAAGCACAGTTGGGGAGACCCGACCACGCTGGTGGGACTGGTGCTGGGGGCCGCGGCACTGACCGCCTTCGTGTACGCGGAGGCCCGGTTCGCGGCGGCGCCGCTGATGCCGCCGCGACTGGTGCGGCTGCGGCCGATCTGGGCGGGCAACGTCACCATGCTGCTGGCCGGGGCCTGCTTCATCCCCATGTGGTACTTCCTCTCGCTCTACATGCAGGACGTCCTCGGCTACGGAGCCCTCGCCACCGGGGTCGGCTTCCTGCCGCACACCCTCGTCGGCATCGCGGCAGCCCGGCTGGCTCCCGTCGCCATGCGCCGTACCGGCGCCCGCGCGCTGATCGTGCTCAGCGCCCTGCTCGCCGCGGTCGGCTTCCTGTGGCAGAGCCGCATCGGCGAACACAGCGGCTACTGGGGCGGCCTGCTGGGACCCGCGATCGTGATGTCCGCCGGGATGGGCCTGCTGATCACCCCGATCACCACCACCGTCACTTCCGGGGTCGACGAGCAGGACGCGGGTGCGGCCTCCGGGCTGATGAACACCACCCGCCAGCTCGGCGGGGTCGTGGGACTCGCCGCCCTCGTCACCCTCGCCACCGCACACACCGGTGCGGACCTGGCGTATCGCTCGGTGTTCGCAGCGAGCGCGGCGGTGTGCGCGGCCGTGGCGCTGATGGCCTGCGCCCTGCCGGCGGCGCACGCGCCGGAGTCGGCACCGGTCGGACCGTCGGCCGCACCCGACGAGCCGGCGGACGAACCTGCCAGGTGAGGCGGGCGCCGGGCGTGCTCCGGGCCCCCGGCCGTTCCCCGCGCACTGCGGGGAACGGCCGGGCGAAGGCGTCAGTCGCCGGTGTTGGTCGCCCAGACCGGCCGCCGGGCGCTGTTGTAGATGACGACGTTGCCGTCGTCCTGGATGGCGAGGTAGGCGCCCTTGTGCCAGGTGCCGGCCGCCCAGACCGGCTTTCCGGCGCTGTCGTAGACGACGAAGTTGCCGTCCTCCTGGAAGACGGCGCAGTTGCCGCGGCTCCAGGTGTGCGGCGCCTGCCAGACGGCGCGTCCGTCCTTGTACAGGACGAAGTTGCCGTCCTGCTGCATCCGCAGAACGGCCCGGCCGTTCCCCGAGGTCCAGGCCTGGTTCTTGCAGATGGTCGCCCGCGGCCGGATGATGTGGTCGCTCATGACCCGCCCGACCGCGGCCCGTTCGGCCGCCCGGACCGGCGCGGCCGAGACTCCCGGACTCGACGGGGTGGCCGCGTGCGCGCTCCCCACGCCCACGAAGGCCAACGCCGCCACCACCGCGCACACCGCTCCGCGCATGTTCATCGCACACTGCTCCTTCACCGAATTGCGCCGGAATGCCGACGCAGGTGCAACTGGTGCGCAAATCATTGCTTTTGCGCGACAACGGCGTCGAGAGCCTGCCCCCGGGTGCCATCCCAATGAGCTACCGCGCCGTTCCGAAACCGGAAACCCCCAGCGCATCGCGGCACGCACCGGCCCGGCACCGCTCCCCTTCCGCACTGCCGCGGAGGACGACCCGCCCGCACGCGGCGTGCCGGATCGCGGATGCCGACTGTGCCCTCGCAGACCGCGCCGCACGGGCGCGCCGGCCGGGAAGGCGCATGCGCCACGCTCCGTGCGGGTCCCGGTGCACAGCGGAGCGAAGGCCGTGAGGTGTGACGCAGGGCGCACGGTGCGGGCCGGCTGTCATGGCATACTCCACCAAAAGTGCTCTTACCGCTCCGGCAGCCACCCGTGGCGGACCCGGAATCCGGCACATGGTGGAAGTCCGGTCCGGAGGGCCCGGCGCTCCGGCGCCCGGCCGGGCCGTGCCACAGGCGCCCCGGCGGGACCTCGGTCCGGAAGCCCGACGCCGACACCGACGACGCGGTCGGCCACCACCGCCATCCCCCACACGTAACCGCCGGGCACCCGCCCGGTGCGCACCGGTCGAGGTCCCGTCCCCGGGCCCGGGCGGTGCCCCGGCGCCACCGTCCCGGCGCCGTGTCCCAGACAGGGAGTACCACCCTCGATGAAGACCCGCCGTATCGTTCTCGTCACCGTCTCCGCGCTCGCTGCCGTCGTCGCCGCGGGCGGGGGTGCCAACGCGTTCGTCGAACACGAGGCGCAGCAGCGCGCCACCGAGGCCGTCCGGTCTGAGCTCGGCGACTCCGCCAGCGGCGTGCACGCCGAGCTCACGGACCCGCTGGCCGGGTTGAAGACCCTGACCGGCCGGGTGGGGACCGTGCACATCAGCGCGGACGAGGTCCGGCGCGAGGGCACGTCCTTCGCCGTGGACGCGGCCCTGCACGGCGTGTCCACCGACGGCAGTGCGCACTCGGGGTCGGCCACCGTCACGGTGGGTTATGACGAACTGGCCGAGCAGCTGCCCGAGCCGGTGCGGGACATGAAGCCCGGCACGGACGGCAGCCACCTCACGCTCTCGGGCCCCGTGGGCGGTCTCGGGATCCCGGTCACCGTGCTGAACACGGTCTCCGCCTCCCCGGACGGGGGCCTGACCATCACCCCGAAGAGCGTGCGCGTCATGGGTCAGCAGCTGCGGATCGACACCCTGACCTCGCTGCCCGGCATGGACGGGTTCGCCGACCAGCTCGGTCCGCGCACCGTCAGCCTGAAGGACGAGCTGCCCGAGGGCGTCCGGCTCACCGGCGCCGAGGCTGCCGAGAAGGGCCTCGCGCTCAGCTTCGACCTCTCCCCCGGCATGCTGCGGTCCTCCGGCGGCGCGAAGGCGTAGCCGAGCGGACACGTGACCGGGCCCGGGCGACGGAGCGCGCCGGAGCGGCCGGGTACGGCGGCCGAGACCGCGGGCCGTCGGCGCCCCGGCCGGGCGCGGATGTCAGGGGTCGACGAGTTCGACCTCCGCCGACACCGGGCAGGAACGCATCGCCTCCCGCACGATGCCGTTCCGTGCGCGCGGATCGACGTTCGGGAGCGCGACCGCGGCGCGGGTGGTGAAGGAGTAGCGCAGCGCACCCTCGTGGCTGAGGGCCACCTCGGCGCGCACCCGGCTGCCGCTCAGGTCGGCGCCCGTCTCGCTGCCGACCACACCCAGTGTCTGATGGAGGCACGACGCCACCGCGGCGGCGTAGAGCTGCTCCGGGCTCCATTCCGTCCCGTCGTGGGCCGCCTGCGGGCCGGGAGGGGCGGCCACCGGCAGTTCCCTTCCGCCCTCTTCCACGCCCACCCGGTCGCCGTCCGGCGAGGAAGAATCACCCTTCACCGAGTAGGCCGCGGTGGTGTGGAGCGTGTGGTGCGACATCGGGATCTCCTTCCGCGGCGGATCGGGCCTCCTCCGCGTCCGGCGGGCCGTTCCGGCGGCGGGCGGACGGCCCGCAGCCGGCGGCGGAGAGCGGGGTGCGGTCGTGCTGCTTCCCGCGGTCCTCCCGTGGCCGCCGGGCGAAAGTCACACGCCCGGTGTCCGGGCCGTGTGTCCGCCGCCTTCCGGGGTCACCAGGACGTGGCACGCGAAACCTCGGCGTGCCCGGCCCGGGCCCCCGCCACGCGGCGTCCGTACCGCCGGGCGGCGCCCCGGCACAGCGGCGGGCGCCGGGGCGCCGTCGGCGGCGGACGGAGGCCGTCCGCCGCCGACGGCCGGGGAGCGGCGTTCGGCTCAGCAGGAGCCGAGGTCCTCCCAGACGCCTCCTCCCCCGCCCGTGCCGGGCTCGTCGCCCTGCGTCCACCACTTGGCCTTCCAGGTGTGGCCGTCGTGCGCCACCACGTCACCGCCGTGGTAGACGGTGGAGGCCGCCCACGCGTCGCCGGAGCACTCGCCGGGCTCCCCGGGATCGCCCGGATCGCCGGAGCCGGGCTCCACCACGGTCGTACCGCGCCTCAGGTCCCCGGCGAGCCCGTACGTCGTGCCGTCGATGGTCACCGTCCAGTTGGACGGGGTCGAGACGGGCAGGTAGTAGACGAAGTCGAGCGAGATCGAGCCGCCGGGCGGCACGGACTGCCAGCCCGGCACCTTCAGTGAGACGCGCTGGAAGTCACCGTCGAGTCCGCCCTTGTTGGGCCCGCTGTGGCCGCTCCTGATCACCTTCGCGCCGAAGCCGGACTGGTCCTTCGCGTTGTCCGGGGCGGAGGTTCCGTAGTCGAACTGGAACTCGGTACCGCCCGGCAGCGTGGTCCCGGTGTTGTTGGTGATCTTCAGCTTCGGGCTGATGGGGTAGTTGGAGTCGCCCAGCGGGAAGTCCCCGAAGGAGACGTCGATGTCGACGGCGTCGGTGGGCAGGTCGGTGCCCGCCCGGCGTGCGCCGTACGGGGAGGCGGACTTGAAGGCGTCGTACATGACGGTCGTGAGCGTGTCGCCGCTCTCGTACTGGCCCTTGTCACCGTTCCAGCCGTAGTCGCCCGCCAGTTCCCAGACCATCGTGCCGCCCAGGCCGCGGTCCACCACGTAGTCGGCCTTCGCCGCGACCGACTGTTCGTCCTCGGTGGACAGGAAGACCTTCTTCTTCTCGTTCCACAGCCAGGGCGCCACGAGCGTCGAGTCGTAGTGCCGGGTGTAGGTGCCCTCCAGGGAGGTGTCGTTCGGGAAGCCGTAGTCGGTCATGTAGTCACCGACGACACCTTTCTCCAGGTTCTTGGCGTGCCACATCGGGTTCGACCCCGCGGGGGACTCCTCCCCGTTCGCGTCCTTGTCGTGCCACAGGTTGTCGATGCCGACGGCGCCGTCGCCGCACGTGCTGAGCCCGGACCCGGCGGGGCAGTCGGACGAGGGCGCGGTGCCCCAGAGTCCGGCGGTGCCGCCCTGCACGTTCTTGTGTCCGCGGGTGTAGTAGGGCAGTCCGATGTTGATGCGGCCGGCGGGCATCGATCCGCGGAAGTAGTGGTACGCCCAGTCGGTGTTCAGATAGCCGATGCCGCCGTACTGCGACGTGTCGTAGACCCCGGCGGCGGCCAGTTCGCCGTCCTTCCCGTCGTCGAAGAGCGAGGCGTTCGGACCGACGTACTTGTTCCAGGCGCCGTGCAGGTCGTAGGACATGATGTTGACGTAGTCCAGGTACTTCTGCATCTGGTACGTCTCCATGCCGCGCAGCAGCCATCCGGAGGCCGGTGCGGCGGCCGTGAGCAGGTAGTGCCGCCCGTCCTCGGCCCCGGCCCGGTCGAGCTTCTGGCGCAGCGCCTTCATCAGCGCGTCGTAGCCCTTCACCAGGCCCGCGCGCCGCGGGTTGGCCAGCGACCAGTCCAGCGGGTTGCCCGCGTCCTTCATGCTGGTGGCGTACTCGTAGTCGATGTCGACCCCGTTGAAGCCGTAGGTGCGCACGAAGTCCACCGCGGAGTCGGCGAACGTCTCGATGCCGGTGCGGTTCACGGACCCGTCGGAATTCGTGGCCATCGAGTAGAACCCGCCGGAGGCCACCCGCTCCCCGTCGTCGCCGAGGTAGCCGCCGCTCTCCGCCCAACCGCCGACGGAGATCATCGTCTTCACGTTCGGGTGCTGCTTCTTGAACTTGTTGAGCAGATTGAAGTGGCCCTTGTAGGCGTACGCGGGGTCCATTTCCGCGCCCTGGACACCGGGCCAGGTCATCCCGGTGGCCGGGTTGTCCGCGCTGTCGGCGCCGACCGAGATCCGGTCGTCGTCGCCGACGTGCGCGAAGGCGTAATTGAGGTGGGTGACCTTGTCCCAGGGGATGTCGTCGACGAGATACGCCGGGTTGCCGTCCTTGCCCGTGCGCCAGCTGCTGAAGTAGCCGATGACGCGGCGCTGATGGTCGCTGCCCATCTTCTCGCGCCCGTTGTCGTCGTAGACCGAGCAGTACGGGACGTCGACGCCCGGTGTGGAGTAGAGGCCGTCGGGACGGCAGGACTCGTCCGCGCCGGCCGGCGCGGACGCGGAGTCGGTACCGGAGGGGGGTGCGGCGTGCGGTGCGGCTGCCGCGGGGGCGGTGAGACCGCCGAGCAGCAGCGCCGCGGTCGCGGCCGCGACCGCGGAGAGCGCGGCTCTCCCGCGTCTGAGCGGGTTTCTCCCGCGTCTGGGGGACACCATCTGATTCCTCCTGGGGGGTCGGTGTCGCACCGGGCGGCGGCCCCGCGACGTGCCGCCTCCGCGAGGCCGCCACAGATGAAGGTGACGCAGACCTTAAATGGACTAGACCAGTAGGTCAATAGGTCTGTACCAAAGAACCGACCCGCCGAACCGGCACCCCCGGCTCCGGCGCTACACAGGAAAGGTGACCGGAAGGCGGTCCAGTCGGGTCTCCCAGGTGGAGGCCGTGTCGGTGAGCTCGGCGGGATCGACGGCGGGCCGCAGTCCGGGCAGCCGGTGCACCAGTACCTCCACCGCCGTCTCGATGATGGCCTGCCCGATGGCCTGCCCCGGGCACTCGTGCGGGCCGCTGCTGAACGCCAGGTGGGCCTGGTTTCCGCGGACGGCCGTGCCGGTGCGGGGCCGGATCTCCGGGTCCAGGTTCCCCGGACCCAGCCCGAGGATCAGCAGATCGCCCGCCTTGACCTGCTGGCCGCCCAGTTCGCAGTCGGCGGTGGCGAACCGGCCCGGCAGCACGGCCAACGGCGGGGCGTTCCACATCATCTCCTCGACGATGGCCGTGACGGTCAGCTGCCCGCTCACCAGGTCGGCGAGATGGGAACTGCTGCTGAGCACCGCCTGCAGCACTCGGGCCAGCAGATTGCTGGTGGTGGTGTGAGCCGCGATGAGGACGAGGCGGAGGTGATTCTGTACCTCCTCGTCGTCCAGGCAGGCGGGGTGCTCGATCAGCCCCGTGGCGAAGTCGGGACCGGGTTCGGCCCGCTTGTGCGCCGTCAGATCGGCCAGGACCCGCATGATCCGCTCGTTGTGCTCGACGGCACCCTCACCGCCCCGCATCATCTGAGCGCAGGACGCCACCAGTTGCTCCCCGTCCGACTCGGGCAGTCCGAAGAGCCGGGTGAGTACCAGCATGGGCAGGTACTCGGAGTACTGCGGGACCAGGTCGGCGCGCCCGGTGTGCGCGAAGGCGTCGATCTGCTTGTGTGCGAAGTGCACGACATGGCGGCGTATCCCGCGATTGGCGACCGTCGCCATGCTGTCGGTGACCGCACCGCGCAGCCGCAGGTGGGGCTCCCCGTCCTGGGAGAGGCAGTCGGGGCGCCAGCCCAGCATCGGGATGAGCGGGGACATCTCCTCGATCCGCCCCTCCTGCCAGTCCCGCCATCGTCGCGAGTCCCGGCTGAACTGGCCCGGGTTGTCCAGCGCCCGCCGGTTCTCCCGGTAGCCGAGCACCAGCCAGGCACGCACGTCCCCCTCCAGCAGGACCGGCGCCACCGCCCCGTACTGCTTGCGCAGCCGCGAGTAGGTCGCATACGGATCGGCTGTGGACTCCGCCGCGTACAGCCGGGTCGCCGCACCGGTGTGCCCCACCGGGCAGCCGGCGGGCGGGAGCGGCACCTCCAGGCGCGTACCGTCGTCGGAGGGCTGGGCGTTCATCGGGACTCCAATACGGCGGCGGAGCGTTCCTTGACGTGGCGGATGAGCGTGATCAGCACATCGCGGCTCGACACCCGGTCGCGTGCGTCGCAGTCGACGATCGGGGTGGCGGGCGAGACGGCCAGGGCCTCCCGCACCTCCTCGGCCGGGTGGCGGCGGGCGTCCGGGAAGACGTTGACGGCGATGACGAACGGGACCTCCAGGCGCTCCATCTCCTCGATGGCCCGGAAGCTGGACTGCAGTCGCCGGGTGTCCACCAGGACGACCGCGCCGAGCGCGCCCTTGAACAGTCCGTTCCACAGGAACCAGAACCGCTCCTGGCCCGGTGTGCCGAACAGGTACAGCACGAGCTGCTCGTTCAGGCTGATCCGGCCGAAGTCCAGGCTGACCGTGGTGCTCTTCTTGTCCGCCACGCCGACCAGGTCGTCGACTCCGGCGCTGGCCTGCGTGAGGGTCTCCTCCGTGGTGAGCGGCACGATGTCGCTCACCGATCCGACCATGGTCGTCTTCCCCGTGCCGAAGCCGCCGGCGACCATCACCTTGACCGACCGGCTCCCCTGGTGCAGCGCGTCCGCCCGCTGCGGGAACGCCGGCTGGTCAAAGCCGTTGAAGTCCACTGAGTACCTCCTCGAGAAGCGCGAGGTCGGGACCGGGGTCGCCCGTACCTGCGATCGGATCACGGGCTTCCACCCGGCCTGCCCCCAGCAGATCGGCCACCAGCACCGCGAGGATGTTGAAGGGCAGCCGCAGATGCGCGCCCAGTTCGGCCACCGACAGCGGGTCGCGGCACCAGCGGAGGATGGCGTCGTGCTCGGGCTGGACCCCGGGCTCCGGCGCGGAGCGGGTGACGAGCAGGGTGGCCACGTCGAGAGTCGCCGCTCCCCCGGGGGCACTGCGCCCACCGGTGAGTACGTAGTAGCGCTCCAGCCCGCCCGGGCCCGAGCCCTGCCGCGGCTGGGTCATCCAGGCTGCCCCTGCCGCGGCACCGTCCCGAGGAGGTCTCCCATCCTGCGGGCGCAGTCCCTCATCTGGTGACCGAGCAGACCCTGGTCGAGCCCGGACCTGGCGAGCACGCCCAGGTACGTCTCGGTTCCCGCGCGGACGACGAACAGGTGCCCGCCGTCCACCTCGATCCCGGCGAGCCGGAGCTGGCCGTTCTCCTTGGGGAACTGCTCGGCGACCGGCTGGGCCAGCGACTGCAGGCCCGCGACGATGGCGGCGAACCGGTCTGCGTCGTCCGGGTCCGCGCCGTAGGAGGTGATGGCCTTCCCGTCGGAGGAGGCCACCAGTGCGAAGCGGATCTCCTGGATGCTCTCCGCCAGCTCGCGGAGCGCCCAGCTGAGATCGGTCTGGTGCTGCGTCATGTGGCTAGTCACCCTCTTGTTGGTCATCGAGGCGGTCGTGCCTGTCGGTTGCGGAGCCCGGGCCGCTGCCGGAGACGAAGGCGGCCAGTCCGGCGAACGACTCCTCGGGCGGTACGCCCGGGTCCTCGCCGGCCGGAGCGCGCATGCCATGGCGGACGCCGGGCCCGTCAGCGGACTGCTTGCTCCGCTTGGGCAGACCGCCCGGCGTGGTGCCGCCCGGCAGCGGCTCCTCCTCCGGCGCCTCGTCCGCCGGCGGGCTCACCGGGACCGGATCGGGGCGACGCCGGGGGATGGCGGCCCGCACCGAGGACGGGTCGGGATAGCGGGGCTGGTCGAGGGGCTTGAAGTACTTGTGCGGCACCACCACGACGACGGCGGTGCCGAGCCAAGGCGAGTGGTCGAAGGTGACCGTGATGCCGTACTTGCGCGCGAGGTTGCCCACGACCCGCAGGCCGAGCTGGGCATCCTCGGCCAGTCCGCCCGGACCCGAGCCGACGGCCACCCCGTCCAGCAGCCGCAGCGCCTGGCGCCGCTTCTCCTCCTTGAGCCCGGTCCCGGCGTCCTGGATCTCGATGCCCAGCCCGTTGGGGACCTCCCGGCCGGACACGATCACCGTCTCGGCCGGCGGCGAGTACCGCGTCGCATTGTCCATCAGGTGGGCGAGGATCAGCGTGAGATGGTCGACCAGGCTGCCGTCCACGCCCAGCTCGGGGAGACTGCGCAGCTGCACGCGCTTGTACTCCTTGATGCGCGCCATGCCGCCGCGGGCCACGCTGATCAGCGGCTGGTGGGTCTGCCACTGCCTGCCCGGCCGGTCGGCTCCCCCCAGCACGACGATGCTGGCGGCCAGGCAGTCGGCCGGGCCGATCTCCTGGTCGAGCTGCATCAGGTCGCGCGCCACTGTCGGCAGGTTGCCGTGCACGCCCTGCATCTCGTGCAGCTGGGCCCGGATCTTGCTGGTGTAGACCTGCATCCGACTGCCGATGCTGACCACCGACTGGCGGGCCGAGGTGCTGCGGTCGAACTCCTCCTCGATGGCGATCATGGCGGACCGGAGGATCTTCCGGAAGGTGCCGCGGAACTCCTCGGGCACCTCGGGGTCCTCGGCCAGTGGCCGCAGCAGGTCGTCCATCGCCTCGCCCTGGCGCAGCGCGTCGATGGCGGCCGGCAGGAACTCCTGTGGCAGCCGCAGCAGTTGCACCCGGTGCCGCTCGGTGACGTCGGTCAGGCGCACCTGCAGGGCCGACAGCTCGGTGGTGTACTTCTCCTCCACCGAGGCCAGCCACCGCTCCCACTGCTCCTTGTCCCGCATCGCCTGGTCCCGGTGGCTGCCGACCGCGTGGCGGAACCGGCGTTCGCAGTTCAGCAGGCGCTCGACGCACACGGCCGTGGCCGCGGTGGCCACCGCTCCGGCGATGAGGACCGCCGGCTGCGCCCCGGCCGATCCCGCGACCATCGCGACGGCCGTGGCCACGCATATCGCTACGGGAAGTGCCCACCACACGTACCAGGCAGCGGGCAGCCGGGCTGCGGGTGGGGTCGTGGCAAGTTCCATCTGGGTCCTCAACCAATTGCTCGGACGGGGCGGGTCGGAATCGCTGTTCGGGCGGCCGGATCCGTGACCGGAGGCGGCTGTCGCCGAGTGGTCAGCCGACACTTCCGCCCCCTTTCGGTAAGTGCTCCTGAAGCGATGTGACGGCAGGCCACAGCTCCCGGGAGCGCGCCAACCCGCCGGGAGTCGGGGAGTTTAGCCAGGCATGGGGCCGCCTCGCAGGAGATGCCATGTTCCGCCATAGATCTCGGATTTCCGTTCGAACAGGGCTGCGTGAAATCCGGCTTCCTTCGGCCGCGGCAGCCCCGGCCCCGGAATGCCGCGGCAGCCGACGGGCGATCCGCTCCGACCTGCGGGCGGGCACAGGCGGGGCTCTTCACCCCGCGCGCTGCGGGTGTCATATGCCACCCGCAGTCACCAGCGGAACGGCCGGGATTGTTCGAACAGTTCTCCGCGGCAACGTGTTGATGATTCTTGAACATCTACTCACGTAGGAGTTCTTTTTCTGGTCTACTTTGACTGTCCTGGATCAGTCACATGAGCCAGGCACATACCGCGTACACACCCCGGATGCATCCGACGATTATGGGGAGACTCTCCTGGTACCGGCAGGACGTCCCGCCGGCTGCGCGGCCCACCCCACGAAGCCCGCGACCGGAGGGGCTCTTCTGCCTGCGGACCTGCTTCGGACAGGTCATCGGCGAACATCCGGATCGGCATCCCCACCCGAGGAGTGCGCTGAGCCACCGCAACCGCGCGCGCTTGTCATGCGCGCAGCACCACCGTGGGCGACCCCACGAGCAGGAGGGACTCACCGATGGAACGAAGCGCGACCAGTAGCGAACTGGCAAAAATGATCAAGAGTATGATCAAGAGTTCTACGAGCGACTTCAAACAACGCGAGAAAACCGGCATCACGCGTCGTGACACGGCAGTCCGCCGGGAAGAGCGTCCTCGCCGCACATTCTCCGTGGAAGGCGCGCTGAACCAACCGCCCCGGGAATTCACCGCACTCGACGAGCACGGGGCGGAACGCCTGCGACGACTGGAGGCGAACCTTGCCGTCGTCCAGGAGGACTTTCCCGGGATGGAGACCGGCGTCGACCTGTGCCGGCTCTCGTGCGCGTTACTGGAGGGCGCCTGGCACGAACGCGCCACGGGCCCGGACGCACCGGCGGACGACGGCGCGTGCACCTGTGCCCTCTGCGCCCACTTGCCCGAGCCGCTCCCCCGCGGGCTGGAGGACTACGACTGGCGCAGGAGCGACGGACGGCCACTGAGGGTCAAGACCTGGCCCGAGCGGAAGGAACTCGACAGCGTGCTGACGGGCGGCTGGGTATGGACCCGGAAGATGAACGACTCGGAACGGGACCTCGGCCTCCGCTTCCGGCACCAGGACGACATCCTGGTGCTCCACGAGTACAAGCGCGTCGAGGCGGCGATCGAGGTCTCCGAGAGCGTCCGGCGCGTGCGGCGGGGGCTCGCGCGGGACCGCACGAGCAACGGGGCACGCGCCCTGCTGTGCGGGCTCTACGCCGCCCACAAGCGGTCGGTCGACGAGTACTGGCTCGCACAGCATGTGGCGGGCACGGTCACACTCCCCCAGCGCACGCCGCTCGACAAGCCCTCCTACTCGCTGCTTCAGCTCATGGACTGCCTGTTCTGGCACGTCTCGCCGGACGAGGAACTGTGGCAGGAGGAGCACCTGGCGGCGCTGGTCCTGTGCCGCGTGCTCAACGACATGACCGACGTACGCGCCGACGCGGTCACCGGTGAGGCCAGCAACTTCTGGCTGAGCTCCATGTCCACCCACGACAAGGCGCTCTACGGCGCCTGCGTCGTCGCACTCCTCAAGTACGGGTGCCTGCCGGAGTCCCACGACCTGCGATGGAACTCCTGGCTGATGAACACCACCGTCGTCTGGGAAGGGCTGACAGGCCGGCACGCCCTGTGGTTCGACGGGATCACCGACGGTGTCCCCGCACACGAGGACTGCCTCCTGTGCGGCATCGAACCCAACGCCTGCACCGGTCTGCTGACCGAGGGGGTGGGGCTGGAGGTCGGCGACACCCCGCTGGTGGAGCACCTCGGCGCCGCCGCGGCTGCGCTCTCGGCGCGCTGCCGCCGGGAGCAGCCCGCGGTCTGGCGGCTCTTCGACCGTGAACTGGCCGCCTTCGAGGCGCTGCACGGGGAGTGGCGCGGCAACGTGGGTTCGGTATGGGAGATCCTGCGCCGCACCTACGTCGCCGGCGTCCGGGCCTGCCTGACGGGCGGCCGGGGCGCCCGCGCGGTCCAGACGGACTCCGGGGAGGTGGGTGCGGACCTGTTCCACACGCTGCACCGGCCGCCCGCCTGCAAGGAGGACACGGCTCTGCTCTCCTACATGTTCGGCTGCGCCCATCCGCACTTCCTGTGGAACGCCCAGGGCTACGCGCCGTCCGCGGTCGCCGGCGACTGGCTGGACGGCTGAGCGGCCGGCCTCCGGGCCTCGGAGAACGCGCAGACCGCGGTGCCGGTGGAGGCGGGTGCCGCACACGCCGCCGCCGGTCCGGCGCCGCGCCCGGCAGCCGCTACCCCGTGCCAGGCGCCGCTCCGCACGGTGCCGCGTCCTCCGCCTCCGGAGGGCGGGCGGGTCCGCACAGCACGGCGGGGAACGGAGCCGTGAGCCGGGAGTGGACGGTGCCGATGCTGCCGCCTCCCGTGCCTGGCCCGGCACCGGCGGAGACCAGCCGGGCGTAGCTGATCTCCTCGGTCTCGTCGCGGAGCGCGACGGCGTCCGGAGACCTGCCGGCAGCATCGAGCACCACGCTCCATGCGTTGCCGGGCGGTTGGCCCTGCGCGGGAACCGTTCCACACCTCCACGGCCGCGGGATGCGCGGGCTCGCTCCTTGTGGGATGTCCGCTCCGCCTCCGGGAAAAGCAGAGCGGAGAGGCGAGCGGAAAGGCGTGAAAACGGAGCAGGTTCGGAATCCCGAACCGCCCGGCGCTGATCCTCGGGAACACTCCGGATCGGAAGTGCATCGGGGAACCGCAGCCGCACGGGTCCGTCAACCGTCTGGGCCACTGACATGTGCGGCACGGGCCCGGTCGGAATCCGTGACCGGCCACCGCACCGGTCGGACAGGGAACGCGCTCCTCCGTTTCCGGGTGGAGCGCGTCCGCTCCAAGAAACCTCCGATGTTCACCGGGCGGGGGCAGCCGGGCGACCCAGTCGACCATCGCGGCGGCACCGAGCAGCGTGGTATAGGAATTTTCGATCCGGACCCAGCACCGAAGGAGCGACCAGACACATGGCGAGCCGCCCGCGGCACTCCCTGCGCCAGGCATTACGGCATCTGGCTGTCCTGCGGGAGCGGAATTTCCGCATCTTCTTCATTGGTTACACCACTTCGATGCTCGGCACCGCCATGGCGACGGTCGCGCTCGCGTTCGCCGTCCTGGAGGCCACCGGCTCGCTCTCCGACCTCAGCTTCGTGATGGCTGCGCGCATCGTGCCGCTCGTCGCCCTCCTGCTGGGCGGAGGAGTCCTCGGCGACCGGCTGCCCCGCCGCCTGATCATGCTGTGCTCCGACTGGCTGCGCGCATTGACCCAGGGTGCGTTGGCAGTCCTGCTCCTGACCGGATCGGTCCGGCTGTGGCAACTCCTCCTGCTGGCCGCGCTCGGCGGCGTCGGCGAAGCCTTCTTCAAGCCCTCCTTCGACGGACTGGTGCCGCACGTGGTCTCCCCCGCGCGGCTGCCGGACGCCAACACCATGATCGGCCTGGGCAACTCGGTGGCCGGCGTGGCGGGCCCCGCACTCGCGGGGGTACTGGTGACGCTGGCCTCCCCCGCCACGGTGCTGATGGTGGACGCCGGAACCTACGCCTTGTGCGCCCTGTTCCTGATGCGGCTGCACGTCCCTCCGTCGCGGGCGGCGGTCGTCGGCACCGGCGTGCTGCGCGAACTGCGCGACGGCTGGGGGGTGTTCACCGCGCACCGGTGGCTGTGGACGGTGACGCTGCAGTTCACCATGTTCAACTTCGTGGTCTGGGCGCCGTATCTGGTGCTCGGACCGGCCGCCGCGGACGAGAGTTACTCCGGAGCCGGCTCGTGGGGCGCGATCGTGGCGGTCTACGGCCTCGGCTCCGTCCTCGGCGGGCTGCTCCTGCTCGGCCGGCGGCCCTCGCGACCACTACTGGTCACCACCCTGGTCACAGTGCTGTGGGCGGCCCCCTCCGCCGCGCTGGCCGCCGGGGCGCCGCTCGGCGTGGTGTGCGCCGGTGCGCTTTGCGCGGGGGTGGCCAACTCGGTCTTCAACGCCTTGTGGATGACGACCATTCAGCAGTACGTGCCGCGTGAGGCGCTCTCCCGGGTGATGTCGTACGTGTCGTTCGGTGCCTACTCCATCGGCCCGCTCGGCCTTGCACTGGCCGGACCACTGGCGGAGCGTACGAGCATCTCGACAGTGCTGGCCGTCGGGGTCTGCTGGCAGGTGGCCGCCAATGCCTTCGTCCTCTCCCTGCCGTCCGTGCGCGGAGTGCGGCTGATCAGCGCGAAAGGTAGCGCACCGCCCGCAAAGCCCGCCCGGGAGCCCACACCCCAGGGCGGACCCCCGGCCTGACCGTGCGCTTCCGGGCGGCCGGACGAAGTCCGCCTCCCCTCCCGCGGGGGCCCGGTCGGAGGCCAGAGCAACTCCGTGCCGCCGTCGACGGCGAGCACCTGCCCGGTGATGTACGGCGCGTCGGCGAAGTGCAGGCAGACACCGGCGACATTCTCCGGGGTGCCGACGCGCCCCAGCGGGATGGCCCCGGACGCCTTCTCGAACCGCTCCTGCTTGTCGTCGAAGACGTCGAACCACGGGGTGTCCGTCATCCCCGGGGCCACAGCGTTGACCCGGATGTCGGGAGCCAGCGCTTTGGCGAGGATGCGGGTCAGGTGATTGACCGCCGCCTTGCTCACCGCATACGGGACGGAACTGCCGCCGGGGCGCAGTCCGGCGACCGACGACACGTTGACGACGCAGCCCCCGCCTCGCGTCCGTCGGAGGCTTTTCTCGGCGGCTGTGACCACGTTCCAGACGCCGAGCACGTTCACGTCGAGGATCCAGCGCCACACGGCACTGTCGGCGGCAGCCAGATCGTCCAGCGGAATATGGGCGGTGACTCCCGCGCAGTTCACCAGGACATCCAGTCCGCCGCATTCCTGCTCGGTGCGGGCCACCAGTCTCCGCGCCTCGTTCTCGTCGGCGACATCCGCGCCTATGTAGCGGGCGCCGGGAAGTTCTTCGGCCAGTTTCTCACCGGCCCCGGTCGAGCTGCTCGAATTGACGACGACACGCATCCCGCTTTCCGTCAGACGGCGGGCCACGGCAGCGCCGATCCCGGAGGAAGAGCCGGTGATCAATGCGATTCGACGTTCCTTCTCCATCTGCTGCCAGTCTCCTCCGCCGCGCGCCGCATGGAATGTGCGCAGGACCCTAACGGGGCTCCGGGGAAAGGAAGGGTGGAATTCCGGCCCCCCTCGGGAACGCGACCGGGGGCCGCTGCGGGCGCGGGAGCCGTCTCAGGAGGTGCGGCCAATGGTGCCCGGCCGCAGCCCCCGAGGTGCGGGGGCTCACCGGGAAGGGAACGGCTGCGCCCAGGGCTCGTCCTCCAGCAGCAGTCCGTTGGCCAGGCAGCTGATGGTCCGGTACCAGCCGATCAGCACGAGGAGCTCCAACAGTTGCACGTCCTCGAAGTGGGCCCGCAGCGCGGTCCAGGCGGGCTCGGTCAGCCGTGCCGTCTCGTGCAGTTCGTCGACGGCGTCCAACAGCGCCGCCTGCCGGGGTGTGAAGACCGGATCGGCCGCCGCGCCGGGGTCGACGGTGGCACGCAACTGCTCGGGGCCGAGTCCGGCCTGCCGGGCGAGGGTTGCGGCGTGCACACCCCACTCGTAGGCGCAGTCCGCACGTGCCGTCACCCGCGCGATGACGAGCTCCCGGTCGACGGCGGGCAGCGAGCCGTGGCCGAGCAGACCGGCGCCCAGCGCGAACATCCGGGAGGCGAGCGCGGGGTTGCGGTGCAGCACCCGGAAGAGCGCGAGGGGCTCGTGCGGCACTCCCGGGGGCATCCAGCGATCCAGTGCCCCGGCGATGTCGGCGGGGTACGGAGGAGTGAGCGGTTCGATGCGCGGCACAGCGCCTCCCTGCTTCGATTTTCGAACCACTATGCTGCTTCGACAGCCGAAGCACAAGAGAAGGGAGCCAGGAGTGGACACGGGAGCCGCAACCCCCCGGCCCGGCGCACCGGTCCGCGGATCCGCGTCGGGCCGCCCGATCATGGCCGCCCTCGATCTGCTCGGACGCCGCTGGACCATGCGCATCGTCTGGGAACTCAGCCAGGCCCCGGCCGGCTTCCGGGAGCTCCAGCGCCGGTGCGAGCGGATGTCCTCCAGCGTGCTGAGCACCCGGCTGGAGGAGCTGGCCCAAGCCCGGCTGCTCACCCTGCGGGACGACGGCTACCACCTGACGCCGCTCGGCGAGGAACTCGTCGACGCCCTCCGCCCGCTGGGCGACTGGAGCCGGCGGTGGGCGGACGCAGCGGACGCCTGAGGCCGTGCACACGACAGGCGGGCCCCGCACGACCGGGGAGGCCACGGCCGGTCACCCCGGTGTTCCCCGGCAGCCGTCACCGCCCCGGGAGCCGCCCGCGGCGCAGCTCCCGGGGCGGTGACGGGCCGCCAGAAGGCGGGGCGGATCATGCAGTTGGATGGTCAGCAGGATGCCGGACGGTTCTTCCGGCGTCCGGAGTTGCGCAGAGGGGCGGCGAAAGCTCATGAGGCTCTGTTTCCTGGTGGAGGAGCGGTACCGGGAGGACGGCATGCCGATGGCGGTCATCCGCCGGCTCAGGGCCTGGGGGCACTGTGTGGACGTGCTGCGGCCGGGCGTCTCACTGATCCGGGTCTCGGAGGACATCCGGGCCGGCAGCCACGACGCCTGGATCCTCAAGACCGTGCCGCACGGCCCCGGCCTGACGCTGCTGGAAGCCGCCGCCGCGGTGGGGCTCACCACGGTCAACGACGCGCGTTCGGTCCGCGGTGTGCGGGACAAGGCCCTCGCCGCGGCGGTGGGCCGCAGCCGCGGACTGCCGGTGCCGGTCACCTACACGGTGGCCCGGCCGGAGTCCCTGGGAGAGATCCCCTCTTCCGAGTTCCCCCTGGTGGTCAAACCCGCCGACGGAAGCGCGGGCCGGGCCGTCCGGCTGGTGGCCTCGCCCGAACTGCTGCCGCGGCTGTGCGGCGAGCTGGCCGGTGAAGGGCTGCTGATCGCCCAGCCGTACGTGCCCAACTCCGGTACGGACCTGAAGGTGTACTGCGTCGGCGGAGAGATGTTCGCCACCCAACGGTGTTCGCCGCTGCACCCCGAGCTGTCGGTGCCCGAGCAGCAAGTGCCGCTGAGCGCGGAGGTGGCCGCTCTCGCCGCCGAGACAGGAAGCGTGTACGGACTCGACCTGTACGGCGTGGACGTGCTGCTCGGCCCCGAGGGCCCGGTCGTCGTCGATGTGAACGACTTCCCGAGTTTCCGCCAGGTACCCGAGGCGACGGCACGGGTGGCGCACGCGATCCTCGCCCTGGCGCACGCGGGGAGCGCCAGGCGTCCCCAGGCAGTGCTGCCGACGCCACCCGGCGGGGCGTCGGGACCGACCCCGGCCGCGTCACAGGTCGCCGCCGGGGTCGGGGAACCCCGGTGAGGGTCGTTCTGATCACCCCGCGGCCCGATCATCCGCTGCTCGCCTCCGCGACGGCCCTGCTGCGTCCCGACCACCAGGTGGAGGTGATCGACCCGACGACCGCGGAGGCCGCTCAGCAGTCCGCCGAACCGGAACGCCCGCTCGCCGACGTCTACCTGCTCAAGGCCCGCACCCCGCGCGCACTCGCCCTGGCTCACGCCCTGGAGCGGCACGGTGCGGTGGTGGTGAACTCCGCCGCGGCGACCGCACGATGCCAGGACCGGACGCGGATGGCCGGGCTCGCCCACCGGGCCGGGTTGCCGTTCGTGCCGGGCCGGACGGTGGGCGCGCTGCGGGAACTGGCCGGACTGCAGCCGACGCGCCCGCTCGTCGTCAAGAGCCGGTACAGCAGGCGCGGCGACCTCGTCGCCCGCGTCGACGGTGCCCGGGAGATCCGGGCACTGTGCGGCATATGGGGCTCCGAACCGGTCGTGGTGCAGCCGTTCGCGGCGAACGACGGCTGGGACCGCAAGATCTGGGTGATCTCCGGGCAGCTCTTCGCGGGACTGCGCCGCTCGGAGCTGGCCGAGGACGGACCCGCGGGCCGCGAGCCGGCCGAGCCCCTCGCACCCGGCGACCTGCCGCACGACTGGTACGACCTCGCGCTGCGGACGGGTGCGGCCTTCGGCCTGGAGGTGTACGGACTCGACCTCGTCGACGGCGGCGTGGGCCCGCTGATCGTGGACATCAACGCGTTCCCCGGGATCCGCGGCCAGGTGGAGGCACCGCGCGCGCTCGCCGAACTCGTCCTGCGGAAGGGTGCCGCCGCACGGAGCGCCACCAGCGCCGAACGCAGCCCCGGACGGTGAACGGCGGCGCCGGGCGCGTACCGCGGTGCCCCCGCGGCCGGAGGCAGGGGCACCGGCCGCGCGCTCAGACCAGCGGCGACCAGTCGGGGCGGCGCCCCAGGTAGCGGAGCAGTTCGCCGCTCGGCCCTTCCGCGGCCGGAGCCCCCGCCGGATCGGCTGCGGGCTCCAACTCGGGTGCGTAGGCGCCGAAGTTCCGCAGCGGTTCGACGATCTGCCGGGCGGCCGGCAGCAGGTGCCCGGCCAGGTCCGCGGTCAGCGGCGAGGGCCGCCCGAGCGCGACCGCGATGTCCCAGGCGTGCACGGCCGCGTCGAGTGCACAGGCTCCCAGACCGAGAGCGGGGGACATCGTGTTGGGCGGTACCGGCACCCGCACCTCCTCCGCGTCGGCGGGCACGTCCGCCCAGGCGGCGGCCGCCGTGGTGAGGGCCGACTCCAGCAGCGCCCCGGGCTCGTCGCCGAGCTCGCCGGAGGGTGCGAAGGGGTCCTCGGTCGGACCGGGACCTCCGGTCAGGAAGGCGGCGAAGGCGAGCTGGTCGCCCACCGCGTGCTGCAGGACCTGGGCCACGTCCCACTTCTCGCAGGGTGTCGGCAGCCGCAGGCCCGCCGCGTCGACCCCGCGCACCGCCGCGCGCAGCGCCTGGTGTGCCTGCTCCAGCACGAGTCTTCCGGTCACGGTCTTCTCCATCCGTTCGTAGTTCACAGGCTCTTCGAGTTCACAGACCGTTCGGGGGGTTCACAGTTTTCCGAAGAACGCCGCGAGGTCCTCGGCCAGCGCCTCGGGGGCGACGTGGTGCAGGTAGTGGGTGGGTTCCGGGTGGACCGTCCAGGACCGGATGTCGCCGTGGTCGCGCTCGGCGAACCGGCGGATTCCGTAGAAGTCGCCCACGGAGCCGGACAGCGCGAGCGGCACCGTCGTCCGGCCCTCCGGCCGGGGCGCCTTGGCATTCTCGTAGTACAGCCGGAGCGCGGATCCCGCAGTCCCGGTGAACCAGTGGATCGCGGCGTTGGCCAGCACGAAGTCGTCGTCGAGCTCCTCGCCCAGCAACTGGTCCAGCCAGCCCAGCAGTCCCGCGGGCGAGTCCAGCAGCGCATGCGCGAGCGTCTGCGGCTGCTGCGCGTGCACCTGGTTGAAGGCCGACTTGTGCTCCATGAACCAGTTCAGGTTCTCGAGTGCCTGCCGCTCCTCGTCGGTCAGTCCGGTCAGTTCGTCAGGATCACCCGAGGGGAAGGAGAAGACCTGGGTGACGTGGGTGCCCACGACGCGCTCCGGGGCGGCCCTGCCCACCTCGACGGAGATCATCGACCCCGCGTCGTTGCCCGCCGCGCCGTACCGTCCGTAGCCGAGCCGCCGCATCAGGGTGTCCCAGGCGCGGGCGATCCGCCGGTTGTCCCAGCCCTCCTCGGTGGTCGGACCCGAGAAGCCGAAGCCGGGGATGGACGGGATCACCAGGTGGAAGCCGCCCGCGGTGAGGGGGGCGACGATGTTCTCGAACTCCACGACCGAGCCCGGCCACCCGTGGGTCAGCAGCAGCGGCAGCGCGTCGGCGTGTTCGGAGCGGATGTGCAGGAAGTGCACCCGCTGCCCGTCGATCCGGGTGGTGAACTGCGGGTGGCGGTTGAGCCGCTCCTCCTGGGCCCGCCAGTCGTAGCCGTGGCGCCAGTACTCCACCAGGTGCCGGACCCGGTCGGTCGTCACACCGTGGTCCGGGCCGGGGGCCGGGTCGGCGAACCTGGTCGCCGCGAGCCGTGCGGCGAGAGCGTCCGTCTCGCTCTTGGGGATCTCGATCCGGAAGCGCCGTATCGCAGTGTCCTCGCGCGTGTCCTCGCTCATGGGTTCCATCATTCCGCCTGCTCCGACCTGGAACAACGCCCGATCGCAGCACGACCGTGATGCCGGACGAAACGATCACCGGGGCGCGGCTGCGGGCCCGTCGGCCAGCCAGCCGGCCGCCCACGCGAACGCGGCGGCCTCGTCCACGAACGACCGCCCGAGCGCGTTCCGCGTCGCGGCGGCCCACACCGGACGGATCGGCATCGACGGCAGCCCCAGCAGCGGCAGCACGACGACACCGGGGCGGTGGTAGGCGTCGAGCAGTGAGCTGAACGTCAGGTGCACGAGACGCTGTTCGGCGACCAGCGGCAGCACGTCCTCGATGTAGCGCGAGTCGGGTCGCCGGAACGAG
Source organism: Streptomyces sp. NPDC006925 (assembly GCF_042869575.1). NCBI lineage: Bacteria > Bacillati > Actinomycetota > Actinomycetes > Kitasatosporales > Streptomycetaceae > Streptomyces > Streptomyces sp. NPDC006925. Next base: position 245,522 of record NZ_JBIAGB010000001.1, read on the forward strand.
AGCTTCCGCCCCGCGGGTGTGACGGCCGGGGCCCAGGCGTCCCCGTACCACTTCGGCAGGCTGGGGTAGATCAGTTCGTACTCGGCCAGATCCTCCACGTGCACCGCCGCGCCCCCGGCGAGCGGGTGGTCGACGGCCATCATCACCGCACGGGGCGTGCGCTGCAGCACCGGTTCGACCACCAGTTCGGGGAGCGGTGCCGACTCCACCGGCATCCAGGTCACGAACACGTCGACGGGCCAGCGCCCCTCCTCGCCGATCCAGTCGAACAGGTCCACTGTCGGATGGGCCGACTGCACGATCCGGGCGGCCGGAAACCTGTCCTCGAACGCTTCGACGAGCGCCGGAGGCACCTTCTCGGGAAGGGTGGTGGAGAAGCCCACCCGCAGCACCTTGCCGCCCTGCCCGGCGGCCTCCCGCACCTCGGCGACCGCCTGCTCGATCCGGATGTACGCCGCCCGCAGCTCGGCGAACAGGTGCTCGCCCGAGGGGGTCAGCCGCACCCGCCTGCTCGTCCGTTCGAAGAGCGGGGTCCCCGCCCGGCGCTCCACGGTACGGACGAGGTTGCTCACCCGCGACGTCGAGAGTGTCAGCCGCTCCGCCGCCCGGCCGAAGTGCAGCTCCTCGGCCACTGCCAGGAATGCCTCGATCTCCCGCATCTCCAGACCCATTCAGCCAACGCCCCCCGAATCGCCGCACGTCCGAACCGGCATGCTAATCCGGTCTCCCGGGAAAGCGGATGCGATTGCGGCGTTCGCCCACGACCGGGCGTGTACGGCCTCCTGGTGCGCGCGGCTCCGCAGCTCCTCGAAGCGCGGCCCGCCGGCCCGCGCCGGTGGGGTGCGGCGTCGTCCCGTTGCCGCGCGGACGGCGCACCGGGACCGCCCGTCAGCCGACGGCGTGCGGGCCGGACCCCGTGTGCAGACGGTGGTGCAGGGCTCGTACCTCGTCGAGGAGTTCGGGCACCGGCCCCTCCACCACGGCGTCCGGCACCACCTGGGTGACCGGCAGGGCGGCGACCGGTGCGGCGGGGATGCCCCATGCGGCGAGCCAGTCGGCCAGTTGCGCACCGGAGGCCACGTAGACGATCCGCCCGAGGCCCACCCAACCGTGGGCGGCGGCACACATGGCGCAGTGCTCGCCCGAGGTGTAGACGGTGGCCGCGGCCCGCTCCGCGGGGGTCAGATGCTCCGCGGCCCAGCGGGCGAGGGCGAACTCGGGGTGCTGGGTGCGGTCACCGGAGGCCACCTGGTTGCGGCCCTCCCCCAGCACGGTGCCGTCTCCTCCGACCAGCACGGAGCCGAAGGGCTCGTCGCCCGCTTCCAGTGACTCCGCCGCGAGGTCCACGCAGCGCCGCAGGTGTCGAAGGTCTATGTCGTTCGTCACGCGGCCACCTTAGCGATCGTCCTGCTTGGTGATCGTCCCGTCCCGCCGGGCCGCCGGGCCCGGCAGGGGCATGTCCGGGTGCGGCCGCAGGCGCCGGTCGCCCGCAGGATTCCCGCCGATGCATTGACGGCCATTCACTCGACCCCCAGCATGAATACAACCATGCAGAACCGGTCGGGCGGCTGCGGGAAGAGCCGTCCGGACCGGTGGAGGAAAGGTGCGGCGGATGGCGGGAGTGGTGGAGCGGCGTTCGATCGACGTCGTCCCGGACGCGGAGCGACACGGCAGGGCATTCAGCCAGTTCACCCTCTGGCTGGGTGCCAACCTCCAGATCACCGCGGTGGTGACCGGCGCCCTCGCCGTCGTCTTCGGGGCCCCGGCCTTCTGGGCGGTGGCCGGTCTGCTGCTCGGCAACCTGCTCGGCGGAGCGGTCATGGCGCTGCACTCCGCGCAGGGGCCCCGGCTGGGACTGCCGCAGATGATCTCCAGCCGGGCCCAGTTCGGGGTGCGGGGCGCGGTGGTCCCGCTGGCCCTGGTCGTCGTGATGTACATCGGCTTCTTCGCCAGCGGCAGCGTGCTGGCGGGCCAGGCGGTCGGCGAGCTGACGCACCTCGGCGACACCCCGGGCATCGTGCTGTTCGCCACCGTCACCGCCGTGGCCGCGGCCGTCGGATACCGGATCATCCACGCGCTGGGCAGGGTGGCGAGCCTGGTGTGCGCTCTGGCCTTCGTCTTCCTCGGCGTCCGCCTGCTGGAGCGCGCGGACCTGTCCGGACTGCTGGCCGAACGGGCCTTCTCCTTCCCCCTCTTCCTGCTGGCGGTCTCGCTCTCCGCCTCCTGGCAACTGGCCTTCGGCCCGTACGTCGCCGACTACTCGCGCTACCTGCCGCGTTCGACCTCGGCCCGCGCCACGTTCTGGTGGACGCTGGGTGGTTCGGTGCTCGGCTCCCAGTGGTCCATGACCTTCGGCGCCCTGGCCGCAGCGGCTGCCGGTCCGGCGTTCGTCGGGCACGAGGTGAGCTACGTCGTGGGCCTGGGCGGCGCCGGCCTCACGGCCTCGCTGCTCTACTTCGTCATCGCACTGGGGAAGCTGACCATCAACGTCCTCAACACCTACGGCGGATTCATGTCGATGGTGACCGGCGTCAGCGGCTTCCGGGGGCAGCGCGAGCTGGGGCCGCGAGCCCGGGCCGGGTACATCGCCGTCATCATGGCCGCCGGCACGGCGGTGGCACTGGCCGGGAAGGACGGCTTCCTGACCTCCTTCAAGGACTTCCTGCTCTTCCTGCTCACCGCGTTCACACCGTGGTCGGCCATCAACCTGGTGGACTACTACCTGATCGCCAGGGAGCGCTACGACCTGCCGGCGCTCAGCGACCCGCACGGGCGGTACGGCGCGTGGCGCTGGAGGGCCCTCACCGTCTACGGCGCCGGGCTCTGCGTGCAGTTCCCCTTCCTGGCCACGCACTTCTACACCGGACCGCTGGTGGATCCGCTCGGCGGCGCGGACATCTCCTGGCTGGTGGGACTCGCCGTGCCCGCTGCCCTGTACTGGCTGCTGTGCCGCAACGACACGGCGCACATCCCGGAGCGGACCGTCCTGGCCCCGCCCGGCGACCGCGGCCCCGCGCCGGAGGCCGCACCGGTGGCCGCACAGCCGCCCGGGTGAGGAGCGGCCCGCGCGCCCGCCGCGGACGCCGCCCGCGGCAGCCGGGCCGGTGCTTCGTACCGGGCTGCGCGGCGGTGCTCCGGACGTCTCCGCAGGGGACGAAGCAGCCGGTCAGCCGGGGGGCGGGGGATCCGGATTGCGGATTGCCCGCCGGAGCGGAGCATGGAGAGGAAGGGCGGGGCGGGTGGGGGCCGCGCCGCGTGGCCGCCGCCCGGCCCGCGGGGGATCCGGCCGCCCGGTGAAAGGACCACTCCATGCCCGTGATCACCACACGCGACGACGTCGAGATCTTCTACAAGGACTGGGGACGGGGACGGCCGGTGGTCTTCATCCACGGCTGGCCGCTGGCCGGGGATGCCTGGCAGGACCAGCTCAAGGCGGTGGCGGACGCGGGCTACCGCGGCATCGCGCACGACCGCCGCGGCCACGGGCACTCCACCCCGGTGTGGGACGGATACGACTTCGACACCTTCGCCGACGACCTCGACGACCTGGTCACCGGGCTGGACCTGCGCGAGGTCACCCTCGTCGCACACTCGATGGGCGGCGGCGAACTGGCCCGCTACATCGGCCGGCACGGCACCTCCAGGATCCGCTCGGCGGTCCTGCTCTCGGCCATCCCACCGGTGATGATCAAGTCGGCGGACAACCCGGAGGGAGTGCCGGACGAGGTCTTCCAGCAGATCAAGAACGGCATCCTCACCGAGCGCTCGCAGTTCTGGAAGGACACCTCCGAGCAGTTCTTCTCCGCCGACCGGCCGGGCACCAGGGCCACGCAGGGCAACCGGGACGCCTTCTGGTACATGGCGATGGCCGAGACCGTCGAGGGCGGCGTGCGGTGTGTGGACGCGTTCGCCTACACCGACTTCACCGAGGACCTGCAGCGGTTCGACGTGCCGACCCTCGTCGTCCACGGCGACGACGACCAGGTGGTCCCGATCGAGGCCACCGGGCGCAAGTCCGCGAAGATCGTGCCGAACGCGGAACTGAAGGTCTACGAAGGCGGCAGCCACGGCATGGCCCTGGTACCGGGCCACAAGGAGAAGTTCAACGCGGACCTGCTCGACTTCCTCCGACGCTGAGCAGCCGCGCCCCGTACGGGCCGCCGCCCCGGTCCCGCCGGGGCGGCGGCGGGTGTGTTCCGGCGCGCTGCCCGCGGCGGCCCGCGCACCGCCTCACTGTCCCGTGGCGGGCCCGCCGAATCCGGGGCTGTCGAAACCGGGGGACACGAAGCGGGGGCCGGCAGGGCCCCGGGATCCGGCCCCTTCCGATCCGGCGGGGGCGCCGGGCTCCGCGGCGTCGAGCAGGCGGTGGTGGAGGTAGGGCAGCACCGCGCGCTCCAGCAGCGCCGCGCGCCAGGCTGCGTGTGCCGCTTCCTCGGCGGCGGACCGGCGCGCCGGACCGGAGCGCCTGCGTGCGGTGACGGCGAGGCGGCCGAGGCCCAGCGAAGCCGTGACGGCCGCGACCCCCGCTCCGGCCCAGCCGGTCACCACCAGCGAGGCGCCTGCGGCCTGTTGCACGCCGACGAGCATCAGCAGATACCCGAGCACGAGGAAGATCACCGCTGCCGCTCCCGCGGTCAGGGGGACGAGGACGGCGAGCGCGGCCACCAGGTCGCCGCCCGGTCCCGCGGCAGCGCGGGGAGCCGCGTCGGGCGCTCCTTCCTGCGAGTTGCCCGCCGCCCTGGCCCGGCACCACTCGCGGTACTCGGCCGCTGCCTGCGCCCAGAGGTCGTCCACCGCCTCGTGCGCCCAGCCACGCAGCCGTTCCGCAGCCGCCGGGGGCGCGCCCCGCAGCGCCTCGCCGAGCGCACCGGACCGCAGGGCCTCTTCGACCACCCGCGTGTACTCGGCCCGTTCCTCGGGTCCGATGGGGGAACCCGTCCTCCCCGCGATCGGCGGCGCTCCCATTACTCTTCCTCTCGAAGTACCGACGGAGACCACGAAAATCTACAGACATGTAGAAGATACTGGGTGGGCGGCACCACGGCCACACCGCCGCCCGGAGGGCGATCCGTGCGGCAACTCCCCGGCAGGACCCACAGGGAGCAGCGGAAGGAGCGACACGTTGGTCGGCACAGACGGCACAGAGGAGACCGGCAGCACCGACGGCCCGGCGCGGGAGCCGGGGCGCCGACGCGGGCAGGGCGAACTGGAGGCCGTCGTCCTGGAGGCCCTGCACGGCGCCGGCGAACCGGTCACCGCCGCCTGGGTGCGGGAGCGGCTGGGCGGCGGCCTGGCGTACACCACGGTGGTCACCATCCTCACCCGGCTGCTGGCCAAAGAGGCGGTGACCCGGCGGAAATCCGGCCGCTCGTTCCTGTGGTCCCCCGCGGCCGACCCGGCGGGGCTGGCGGCCAACCGCATGCGGCAGGTGCTCGACGGGCAGAGCGACCGCGGAACCGTGCTGACCCGGTTCGTCTCCGGACTGTCCGACGACGACGAGCGGCTGCTGCGCCGCCTGCTGCGCCTGACCACCCGCGAGGGCACCCGTGCCCGCGGCGCGGAACCCGAGGGCGACTGAGCCGTGGGGTTCTTCGTCCTGCTCCCCCTGGTACTGCCGGTGACGTCCTGGCCCGCCGCCCGGCTCGCCGAGCGGCATCTCCACCCGCGCGCGGCGACCCGGCTGCTGACCGGACTCGGCGTGCTGCTGGCCCTGTGCAGCACCGTCTGTCTGGGGCTGCTGGTCGTGGTGGGAACGGCCCAGCTTCCGGGGAACCCGCTGCCCGACGCCTGGTCCGACCCCGAGGTGCGGGCTGCGGTCCCCTACGACGAGGCCCTGGGGCAGGTGTCGATCCCCGCGCTCGCGCTGCTGCTCGCGGCCGGCACAGCCACCCTGGTACGGCACGGACACACCAGGCGGCGGGCAAGGCAGGCGCTGCGGGGACTGCGCAGCTCGCCCGTCGCGATCCTCCCGGACAGTGCCCCCTACGCCTTCGCGCTGCCGGGCGGCCGCCGCACCCGGGCGCGCATCGTCGTCTCCACCGGGATGCTGGAGGCGCTGGAGCCGGCCGAGCGGCGCGCCCTCTTCGCCCACGAGCGCGCCCATCTGACGGCCCGCCATTCCCGCACCCTGCTGCTGGCCGAACTCGCGGCAGCCGCCCACCCCTTTCTCCGCCCGCTGCGCACCGCCGTCGCCTTCGGCGTAGAGCGCTGGGCGGACGAGGAAGCCGCGCGTGAGGTCGGTGACCGGGTGCTGACCGCCCGCGCCGTCGGCAAGGCCGGGCTCCTCACGCGGCGCAGCCCCGCGCCGACGGTGCCCGCCGCCGCGGGTGGCGGACCGGTGCCCCGGCGGGTACGGGCACTGCTGGCTCCTGCCCCGGCCACCGGGCTGCTGCCCGCGCGCGGGACGGGCGCCGGACTCGTCGCCGGGCTGGCCGCCTGGTTCGCCGCCGTGGGAGCCGCCACCTCCGCCCTCTCCTCGGCGAACGCCGCCATCGCGCTCGCCGTCATCCTGCACGCGGCCACTCCGCTGTGAGTGCCGGCCGGCACGCGCCGTCGGCCCGCGCCGCGGGAGCGTCCGACCCGGATCAGCCCGCTACCGCGCTCCCGTCGGCGGCGCGCTCCTCGGCGGCCCTGGGCCGCACCTGTGCGACCACGTGCTCGGCGAGGGTGTCCAGGACGGCGGCGGCCTCCTGCCCGCCGCCCAGCACCAGGTAGTTGAGCGTGAGCCCGTCGATCACCGAGGTCAGATAGCGCACCAGGGTCTCGGCCGGAACCAGGAGCACGAGGTCGAGCTCCCTGCACAGGTGGTCGATGAGCTGCCGGTTGGCGGCGGCGTACTGCCCGTACTGGCGCTCGGCCAGGTATTCGAAACCGGGTCGGCGCAGCGCGTACTGGGTCAACTCGTAGGTGAGCATGTGCTCGGCGGGATGGGCGCGCACGTGGTCCCAGTACGTGCGCAGCGCGGCGCCGACGCTCTCGCGCACGTCGCGGCCCGGCCTGAGGTGCTCGGCGACCGGGGTCACCGAGTGCGCGGTGATGGTGTGCATGACGGCCTCGACCAGTGCCTGCTTGGAGTCGAAGCAGTAGTGGAAGACGCTGAGCGAGACCCCGGCCTCCGCACAGATGGAACGCGTGGTCGTCTGCGCGACGCCGTCCCGGGTCATCACGCGGATCGCCGCCTCGACCAATTGCCTACGCCGCTGAGCCGACGGCAACCGTCCCATGGTCCCCTCCTCCTGAGGCCGGGTCCGGGCCCGTGGTGCCTCTCGTTCGGTTCGTGCCGGGCTCGCGTTCGCGGCGAGCCCGTGCACGGCCACCCTCGCCCCGGTACTGCTCCGCGACGCCGGCCGAGCCCCACGGGCCCGCGCACCGTACCCCGCACCTCGGCCGATCCGGTCCGGTCCGGTCCGGCGAAGGTCGCGGCCGCGACCGAATGCGGTGAAGACTCCGTGGACCCGGCGCGGAGGAACGGAGACGGATGGGCGCGGCAGGCGCCGAAGCGGCGCAGCCGTGTCGGGTTTTGACGTGTTCGCGCCGGAATTGCGCCGAGCGGGGGCGGACAGAGCACGACGTGAGGATCCGTCAGGCGCCGCTCCTGTTCAAGCGTCCGGGACGATTGACCTGATATTCCGGCGGCTGCATCCTTCCGGTCACGGGACGCGGGCGGCCCGGCCGCGGCCGACCCCGTCGAGCAGCGATCGCCTGAGGGGGCGTCAGATGCGAAAACGGTGGACCGGTCTGGTCACGGCAGCGTGTCTGGTGGTGACCGCGGCACCCTCGCTCGCGGTCGCCGCTCCGGCTGCCCCTGCATCGCACGAGCGGAGGGCCGCGGCGGCCGGGGAGGTGGCCGACTACTGCCGGGGGCAGTGCCACGACATCCTGCCGCCGGGCGAGAACGGCTCGGCCACCGCGGCCCAGATCATCCTGAACAAGATCACCGGTGCCAAACCGAAGCACACCGACGACCAGTTGGGCCCGTACGCAGATCTGGTGGACGAGTACGCCGGACTGACCAACGGAAAGCTCAGCACCTTCTTCAACGACGCCTCCTTCGGCGTCCCCGACGACCAGGTCGAGAGCCGGAAGCGGCCGGGCGGCCGCGACGACGTCACCATCACCCGCGACAAGTCCGGGATCCCCCACATCAAGGGGACGACCAGGTTCGGCACCGAGTACGGCGCCGGGTACGCGGCGGGCCAGGACCGGCTGTGGATGATGGACGTCTTCCGGCACATCGGCCGCGGCGAGCTGAGCTCCTTCGCCGGCGGAGCCGAGGGCAACCGGCAGCTGGAGCAGCAGTTCTACCTGGGCGGCGCCTACCGGGAGAGCGAACTGGCGGCGCAGGTGGACCGGGTGCGCGACTCGGGACCCCGTGGCGAACAGGCGTACAAGGACGTCACCGCCTACCTCGAGGGGCTCAACCGGTACATCAGCGACGCGAAGAAGGGGCTGTACTTCCCCGGCGAGTACGACCTGACCGGCAACGCCGACATCTTCACCGGCGACGGGATCGAGCCGTTCGAGACGACCGACCTGGTCGCCATCGGCACCGTCATCAGCGCGCTGTTCGGCTCGGGGGGCGGCAACCAGGTCGCCGCCGCGCTGGTCAAACAGGCGGCCGAGCGCAAGTACGGGAAGGAGGAGGGGGAGAAGGTCTACCGGGCCTTCCGCATGCAGAACGACCCCGAGGCCGACCTCACCCTCCACGACGGCCAGCGGTTCGACTACGCGGCCTCTCCGGAGAACCCCCGCGCGGTGGCCATGCCCGACCCGGGTTCGGTGAGCAGGCAGCAGGTGGTCTACGACCCCACCGGCTCGGCCGCCGACGGGCAGGCGGCGAAGCGGAAGTCCGGCACGGACGCGGTGGGCACCGGCGCGGCGGCCGAGTCGGCGCGGGAGCAATCGGCCACCTCCAACGCCAACCTCCGGCACAAGCCGGAGCTCGCCCAGGCCGAGGGCGCGATGTCGGACGGCGTGCTGCCGAAGGACCTCTTCGCCCGCAAGCACGGCATGTCGAACGCCCTGGTGGTGTCCGGCAAGCACACCGACACCGGCAACCCGGTGGCCGTCTTCGGCCCGCAGACCGGCTACTTCGCGCCCCAACTGCTGATGCTCCAGGAGATCCAGGGCCCCGGACTCAGCGCCCGCGGCGCGGCCTTCGCCGGGCTCAACCTGTATGTGCAGCTCGGCCGGGGGCAGGACTACGCCTGGAGTGCCACCTCGGCGAACCAGAACATGACCGACACCTACGCCGTTGACCTGTGCAACACCGACGGCAGCCCGGCGACGAAGGACTCCAGCGGGTACCTGTTCCACGGCACCTGCACTCCGATGGAGAAACTCGTCCGCAAGAACGCCTGGAGCCCGACCGTCGCCGACGGCACCAAGGCCGGCTCCTACAAGCTGGTGGCGCACCGGACGGCGTACGGGGTGGTCCGCTACCGCGCCACGATCGACGGCGACCCCGTCGCGTACACCACACTGCGCTCCACCTACCGGCACGAGGTGGACACGCTGATCGGCTTCCAGATGTTCAACGACCCGGAGGCGGTGACCGGCCCCGAGAGTTTCCAGGAGGCCGCCTCCAGGATCAGCTACACGTTCAACTGGTTCTACGCCGACGCCCGGCACACCGCCTACTACAACTCCGGCCTCAACCCGACGCGCAGCCCGGACGTGGACCCCAACCTGCCCATCAGGGCCGGTGAGAGCACCGAGTGGCGGGACTGGGACCCGGCGACCAACACCGTGCCCAACACGCCGGACGCGGAGCATCCGCAGGACATCGACCAGGACTACTACGAGTCCTGGAACAACAAGATCGCCAAGGGGTACACGGTGGCGGGATTCGGCGACGGCCCCGTCTACCGCAGCGATCTGCTCGACCGCCGGATCACGTCCCTGATCAGCGACGGCGGGAAGGTCTCGCGGGCCTCGCTGACCCGCGCCATGGAGGACGCGGCGGTCACCGACCTGCGCGGCGAGGCGGTGCTCCCCGAACTGCTGAAGGTCATCGACACCGAGAAGGTCACCGATCCGGAGCTGAAGGAGGCCGTCGACGGCCTGCGCGGCTGGCTGGAGGACGGGGCGCAGCGCAAGGAGACCGGGCCTGGCACCCGGACCTACGCGCACGCCGACGCGATCCGGACGATGGACGCCTGGTGGCCGCTGCTGGTCGAGGGCGAGTTCCGCCCGGGCCTGGGGGCGGGCCTCTACGGCGCGCTGACGGACGCCCTGCAGATCGACGAGACGCCCTCCACCCCGGGCGACGGTGTGGCGCACAAGGGCTCGTCCTTCCAGCACGGCTGGTGGTCCTACGTGCACAAGGACCTGCGCAAGGTGCTCGGCGAGCAGGTGCCGGGGGCCGCGCCGAAGACGTTCTGCGGCGCGGGCGACACGGCGCAGTGCCGGCACGTCCTGCTGAGCACGCTGGAGGAGGCCGCGGGCACCCCGGCGAAGAGCACGTACCCGGGTGACAACGTGTGCGAGGCAGGCGATCAGTGGTGCGCCGACGCCATCCAGCAGCGCCCCCTGGGGGGCATCACCGACGACCTGAGCAACTGGCAGAACCGCCCGACCTACCAGCAGGTGGTGCAGTTCCCGGCCCACCGGTGAGGTGACCGGAGAGGGGAAAGCGAGGGGGTACCGGCCCGGCCGGCGCCCCCTCGCCGGTGTGCGCGCCCGGCGGCACGGTCACTCGATGACGAGTTCCACCGGGATGTTGCCTCGGGTGGCGTTGGAGTAGGGGCAGACCTGGTGCGCCTGCTCGACCAGCGCGCGGCCCGTCTCGCGGTCGAGGCCGTCGGGCAGCTCGACCCGGAGGGTGACGGCGAGCGCGAAGCCTTCTCCCTGCTTCCCGATGGTGACCTCGCCGGTGACGGCGGCCTCGGAGACGTCGGCCTTCGCCTGGCGGCCGACGACGCCGAGGGCGCCGGCGAAGCACGCGGCGTATCCGGCGGCGAAGAGCTGTTCGGGGTTGGTGCCCTGGCCGTCGCCGCCCATCTCCCGCGGCGGGGCGAGCTGGAGGTCCAGCCGGCCGTCCGAGGCGACGGCGCGTCCCTCCCGGCCGTGCGTGGCGGTGGCGACTGCGGTGTAGAGCGCGTCCATGGAAAGACCATCCCTCTCGACGATGTGCGGCGGTGCGGCCGCTTCGGCCACCCGCGAGCACAATCGAAGCACACAATTAAATTGTGCACAACCAAACTCTTCGGGCCGGTAGGCTGGGGCCATGAACCAGGTGCCGACACCCCCGGACGCGGTGGAGGAGGACTTCCTCCGGCTGGACCGCCAGCTCTGCTTCTCCCTCAACGCAGCGTCCCGCGCGTTCGGCAGCGTCTACCGGGTCCTGCTCAAGGAGCTCGGCCTCACCTATCCGCAGTACCTGGCGATGCTCGTGCTCTGGGAGCACGGCGAGATCTCGGTGCGGGACCTGGGCGCACGCCTGCGGCTCGACTCCGGCACCCTCTCCCCCCTTCTCAAGCGGCTGGAGGCGGCCGGACTCGTCCGGCGCGAGCGCTCCGCACAGGACGAGCGCTCGGTCCGGGTGTACCTCACCGAGGACGGCGGACAGCTGCGCGAGCGCGCCCTGCGCATCCCGCGCCGGATCGCCGCGGCAGCGGGCTTCGACGCGGCGGAGGCAGCCGAGCTGCGCACCCGCCTCGACCGGCTCACCCGGGCCCTGGACGCGGCCGCCGAGGACGAGGCGGCCCTGCTGGACGACGCGTCCGGCGCCCGCCCGGCCGCGGGCTGAGGCCGCGGCCCGGCTGGCCGGAGCCGTCCGCGCTCGGCATCATGAGTACATGATCTTCATCGCCGTACGTTTCACCGTCCGCCCCGAGTACACCGAGGAGTGGCTCTCACTGGTGGGCCCCTTCACGGAGGCCACCCGCGCCGAGCCGGGCAACCTCTTCTTCGACTGGTCCCACGACGTCGAGGAGCCGCACCGGTTCACGCTGCTGGAGGCCTTCACCGACGACGCGGCCGCAGCCGCACACGTCGGGTCCGACCACTTCGCGGCAGGGCTGGAGACGATGTCCGCGGCGATCTCCCGGACGCCCGAGATCATCAACGTGACCGTTCCCGACCAGCAGGGCTGGGGCGCCATGGCGGAGCTGGCACCCAGGCCGTGACGCGCCGTGTCCCGGCCCCCGCGGGGGCCGGGACGGTGGGCACGCCGGGAGCAGCGCGCGGATCCGCCTCCGGCGGAGCAGGGCGTGAGGCCCGCCGGATCAGTGGTGGAAGCCGGTCGCCTTCTGCTCGTCACGCTCCAAGGGCCCCGGCTGCCGTCGCAGCTCGGGCAGGGACCGCTCCAGCGAGTCGAGCAGCAGGTCCGCCAGGTCGGCGGTGAAGCCGTTGCGGCAGACCACGCGCAGCACCGAGAGGTCCTGCCGGTTCGCCGGGAAGGTGTAGGCGGGCACCAGCCAGCCGTGCTCGCGCAGCCGCCGGGAGACGTCGAAGACGTTGTAGGCGGTGACATCGGACGTCGTGGTGAAGGCGAACACCGGCAGTTGGTCGCCCCACGTGAGCATCCGGAAGTCGCCGAGCGCGGCGATCCGCTCGGCCAGGCTGCGGGCCACGTCCCGGGCGGCCTGCTGCACCGCGCGGAAGCCGGTCCGGCCCAGCCGGAGGAAGGTGTAGTACTGCGCCGCGACCTGCGCGCCGGGCCGCGAGAAGTTCAGCGCGAACGTGGGCATCTCGCCCCCGAGGTAGTTGACCCGGAAGACCAGTTCCTCGGGGAGGCTCTCCGCGTCGCGCCACAGGGCCCAGCCCACCCCGGGGTACACCAGCCCGTACTTGTGCCCGGAAGTGTTGATGGAGGCCACCCGCTCCAGCCGGAAGTCCCACACCAGCCCGGGGTCGAGGAACGGCGCGACCATGGCGCCGGACGCCCCGTCGACGTGGACGGGCACGTCGAGCCCGGTCCGCTCCTGGAGCGCGTCCAGCGCCGCGCACAGCTCCTCGACGGGTTCGTAGGAGCCGTCGAAGGTGGAGCCCAGGATGCCCACGACCCCGATGGTGTTCTCGTCGCAGAGTTCGGCGGCGCGCTGCGGGTCGAGGTGGAAGCGCTCCCCCTCCATGGGCACCACGCGCGGCTCCACCTCCCAGAAGTTGCAGAACTTCTCCCAGCACACCTGCACGTTCACGCCCATGACGAGGTTGGGCCGGGCGCCGGTGCGGAACCGGTCGGCGTTGCGCCGGGTCCAGCGGCGTTTGAGGGCCAGTCCCGCCAGCATGCAGGCTTCGCTGGACCCGGTCGTGGAGCAGCCCACCGCACGCTGCGGGTCCGGGGCGTGCCACAGGTCGGCGAGCATCGCCACGCAGCGGCGCTCCAGTTCGGCCGTGCGCGGGTACTCGTCCTTGTCGATCATGTTCTTGGCGCTGCACTCCGCCATCAGCGCCTCGGCCCGCGGCTCCATCCACGTAGTGACGAAGGTCGCCAGGTTCAGCCGGGCGTTGCCGTCCAGCATCAGCTCGTCCCGCACCAGTTCGTAGGTGGTCTCGGACGGCATCGGCCCGTCGGGCAGCCGGTTCACCGGGGGCACCGTCTCCATCGTCTCGGCGGGGTCGGCCACCGCGTGGAAGGGGTTGACCGACAGCGTCTCGCGCCGCGGGTCGGCACGGCGATCCGCACCATGATGGACAGCCACAGGACTCCCTTCGCCGGACGCCACTGGAGGGGAAGACGGACCGGCCGGGTTCGCCTGCCGGTCCGTATTCGAGCGCATGCGGAGGCCCGATTTCCAGCACGCCGGGCGTGTCAGCGCCGGAAAGCTCCGAGTGGTCGAGGAGGTGCGACCGGCACGGCCCAACCCGCACCCCGCCGGGGCATACCGCTCGTCCGGGGGCTGGGGACGGCCGCCGTCCTCAGGGGGCCCGGTCCCCGCGCTCCTGCTCCTGCTCCAGCAGCGCGTCCAGATCCCCGAGCCGCTCCAGTCCGCGGACCGGCTGCGCCATCCGCGCGTTGTGCGCGAACGCGTCCCGGTGCCGGTGCAGGAAGGACCAGTACCCGGCGGTATAGGGGCAGGCGCGGTCGCCCACCCGCACGTCGGGCCGGTAGGCGCAGCCCCCGCACAGATCGCTCATCCGGTTCACGTAGGCGCCGCCCGAGGTGTAGGGCTTGGTGGTCATCCGGCCGCCGTCCGCGTACTGCGACATTCCCACGACGTTGGGCAGCATGACCCAGTCGTAGCCGTCGACGAAGCTGCGGTGGAACCAGTCGGTGACCGCGGCCGGGTTCCAGCCGCGCTGGAGCGCGTAGGAGCCCAGCACCATCAGCCGGGGGATGTGGTGGGTCCAGCCGGTGTCGCGGACCTGGGCCAGCACCGTGTGCAGGCAGCGGGCCTCGACGGCGTCCGCGTCCAGCGCGCTGAACCACTCGGGCAGCGGGGCCCGGTGCCGCAGCCGGTTGGCACGCCGGTAGCCCTCGCCGAAGTACCAGTACAGCTGCCAGACGTACTCGCGCCACCCGCAGATCTGCCGGACGAACCCCTCGACACTGTTGAGCGGGGCCTTCCCGGCACGGTAGGCCCGCTCGGCCCTCTCCAGCACCTCCCAGGGGTCCAGCAGCCCGAGGTTGAGCGAGGAGGACAGCAGGCTGTGGCTGAGCACCGGATCGGCCGCGAGCATGGCGTCCTCGTACGGCCCGAAGGTGGGCAGCCGGTCCGCGAGGAAGCGGCGCAGCGCGGCGAGCGCCTCGCGGCGGGTGGCGGGGAAGCGGCGCGGCCCGTCGCGGCCGACGAAGCGGACCTCCCCCGCGCGCTCCCAGGTGTCGAGGTCGTGGCGCACCTCGTCGTCGATCTCGTCCTCGCGGGGTCGGTAGGGCGCCGGCACCGGAAGCGTCGCACGGTCCCCGGGCGGGGGTTCGCGATTGTCGCTGTCCAGGTTCCACCGGCCGCCCACCGGCTGGTCGCCGTCCATCAGCAGGTCGTGGTCGCGGCGGACCCACCGGTAGAAGCCCTCCTGGCGGAGCCGGGCGCCCGCGTGCCCGTCCGCCCAGGCGCGGAAGGAATCCTGGTCGACCAGGAAGCCGCGGGCGGGCAGGACGGTGACCTGCGGCAGGCTCTGTACGAGCCGGAGCGCGGCGCGCGAGGTGGGGTGGTGGACCGTGGCGCTCCGGTCGTCCAGTGCGGTGCGCAGCCCCTCGCGGTAGGTTTCGGCGCGCACATAGGTGACCCGGTCACCGAGTTCGGCGGCGCGGTGGCGCATCGCGGACAGCAGCAGGTGCGCCTTGGCCCGGTGGAAGGGCCGGCGCCGGAACACCGCCCGGGACTCGATCATGACCAGCGGCGCGTTCCCGGCGGGTCCGTCCGGGCCGGGAGTCAGGAAGTGCGGGCCGAGCTGGTCGCCGAAGAGCCAGTGGGCGCGGGGAGAGGTGCGCACGGGGGAATCAGCTCCGGTTCACTTGCCGCGCGCCCGCAGGAAGCGGCCGGAGGCCGCGGCGAGGTCGGCGATCCGCTCGGGATAGTCCAGAGCCGCGCGCTGCTGATCGTCCAGTTTCCACGGTTCGTGGATCGTACGGCCGGGGAGCTGCGCCAGTTCCGGTACCCAGCGGCGTACGTAGTCGCCGTGCGGGTCGTACTTCCTCGCCTGGGTGATCGGGTTGAGTACGCGGTTGGGGCGGGTGTCGGTGCCGGTGCCGGCCACCCACTGCCAGTTCATCTGGTTGTTGGCCATGTCCCCGTCGACCAGCAGGTCGAGGAAGTGGCGGGCACCGACGCGCCAGTCGATGTACAGGGTCTTGGTGAGGAAGCTGCCGACCAGCAACCGGCCCCGGTTGTGCATCCAGCCCTCGTGGCGCAGTTGGCGCAGGGCGGCGTCGATCACCGGGAACCCGGTGGCGCCCTGCTTCCAGGCGGCGACCTCCTCCGGTGCCTCCTCCTCGGTGCGCCAGCGGTCCCGGTGCGAGCGGTACTCGGCGTGCCCGGACCGCGGCCGGGCGCAGAGCACCTGGTGGTGGAAGTCCCGCCAGGCGAGCTGCCGCACGAACGCGTCGGCGCCGGGGCCGCCCTTCTCCCGGGCTCTGGCGACGAGTTCGACGGGTGAGAGGGTGCCGAAGTGCAGGTGCGGGGACAGCCGCGAGGTGGCGTCTCCGGCCAGGTCGTCGTGCTGTTCCTCGTAGGAGTCCATGCCGGAGCGGCGCCAGTCGGTGAACCGCTTGCGGCCCGCGGTCTCGCCGCCCGCCGGGACACCGGGCGAGACCTCCCGC
Organism: Streptomyces sp. NPDC006925; assembly: GCF_042869575.1. Lineage (NCBI taxonomy): Bacteria > Bacillati > Actinomycetota > Actinomycetes > Kitasatosporales > Streptomycetaceae > Streptomyces > Streptomyces sp. NPDC006925. The sequence goes on from NZ_JBIAGB010000001.1 coordinate 261,726, forward strand.
ACCACTGCTCTGGCCGGGATCTCCTCCCCGTGGATGTCCTCGAGCCCGGGGACGCGCCGGGGCGCGCCCAGGACAGCGCGCTGATGGTCCCTCTCCCAGCGCCGGAAGTACGGGGTGAAGACCGCCATGTGGTCCTTCCCGGCGGGTGTGATCTCCCCCGGGGCCACGGCCGTGATCGCCCGGTCGTGCACCCGCAGCCTCCGGCCCGCCGACTCCAGGGCCGCCGCCAGCCGCTCCTCCCGCCGGCCGGCGTAGGCGCTGACGTCGGCGGCCATGTGGACCTCGGCGGCACCGGCCTCGTGCGCGACCCGGCACACCTGCTCGACGACGTCCCCGCTGCGCACCACGAGCCGGGAGCCCCGCTCCCGCAACTGCCGGTCGAGGTCGGCCAGGCAGTCCGCGAGGAACGCGCGCCGGTTGGGCACGGCGAACCCGGCCGCGCTGATGGCGTCGTCCCGGACGAAGAGCGGGACCACCGCATCACCGGCGACGAGGGCTTCCCGCAGCGGCGGGTTGTCGCGCAGACGGAGGTCGCGGGTGAAGAGCACGACGGAGACGGCCATGTACTGCTCCTGCATCGATGATGGGGCCGGATGTCCCCGCAGGGTGTCGACCGCCTCCCGGTCGACACCCTGCGGAGATCCGGCGGCCCAGCATCTCGTGCCACGGGCCGCACTGTTGACAGGCGGCTCGCGTGTCGGCTCTTTGTCCCCCGGGACCCGGCACCCGGTACCCTCCCCCGGCCGCCGGGCGGGGCCGACGGCGCGCACGCCGCCGGGTGCCCCGCCCGGTGGGGCGGCTACACGACGGCGCCCGAGTCGTTCCCGGAGCGCCGGCGCTCCGGCACCACCCGCCACCGTTGGGGCCGCCACCGCTCCAGCACCGCGGCCAGCGGCGCGGCCGTCAGCGCCGTGGACACCATGCCGAGCACCACCCCGGCCAGCAGCGCCACCGAGAAGTCGGTCAGCGAGTCACCGCCCAGCAGCGCCAGCGCGAAGAGGATGAACAGCGCCCCCATGCCGGTGTTCACGGTGCGCGGCAAGGTGCGCAGCACGGCGGCGTCGGCCAGCTCGGGCAGCGGCCGGGAGCGGTCGGCGCGGTGCAGGGAGCGGAGCCGGTCGAGGACGACCACGGTGTCGTTGACCGAGTATCCGACGACGGTCAGCAGCGCGGCGAGGAAGACGCTGTCGACCGGTTTGCCGAGCCAGGCGAACAGGCCGACGACCAGCAGCACGTCCTGCACCATCGCGGCGACCGCGGCGGTGGCCAGCGTCCAGCGGAACCTGACGCTCAGATACAGCAGTTGGGCGCCGACGGCGAGGGCCAGCGCCAGCAGGGCCTTGTCCCGCAGTTCACCGCCGAGGCTGGGGCCGACCGTCTCGTCCCGCTCGACCGTGATCCGGCCGCCGACTTCGCGCAGTTCCTGCCGGATGCGCTCGCTTCCGCCGTCGCCGAGCGCTTCGGTGCGCACCGAGACACCGCCGTCGCCGGCCGCCTGCACCACGGCGCGCGGGAAGCCGGCGTCCGCCACGGCCTGCCGTGCGGTGCCGGCGTCGACGGGCCGGCCGGTGCTGTACTCGATCAGGCGGCCGCCGGTGAACTCCACGCCGAACTCGAGTCCGCGCAGTCCGATCCCGGCGAGGGCCGCCAGGACCAGTCCGCCCATCACGCTCAGCCACAGCCCGGGGCGGCGCGCCAGCCGCGGCCTGCGCGAGGCCAGCCAGGCGCGCAGCCGCGAGTGGCCCGCCAGGCCGGTGATCCCGGGGCGTCGCCGCACACCGCGGCGCCGCACGGCCCACTCGGCGAGCACCCGTGTGACGACCATCGCGGAGACCATCGAGGCCAGCACGCCGAGCGAGAGCGTCACACCGAAGCCCTTGACCGGCCCGGTCGCGAAGACGAACAGCAGCCCGGCAGCCAGCAGCGTGGTGACATTGGAGTCGATGACGGCGCTGTAGGCCTGCCGGAAGCCGATCCGCAGTGCCCGCGGCAGATCCCGCTCGGAGCGGCCCTTGTCCGGCCGCGGGACGGGGCGGCCGTAGTCCTCCCGGGCGCGTTCGAAGACCAGGACGTTGGCGTCGACCGCCATGCCGATGGCGAGGACGAATCCGGCCAGTCCCGGCAGCGTCAGCGTGGCTCCGAGCGCGACGAGTGCCGCGTACGAGAACAGGCCGTACACCCCGAGCGCGAGGGTGGCCAGTCCGCCCAGCAGGCGGTAGACGACGGTGAGGAACAGCCCCGTGCACACCAGCCCGACGACTGCGGCCTGAGCGCTGGCCCGGATGGCGTCAGCGCCCAGGGTGGGACCCACCGTCCGCTGCTCGACCACCTCGACGGGGACGGGCAGCGCGCCGCCCTTGACGAGGGCCGCCAGGTCCTTGGCCTCCTCGTCGTCGAAGCCGCCGGTGATCTGCGTGGAGCCGCCGGTGATTCCGGTACGGCAGGGGACGCTGTGCTGGATGTGCGGTGCGGAGACCACGCGGTCGTCCAGCACGATGGCCACCCGACGCTGCGGGGCGTCCGGGGCCCGGCAGGCGGCCCGACCGGTCAGCTCCGCCCACCGGCCGGAGGCACCGTCGCGGAAGTCGACGGTCACGTTCCAGCCGCTGCCCTGCGCGGTGTCGAACCGCGCCTCGGCGTCCCGCACGCCCTCTCCGGTCAGCGCCGCCGGCCCCAGCCGGAGGAAGGCGCCCGCGGCGTCCGGGTCGGGCAGGGTCCTGGCGCCGCCGGGATCCTGCCCGCTGCGTTCCTCGGCGGCCGCGCGCCGGTCGGTGACCTGCTCGACCGGGTGGAAGGTCAGCTGGGCGGTACGGCCGATCACCTCGGCGGCCTCCCGCGGGTCCTGCACCCCGGGCAGTTCCACGACGATCCGGTTCTCCCCCGCCCGGGACAGCGAGGGCTCGGCGACGCCCAGAGCGTCGACGCGCTTGCGTAGGACCTCCAGCGCACGGTCGGTGGCGGCCCCGTCGGCGCGCACGCCGGGGCCGTCCCGCGTCTGGAGGACGAGATGGGTGCCGCCCTTGAGGTCCAGCCCCAGCCGGGGCGGGGTGCTCAGGGCGAAGAAGAGCGAGACTCCTACGGCGACACAGGCCAGCAGCGCGCGCCACAGCGGCGCGCGGGACCGGCGCTGAGCACCGGCGGCAGAGGTACGGCGAGGCGTACGGGACACGACCACTCCAGGCTGAAGGGGTACCGCGCGAGGCGCGGTACGCGGGGCAGTCGGCCGCCCGCTCGCACCCCGCAACCGCCTCGGGGGCGGCGCCGGTGGAACGCACCGCAGGGCGCCCGGGGGCCCGGCATCCGCGGCGCGTCCGGGCGCGCGGAGTGCCGGCCGGGCAGGCGCGGCGGTACGGGGACGCCGCATCGGCCCGCCGGGGCCGGCAGCGCGGGGTCCTCACTCGGTGCGGTGGCGCGCAGCCCGGCACTCCCGTCGCGGGGAGCACCGGTGGCGCTGTCCGGGGCGCGGAGGGGAACCGGCCGACTCGGTCAGACGTCGAGCGGCTCGGCGGGCGGGCCCCGGCTGGTGCGCGGGTGGTACCAGGAGGGTGGCGGCGCGCGCTCCTGTACGGGACGGCCGGCGAGCCGGCCGGGCAGCGGGACGGCCGCCGCGGCCGGAACGGCGGTCGGCAGCGCGGGCGGATGGGCGGGATGGCCGGACGTCCGCGCCTCGTGCGGAGCGTCGGCCGTGGCGTCGTGCACCACGGGCCCGGGGTGGGAATCGGGGCGGAAGGCGGGTGTGTGCGCGCCGTGGTGCGCCCCCCGGTCCGCTGTCACGGCGGTGGCGGCCGGTGCACCGCCCGGTCCGGGCACAGCCGTCGCGGCACCCGGCACCAGCAGCAGAGCGCCCCATACGAGAGCGAGGAGGACGGATGCCGTACGACGGGACCGCGCCCGCGCGCTGCGCTGCATCGTCCCTCCCCGTCTACGCCCGGCCGGTCCGGCTCAGTCTACGCGGGGGCGCATCGCGCCCGGCCGCCCGCACGGACGGCGCCTCGCGGCGTCGGCGCCGCTCGGGCCGCCGCACCGTCCGGGTCGTCGGCACCCGTGCGGACGGCGGACCCGGCGCGGGACACCACGCATCCGGTGGGGCCGGACGGTTGAGGCCCGAAGTCGGGTACTGATACGTATAGAGCAATGATCATGACTTTCGGTGTTCCGGGTACGGCGCACACGGCGTACCGGGCCCGCCGCGCCCCGGGCCGGTCCTGGCGGCGGGTGCGGGCTGCCGCGGGGACGGTGCTGCTGCTCGCCGCGGTCGCCGCGTGCGGCGGCGGGGACGACGCGGACGGGAAGGATCCGGGCGCGGGCGACTCCCCGCCCGCTTCCGCGGCCGCCGGCGCCCCCGGCTCGTCCGCCCCGGCCACCGGCGGCCACGAGGCGGCCGGAGGCGGAACCCGGCGCTGTGCCGCCTCGGACCTGACGATGTCCCTGGATCCGGCCGAGAGCCCGGCCGGCAGCCGGTACTTCGACGTGGCCCTGAAGAACACCACGGACGCCGCCTGCCTCCTCAAGGGCTACCCCCGGGTGTCGCTGACCGGCGAGGACGGCGCTGCGATCGGCAGCCCGGCCGCCCACGCGGGCGGCGCCGGCCGGACGGTGACCGTGCAGCCCTCCACCCGCGCCCATGCGAAGCTGCGCACCAAGAGCGAGGACGCCGCCGACGGCTCCTGCTGGGCGAAGCCGCGGTCCGTCGAGGTGCGTCCGCCCGGCTCCGACCGGGCCCTGACCGCCGAAGTGGACGGACTGCGGGTGTGCGGCGGCCTGTTCACGGTGACCGCCCTGGAGTGGTGAGGCGCCCCGGCGGGCCGCCGCCGCACACGGTCGGATCCGGGGTTGCGCGACAGGGCCGCGCCGCAGGTCCCGCCGCAGGTCCGGCCGCCTGCGCAGGCTAGAGTCTGCGCCGGACCCGGCGTGCGCACCGGTGCCGCCCCAGGCGGCGCGTGCCCGGCATCGGAGACGGCACTCGACGCTCGGGAGAAGCGCGGACGATGGACTACCAGGCGGTGCTCGAGGAGGTCGCGGCCACCGCGGCGCCCCAGGTCGGCCGCGGGCAGCCGGCCGGGTACATCCCGGCCCTGGCCGAGGTGGATCTGGGCGGGTTCGGCATGGCGGTCGCCGACGTGGACGGGTCGGTCACCGGGATCGGCGACTGGCAGGTGCCCTTCTCCATACAGAGCGTCTCCAAGGCGTTCGGCCTGGCGCTGGTACTGGCCCGGGACGGCGAGAGCCTGTGGAGCCGGGTGGGCCGCGAGCCCTCCGGCACGGCCTTCAACTCCCTGGTGCAGCTGGAGTACGAGAACGGCATCCCGCGCAACCCCTTCATCAACGCGGGTGCGCTGGTGGTCACCGACCGGCTGCAGTCGCTCACCGGCGACGCCAGCACCTCGATGCTGGACTTCCTGTGCACCCAGAGCGGCAATCCGGCCGTCTCCTTCGACCCGCAGGTGGCCTCCTCCGAGTCCGAGCACGGGGACCGCAACGCCGCCCTGGCGTACCTCATGGCCAGCTACGGCAATCTGGAGAATCCCGTACCGACGGTGCTGGACCACTACTTCTGGCAGTGCTCGATCAGCATGAGCTGCCGCGATCTGGCACTGGCCGGCTCCTTCCTGGCCCGGCAGGGGGTGGGGACCGACGGCTCCCGGCTGCTGCCGGCCCGCGACGTGAAGCGGGTCAACGCGGTCATGCTCACCTGCGGGACCTACGACGCGGCGGGCGACTTCGCCTATCGGGTGGGGCTGCCCGGCAAGAGCGGGGTCGGTGGCGGCATCCTGGCGGTGGTACCCGGCCGCTGCACGCTCTGCGTCTGGAGTCCCGGCCTGGACCTGCGCGGCAATTCGGTGGCCGGCGTCGCGGCACTGGACGCCTTCACCTCGCTCACCGGCTGGTCGGTTTTCTGACCCGACCCGGTTGGTCGGTGTTCCGACCCGACCCGGCCGCGCTGGGCAGGTCGGTGTTCCGACCGCCGCTGCCCGGCACCGGCGGGCCGGGCGTCACAGCTCCGCGTCGCCCCACTGGTCCAGCAGACTCTCGCCGGACTCCTCGCCGGTCTCGTCCCCGCCGTCGTGCAGTGGCTGCTCGGTCCAGATGATCTTGCCGCGGCCGGTGTAGCGGGTGCCCCAGCGCCGCGCGAACCGGGCGATGAGGTAGAGCCCGCGGCCCCCCTCGTCCGTGATCGCCGCCCGGCGCAGATGCGGCGACGTGCTGCTCCCGTCGGCGACCTCGCAGATCACGCTGTTGCGGTCCTGCAGCAGCCGGAGCCGGATGGGCGGGGTTCCGTAGCGGATGGCGTTGGTGACCAGTTCGCTGACGATCAACTCGGTGGTGAAGGCCAGGTCCTCCAGCCCCCACCCGGCCAGTCGCCGGGCGCACGCGGCGCGGACAGGCGCGACGGCGGTCGGGTCGTCGGGCACCTCCCAGGTCGCGACCTGGTCCGCGGCCAGGGTGTGGGTGCGGGCCACCAGCAGCGCGATGTCGTCGCTGGGGTGCTCGGGCAGCAGCGCGCCGATCACGGCCCGGCAGGTCTCCTCGGGAGTCCGGTCGGCCTGGGCGAGGGCGTCACGCAGGACCGCGAGACCGGTGTCGGCGTGGCGCTCCCGGTTCTCGACGAGGCCGTCGGTGAACAGCACCAGCCGGCTGCCGGCGGGCAGGTCCAGTTCCGTGGTCTCGACCGGCATCCCGGCTCCGAGGCCCAGCGGCGGCGCGAGGGGGAGGTCGGGGAAGGCGACGGTGCCGTCCGGGTGCACGAGGGCGGGCCCGGGGTGACCGGCGCGTGCGGCGGTGGCCCGGCCGGAGACCGGGTCGTAGACGGCGTAGAGGCACGTGGCGCCCGTGATGGCGGTGTCGTCGCCCTCCACCGCGCGCTCCTGGTCGATGCGGGCGACGAGTTCGTCCAGGTGCGAGAGGAGTTCGTCGGGTGCCAGGTCGAGTGCGGAGAAGTTGTGCACCGCGGTGCGCAGCCGCCCCATGGTGGCGGCCGCGTGCAGCCCGTGGCCCACCACGTCCCCCACCACCAGCGCCACCCGGGCACCGGGCAGCGGAATGACGTCGAACCAGTCCCCACCCACCCCGGCCCGCGCCGGCAGGTAGCGGAACGCCACGTCCACGGCGGACAGTTCCGGCAGCTCGCGGGGGAGCAGGCTGCGCTGCAGGGTGACGGTCATCGCGTGCTCGCGGGTGTAGCGCCGGGCGTTGTCGATGCTCACGGCCGCCCGGGCGGTCAGCTCCTTGGCGAAGGACAGGTCGCTCTCGCCGAACGGCTCGCCCTCGGAGCGCCAGAAATCGGCCACCCCCAGCACCACACCGCGCGCCTGGAGCGGTACCGAGAGCAGGGAGTGGATGCCGTATGCAAGGACGTGCCGGGCGCGCTCGGGGTCCTGGGCGCGCCAGCCGCGGGAGGCGGCCAGGTCGGGCTCCAGCACCGGCCGGCCGCTGGTCGCGACGACGGCGACGGGGTTGGTGGGCGCGAACCGGATCAGCTCACCCTCCGGGTAGAGGGGAGGGTCGTCGCGGATGCCGCGGACGGCGGTGCGGCGCATCTCGGTGCCGGCCTCGCCCGGCTCCTCTCCGCGCAGCACCGGGTCCAGCAGTTCGACGGTGACGAAGTCGGCGAACCGGGGCACGGTGACCTCGGCCAGCTCCTCGGCCGTACGCGCCACATCCAGGGTGGTCCCGATCCGGACCCCGGCGTCGTACAGCAGCTGCAGCCGCTCCCTGGCCACCTCGGCGCGGCCCGCCAGCGCCTGCAACTCCGTGGTGTCGCGCAGCGTGGCCACGCTGTGGGACGCTCCCCCGCTCTGGTCGACGGACCGCACGTTGACGGCCAGCAGCCGGTCCCCGACCAGGTGCACCTCATCGGTGGTCGGTTCACCGGAGGCCAGCAGTCCTGCCGTGCCGGGAGCCAGACCGAGGTCGCCGATCGCTCGTTGCTCCGCGTCCTCGGGCAGGTCCAGCAGCCGCCGCGCCTCGTCGTTGGCCAGCAGCAGCCGTCCTCTGTCGTCGACGATGAGCACGCCTTCGCGTACCGCGTGCAGCACCGCGTCGTGGTGCTCGTACATCCGCGTCATCTCGATCGGCCCGAGTCCCCGGGTCTGGCGGCGCAGCCGTCGGCTCACCAGCGCGGAGCCGCCCATGGCCAGGAGGAGCACTCCGGCAGCCGTACCGAAGAGCAGCGGCAGTTGCTCCTGGGCCTCCTGGCTGACGTTGTCGATGGTGATCTCCGGGGCGACCACGCCGGCGACGGTGCCGTCCGCACGGAAGACGGGCACGGCGGCGTACACCGACAGCCCCAGCGGGTCGGTGACGGTATGGGTGAAGGACTCGCCTCTGAGCGCCTTCCTGTAGGGCCCGACGAAGCGCTGTCCGATCCGGTCCGGGTCCCGGTGGGTGAGGCGGATGCCGTCCGTGGTGGCCACGACGATGTTGTCGACGCCGGTCCGCTTCCGGGCGGCCTCGGCGCGGGGCTGGAGAACCGCGGTCGGGTCGGAGCTGTCCAGGGCTTCCGCCGTCCCCGGGGCGTTCGCGAACCCCTCGCCGGCGGCGAGTACCTCGTCGCGGGTCCCTTCGATGCTCTGGCGGCGGGACTGCAGCAGGAGGCCCGCTACCGTCACGGCGACGAGGACGACCACCAGCACCAGTTGCAGCAGCAGGACCTGGCCCGCGACGGTGTGCACGCTCAGCAGCGAGCGCGCCTGCCGCCCCCACGACAGGGAAGGTTTCCGGGGCGCGACACCGGCGCGCTCGGCACGCTCGGGCCCGGTACGCGGCGCGCTGCGGCTCCTCGCGCGCCGGAGACGGTCCCGTTTGGCCATATTATGAGTATTGTCGCCCGATGGAGGATGCTCAATCCGCAGCTCGGCGCCTCCACCCGGCGGCTTCGCGCGGGGCGGAGGAAGCGGAAGCGGGGGCGCGGGCGGGCCACCGGCCGGGAGTGCGGCAGCGAGTACGCGTCAGCCGGCGAGGGCAGCCCCTCGCCGATGCCCTGATCGGGTGATGCGAGGCCGGACTCTGCCGCGCACCGGACCGCTCCGCCGTCCGGTCCGGCTCGCCACATCAACGCCGGAGAACCGGACCGTCCGGCATGGAGCGGACAGACGGGCGGACTCCGCCGGTCGCCACGCCGGCCGCCGAACGGCCCAGGAAGCGGCCGAACGGCCCAGGAAGCGGCCGAACGGCCCGGGAAGCGGCCGGACAGGCCGGGAAGCGGCCGGACGGGCCGGGACCGTCACCCGACCGGCCACACCGAGTCCCAGGGGCGCGCTGCCCGCGGGTGTTGCTCGCCCCCGCGGTCACCCTCCAGGCCGAGAGTGGGGGCATGACTACTCGCCAGGGACGTTCCCCCGACCCCGAGGGAGCGGCGCCGGAACCGGCGGCGGCACGTGCGGCCATGTTCGGGGCACTGCTCACCGCGAGTCACACCGCCACGCTGGAGCACCTGCCGCAGCTCGTGGCGGAGCAGGCCCGGTGGGTGGGGCTCAGCGAAGTGCTGATCTACCTGGCGGACCTGCAGCAGGAAGTGCTCTCCCCGCTGTCCGGCAGGCCGGCACCCGCGGGCGCCGGGGAGAGCGAGGAGATCGGCATCGAGGGCACGGTGGCCGGACGGGCCTTCCAGCACGGGGAGATCCTCCCGGTGACGGTGGCCGATCGCTGCCAGTGGTGGGTACCGCTGGTGGACGGCACGGACCGGCTCGGCGTCCTGCGGATCACCGCCGAGGACGCGGACGCGGCGATGCATCAGGACATGGAGCGCCTGGCCGCGCTCGTGGCACTGCTCGTGGTCTCCAAACGCGGACTGAGCGACTCCTACGCGCGCCTGGTCCGCCGCAGGCGGATGAGTCTGGCGGCGGAGATGGAGTGGCGGATCATGCCGCAGCGCACGTTCGCGACGGACCGGGTGGTGATCAGCGCGGTCATGGAGCCCGCCTACGACGTCAGCGGCGACGTCTACGACTACGCGGTCGACGGCCGCACCGCGCACCTCGCGGTGCTGGACGCGATGGGCCACGACACCGCGGCGGGGCTGACGGCCAGCCTCGCGTTGACCACCATGCGCAACAGCCGCCGGGAAGGCGCCTCTCTGGTGCGTACCGCGGCCGCGATCGACGAGGCGCTGCTCGGGCAGTTCCGCGGGGACCGGTTCGCCACCGGCATCCTGGCCGCGCTGGACGTGCCCAGCGGCGAGCTGACCTGGCTCAGCCGCGGCCACCATCTGCCGGTCATCGTCCGGGACCGCTCCACCATCGAGCCGGCGCACCCGCCCGGACCGCCGATGGGCACCGGGTTCCGGACGCACACCGAGGTGTGCCGCACCCACCTGCAGCCCGGCGACCGGCTCCTGCTCTACACCGACGGGATCACCGAGGCACGGAACAGCCGGGGCGAGGAGTTCGGCATGGAGCGGTTCACCGACTTCCTCATCCGGCACCAGGCCGACGAACTTCCCGTGCCCGAGACCCTGCGCCGGCTGATCCGGCACCACCTCGAGCACCACCAGGGCCGGCTGCGCGACGACGCCACGGTGCTGCTCGTCGAGTGGCCCGGCTCCCCCTACCCGCCGGGCGAGGCCGAGGAGCTGTCCGGTGTCCCCGCCGAGCGCTGACCCGCGGTCCGGTGCGGCCACGGGCGCGGTCGGTCCGGAGCCGGACGGCTCGGCGGGGCCGGTCCGCCGCACCGGAGCATCGCAGGGACCCGCGACATCGCGGCCTTCCGGGAGCGAGCCCGGGTCCCCCGTCCCGCGCGGAGGCCGAACCGGCCAGGCACGAGCGATGATTTCACTCCGGCCGGACGGTCCATCCCACCAACAGCCGCGCACTCCCTTCGGAGGAACCATGGACTCCCGCTCGGACGACACCCCGGACGACACCGCAGCCGCACGCACCCTGGAGGTACCCGGCGCGCGTCTGCACTACGAGGTGCGCGGCGACGGCCCGCTCCTCGTCCTGGTCGGCGCCCCGATGGACGCCGCCGCCTTCGCCCCGCTGGCCGGTCTGCTGGCCGCCGACCACACCGTGCTGACCACCGATCCGCGCGGAATCAACCGCAGCGGGCTCGACGACCCCGCCCAGGACTCCACTCCGGAACTGCGCGCCGACGACCTCGCCCGGCTCGTCGAGGCGCTCGGCCGCGGCCCGGCCGCGGTGCTGGGCTCCAGCGGCGGCGCCGTCAGCGCACTGGCCCTGGCCCAGCATCACCCCGGAGCCGTGCACACGGTCGTCGCCCACGAGCCCCCGCTGATCGAACTGCTGGAGGACCGTGACGAGCTGAGGAAGGGCACCGAGGAGACCGTCCGCACCTATCTCGACGGGGACGTGACCGGTGCGTGGCGGAAGTTCTTGGCCGACGCCGGAATCACCCTCCCCGAACCGGTGATCGAGGAGATGTTCGGTGGCGAGCGCGATCCGCAGCAGGTGGCGGACGAACGCCGCTGGTTCGCGCACGAGATGCGGGCCTCCAGCTTCTGGCAGCCCGACCTCGCGGCGCTGCGCTCCGCTGCCACCCGGATCGTGGTGGGGGTCGGCGAGGACTCCGCCGGGCAGTTGTGCGACCGGACCTCGCTGGCGCTGGCCGAGGCGCTCGGCCAGGAGCGGGCCGCCTTCCCGGGCGACCACACCGGGTTCATCGAGGACCCCGGCGCCTTCGCCGCGCGGCTGCGGCCGGTCGTCTCCGCGCGCTGACCACCCGGACCCGCCTCGGCGCGCCCGGGCAGACCGACGGCCCGCCCGGCGCGTGCGGGGGCGGGTCCGCCGTGGGGTGCGCGGCTCAGGCGTAGACCTGTTCCACGAACCCCGCGAGCTGCTTGTCGTTCAGGTGGTGCCGGCCCAGATCGGTCTCGCTGATCACTCCGACCACGCGCTTGTTCCCGTCGATGACGGGCAGGCGCCGGATCTGGTGGGTCTCCATCTCGCGGAGGACCTCGCTCAGGTCCGCCTCGGCGCTGATCCAGCGCGGAGTGCCCTCGCACAGTTCTCCCGCCGTCACCCGCGAGGGGTCGCGCCCGGCCGCGATGCAGCGGACGACGATGTCGCGGTCGGTGATGATGCCGCACATGCGCTCGTTGGGGTCGTTGGGGTCGCTCACGGGCAAGGCGCCCACGTCCATCTCGCGCATCAACTGAGCGGCCCGGTCCAGGGTCTCGGTGGCGGGCACCCACCGGACGCCGGGGTGCATGATGTCGGCTGCCGTGGTCATGGCATCCTCCTGTCGCCGCGGTCCAGCATTCTGTTCCGCCCCCCGGTCCATCGTGGTCGCCCTGCCGGGTTTCCGCCATTCGGGGCCCGCGAGCCCGGCACGCCCCGGCGCGGACGGCCTCGCGGGACTCACTCGGCGGACGACTGGCGTCCCGGGGCGCCGGCCCGCAGCCCGTCCATCACCAGGTCGAGGAGCCGGTCGGCGCGCGCCTGCCAGTCGTGCTGCGGATCGATCTGCCACAGCCCCGCGATGGCCAGGAGGAAGTCCTCGGGAGTCATCCCGGGGCGTATCGTTCCGGCGCGTTCGTTGGCCTCCAGCAGGGTGCCCACGGCCTGCGTCAGCGGACCGCGCCCGAGCCCGGCGAGGGTGCCGCAGGCGCTGGTGGCCGCCCGCAGTGCGTCCGCGAGACCCGCCTTGGCCAGCGAGTACCGGGCGAGCCGGTCCATCCACTCGCGCAGCGCCTGCTCCGGCGGCCGGGTGCGCAGCAACTGCTCGGCGGCCTCGGTCACCTGCTGCACCTCGTACCGGTAGACCTCCAGGACCAGGGCCTCGCGGCTGGGGAAGTTGCGGTAGAGGGTGCCCTGACCGACCCCCGCCTTCTTCGCGATGGTGCTCAGCGGCGCGTCGGCGGCGCGGGTCAGCTCCACGAGCGCCACCTCCAGGATGCGTTCGCGGTTGCGCTGCGCGTCCGAGCGCAGCGCGGTGCCGGGCTTGTGGTGCCGCACTCGTCCTCCTCTCCGCCCCGGCGCGGTGCTGCGGTGCGCAGTGGCGATACGCGGAACTCTTGCGAACCGGACAACTGTCCGCTACGTTCATGACGCATGGAGTGGACTGCTGTCCGCTTTCTCCAACCCACCATAGCGTCGGATCCCCGGGCGGCGGACGCTCCGTCCGCCCCAGCCTCTCCGCCCGCGCGCCGATCCTCCTCGTACCGCACTCGCGAAGGAAGCTGTTCATGGCTCCAGCCACCGCCAGCGCAATCACCTTGAAGATCAACGGAGAGCACCACACCCTGACCGTCGACAACCGCACCACCCTGCTCGACGCGCTGCGCGAGCGCCTCGGCCTGACCGGTTCGAAGAAGGGCTGTGACCAGGGGCAGTGCGGCGCCTGCACCGTCCTGGTCGACGGCCGCCGGACCGTGGCCTGCCTGCAACTGGCCGTCGCGGCCGAGGGGCGTGCCGTCACCACCATCGAAGGCGTCGCGGACGGCGAGCAGCTTCACCCGGTGCAGCAGGCGTTCCTCGACCTCGACGGGTACCAGTGCGGCTACTGCACCCCGGGACAGATCTGCTCCGCCCTCGGCGTGCTGGACGAACACGCGGCAGGCTGGCCCAGCGCCGCCACCGGCGACGTCCGGCCCGAGGCGGGACCGCCGCCGCTGACCCCCGAGGAGATACGGGAGCGGATGAGCGGCAACCTGTGCCGCTGCGGCGCGTACGTGTCGATCGTCCAGGCCGTCTCGCAGGCCGCCACCGACCCGGCCGGCCCCGCCGCGGACACGGACCCGAAGGAGCCCGCCGCATGAGGGAGTTCAGCTACCAGCGCGCCACCGATGTCGAGGGGGCCGTCGCGCTGCTCGACGCCGACCCGGACGCGCGCTACCTGGGCGGGGGCACCAACCTGGTCGACCTGATGAAGACCGGGGTCGAACGCCCAGGGCGGCTCGTCGACGTCCGGGAGCTGCCCCTGGACCGCATCGAGCCGACCGCGGAGGGCGGACTGCGGATCGGCGCCACGGTCACCAACAGCGACCTGGCCGCCCACCCCGAGGTCCGGAGCCGCTATCCGGCGCTGGCGGAGGCCGTACTGGCCGGGGCCTCGGGCCAACTGCGCAACATGGCCACCGTCGGCGGCAACCTCCTGCAGCGCACCCGCTGCCCCTACTTCACCGACACCTCCCGCCCCTGCAACAAGCGCACCCCGGGCAGCGGATGCTCGGCGGCCACCGGGGAGCACCGCAACCACGCCGTCCTCGGCGCCTCGGCGCACTGCGTGGCCGTCCATCCGTCCGACATGGGCGTCGCGCTGGCCGCGTTCGACGCCGTCGTCTCCTTCGAGACCGCCGGGGGAAGCGGCGAACTGCCGCTGGCCGACTTCTACCTGCCGGTCGGCGACACTCCGCACCGGGAGACCGCGCTGCCGCAGGGGGCGCTCATCACGGCCGTCACGCTGCCGCCCGCGCCGGTCGCCGCACGCTCCCGCTACCGCAAGGTGCGGGAACGGGCCTCGTACGCCTTCGCCATCGGCTCGGTCGCCGGTGCGCTCGAGGTGGCCGACGGGGCGGTGCGCGATGTGCGGCTGGCCTTCGGCGCCGTCGCCTCCCACCCATGGCGGGCCAGGGCCGCCGAGCGTGCACTGCTGGGGCAGCCGGCCGAGGAGACAGCGTTCGCGGCGGCGGCCGACGCCGAACTGGCCGCGGCGCGGGTGCTGGAGCAGAACGCCTACAAACTGCCGCTGCTGCGCAACCTCGTCGTCTCCCTGCTCACCGAACTGGCCGAGGAGGCCGCCCGATGACCACCACGGCGAAGCCCCGGACCGTCGGTGTCGCCCGCACCCGCGTCGAGGGCCGGGAGAAGGTGACCGGCGCGGCCCGCTACGCGAGCGAGCAGCCCTTCGAGGAGCTGGCGCACGGGTGGCTGGTCCTCTCCACCGTCGCGCGCGGCCGCGTCCGTGCGGTCGGCGAGGAGGCGGTGCGGGCTCTGCCCGGCGTGCTGACCGTGCTGCACTCCGGCAACGCACCGCGCCTGACCACGGATTTCGTCTCCCTGCTCGGCCCACCCGACCCCGTCCTGGCACTCTTCCAGCACGACCGGGTGCCGCACCTGGGATGGCCGGTGGCGCTGGTCGTCGCCGAGACGCCGGAGCAGGCGCGGGAGGCGGCCGAGGCGCTGGTCGTCGAGTACGACGAGGAACCGCACGACGTCGCCTTCCACGCCGGCCGGCCCGGCAGCTACACGCCCGAGGACGGCAGCGCCGTGGCGGCGAAGGGCGACCTGGAAGCCGAACTGGCAGCCTCCAGTGTGCTGGTGGACGCCTCGTACACCACCCCCGAGCAGCACCACAGCGCCATGGAACCGCATGCCGCGACCGCCCGCTGGGACGAGGGGCGGCTGGAGGTGCTCGACACCAACCAGGGCACCGGGTGGGTGGCGGGCGATCTGGCCCAGCTGTTCTCACTCGACGCCTCCTCGGTACGCGTGCGCTCGGAGCACATCGGCGGCGCCTTCGGCTCCAAGGGGGTCCGGCCGCACCAGGTGGGCGCTGTGATGGCGGCGACCGTCCTGCACCGGCCGGTCCGCCTGGCGCTGACCCGCCGCCAGGTGTTCGCGGTCACCGGCTACCGCAGCCCCACCGCACAGCGGGTGCGGCTGGGCGCGGATCCGGACGGGCGGCTGCGCGCGTTCGGGCACGAGGCGCTCAACCTCACCTCGACGCTGCGTCCGTTCGTGGAGACCAGCGCCGTCTTCGGGCGGGTCATGTACGACGCGCGGGCGCACCACACCGCGCACCGCCTCGTCGGCCTCGACATGCCGACGCCGACCTGGATGCGGGCACCCGGCGAGGCCCCGGGCTCCTTCGCGGTGGAGTCGGCGCTCGACGAGCTGGCCGAGCGGCTGGGCATGGACCCGATCGCGCTGCGGGCCCGCAACGAGCCGGACACCGGACCGCTCTCCGGCCTCCCCTTCAGCAGCCGCAACCTGCTCGGCTGCTTCGAGGAGGGCGCCCGCCGGTTCGGCTGGGCCGAGCGCGACCCGCGGCCGCGGCTGCGCCGCGAGGGCCGGTGGCTGCTGGGCACCGGCATGGCCGCGGCCACCTACCCGTCCGGGGCCGCGCCCTCGACCGCCTCCGTGACGGCCGAGCCGGACGGTGGCTTCACCGTGCGGATCTCCGCGGCGGACGTGGGCACCGGCGCCCGTACGGCCCTCACCCTCGTCGCCGCGGAAGCACTCGACGTGGAGACCGAGCGGGTGACGGTACGGATCGGGGACAGCGACTTCGGTCAGGCATGGGTCGCCGGCGGCTCCATGGGCACGCGTTCGTGGTCGCTGGCCGTCGTCTCGGCAGCCGAGGAGCTGCGGGGCCGGCTGGCGCTGTCCGACGGTGACATCCCGCCGGAGGGCATCACCGCGCGCACGGACACCGCGGGGCTGCTCGCCGAGCTCGCCAAGAAGGAACGGCACTCCTTCGGGGCGCAGTTCGCCGAGGTGGCCGTCGACGTGACCACCGGCGAGGTCCGCGTGCGGCGCATGCTGGGGGTGTTCGCGGCGGGCCGGATCATCAACCCGCTCACCGCCCGCAGCCAGCTCGTCGGCGGGATGACCTGGGGCCTGTCCATGGCGCTCCACGAGGAGGCCGTGCGGGACGCGGCGTCCGGCGGCCAGGTCGGGGCGGATTTCGCCGGGTACCACATCGCCGCCAACGCGGATGTCCCGGTCATCGAGGCGGACTGGGTCGACGACCCCGTCCCCGACGACCCGGTGGGGGTCAAGGGCATCGGCGAGATCGGCATCGTGGGCGCGGCCGCGGCGATCTCCAACGCGGTCTGGCACGCGACCGGGGTCCGCCACCGGGACCTTCCGCTGCGTCCGGACCGCATCCTGCGGGCGGAGGAGGCCGGACCCGACGCCTGAGGCCGGGGCACCGCGCAACCGGTGCGGGGCGGTCCGCGGCGCACACCGGGCCGCCCCGCACCGGCCTCGCATCCCTGAGCCGCAGCCGTAGGCGGGGGCGGGTCGCCGGCCCCGGGGGCCGGACGCGCCGTACGGAGTACCGGAGCCGGAGTACCGGCGCCGGAGTTGGCGGAACCCCGGGGGGGCGGGGGCGATTTGCGGACGCAAAGGGGCGAACTCGGCCGTGGTCGCTCCCGCATCGGCCGCGCGCCCCCGCGCCCGCGGTGTCCCAGAGGGTCAGCGGGGCCTCCCGCCCCCCTCCCCCGCGGGCTGCCGCCGCTGCTCGCCCGCCGGGGCGCAGGCCGCCGAGCGCAGCACGTCGACCAGCGCCGCCACCGTGGGCCGGTGCCGCGCGACGGTCCGGCAGACCACCACGATGTGCCGCTCCACGGTGTCGCTCAGCCCGAGGACGTCGAGGTGCGAGGGGCGCAGCCGCAGCATCAGGTCCGTCACCAGGCTGACCCCCACCCCGGTCTCGACCAGGGCCAGCGTCGCGGCCGTGTCGGTCACCTCGTGCAGCACCCGCGGTTCGAAGCCGGCCCGGCGGCAGGCGGTGAGCGCCGCGCGGCCGTAGTAGCTCCCGGCCGGCGGCAGGATCCAGCCCCGCTCCCGCAGCTCGTGAAGCGCAACCGTCTCCCGGCCGGGCAGGTCGCCCGTGGGTGCGGCGAGGGCGAACCGCTCGCGGGAGAGCGGGAGGACGCACAGCGACGCGTCGCGCGGGAGGGGCACGTCCGGGTAGTCCAGGCCCAGGGCCAGCTCCACGGAGCCGCCCGCCACCGCGTCGTACACGTCGTCCACGTCCATGTCGCGGCTGCGCACGGTGATGCCCGGGCAGGTCTCCCGGGCGTGCCGGAGCGCGAGCGGCAGGATCTCGGCGGCGGCGGTGGCGAAGAGGCCGACCCGCAGCGTCCCGGAGACCTCGTGGCGGGTGCGCTCCAGCGCCTCCACGGCTTCGGCCTCGGTGGCCAGGATCCGTTCGGCGTGGGCCGCCAACGTCACGCCCGCGTCGGTCAGTTCGACCCGGCGCCCCACTCGCCGCAGCAGCTCCATGCCGGTGGACCGCTCCAGCGCGGCGATCTGCTGGGAGACCCCGCCCGGGGTGTAGCCGAGGGAACGCGCGACCGCGGTGACCGTGCCCCGCCGGGTCAGCTCCACCAGCGACCGCAGTTGCGGACTCGTCCATTCCATGCAGGAACGGTAAACGAATCTGAGCAGAAACTGTTCATGGACGTCAACGGTCGTGCTGCGCCACGATGTGGGACAGCACGCTGATCAGCACCGCCGCACTGACAGCAGCGCCGCGTCCGGGCTCGGGCCACCCCGCTCGATCCCGCCGTCGGCCCTCGGAAGGACCGCCTATGCCCTCCTCCGCATTCCGTACCGTTCCGGACTCCGCCGACGTCGTGATCATCGGCGGCGGGGTACTGGGCACCAGCGCCGCGTTCCACCTCGCCGAGGCCGGAGTGCGCGACATCGTCCTGCTGGAGCGCGGCGAACTGGGCTGCGGCAGCTCGGGGAAACCGATCGGCGGCGTACGCGCCCAGTTCTCCGACCCGCTCAACATCGAACTGGGCCGGCGCAGCCTGGACGCCTACCGCGCCTTCGGCGACCGCCCCGGTGCGGACATCCGGTTCGATCCCGTCGGCTACCTGTTCCTGCTCGACAGCGCCGAGCAGGAGGCGGACTTCGCGGCCGGTGTCGGCGTCCAGAACAGTCTCGGCGTACCCAGCCGCATGATCGGACCGGAGGAGGCGCGGCGGCTGTGCCCCTGGCTGAGCACCGACGGCCTGGTGGCCGCCGCCTACTGCCCCACGGCGGGCCACGCACGCCCGGGAGCGGTGGTGCGGGGCTACGCTCGCGCCGCGGGCGCCTGCGGCGTGCGGGTCGCCGAGCACACCGAGGTGACCGGCCTCGGGACGGCCGGCGGCCGGGTGACCCACGTGCACACCAGCCATGGCCGGATCTCCTGCGGCAGCGTCATCTGCGCGGCGGGAGCGTGGTCCGGGCAGATCGCCGGCATGGCCGGCGTCAGCCTCCCGGTACGCCCGGTGCGGCGGCAACTGGCGTTCACCGCGCCACTGGCCCCGGCCGCGCCCCGCCTCCCCTTCACCATCGACTTCTCCTCCAGCGCCTACTTCCACAACAGCGACGACGGGCTGCTGTTCGGGCTGGCCGACCCGGACGAGGCCGAGGGCTTCGACACCACCTGGACACCGGGCTGGCTGGAGCGCTTCCGCGCCGTGGCGCGCCGCCGCGCCCCCGGCCTGGCCGACATGGAGACCGTCGGTGGCTGGGCCGGGCTCTACGAGAACACCCCGGACCACAACGCGCTCATCGGCCGCTCCGGCGAGCTGGAGAACTTCCTGTACGCCACCGGGTTCTCCGGGCACGGCTTCCTCCAGGCGCCCGCGGTCGGCGAGATCGTCCGCGACCTGCACCTGGGACGCCGCCCGTTCGCCGACCCCGCACCGCTCAGTGCCGACCGGTTCCGCGCCGGTTCCGGGATCCGTCCCGAGGCCCATGTCGTGTGAGCCCGCACTCCCCAGGAAGGAAGGGCGAACCGTGAAGAGAGTCGAACAGTGGCGGCTGCGGGCCGCGTTCGCCGCGCGGCTGTCGCGGATGTACGGGCTGGAGGTGCCCGCCTACACCACGCTGGTGGAGGTCTCCCACGAGGTCAACGAGGACGTCCTGCGCGCCCGGGGCAGCGCGGCCGAACGACTGGGCACCCTCAGCCGGGTGACCGCGGAGCGGCACGGCGCCATCCGCGTCGGCACACCCGCGGAACTGCGGCAGGTCGCCCGGGTCTTCGCCGCCGTGGGGATGCGCCCGGTCGGCTTCTACGACCTCCGCGAGGCCGCGGCCAGCGCCGTCCCCGTCGTCTCCACCGCCTTCCGGCCCGTCGACGCCGAGGAGCTGGCACGCAATCCCTTCCGCGTCTTCACCTCCCTGCTCACTCCGGCCGACCCCCGGTTCTTCGACCCCGGACTCCGGGCACAGCTGGAGACCTTCCTCGCGGGCCGCGAGCTCTTTCCACCGGAGCTGCTCGCGCTGGCCGACCGGGCCGCCGCCGAACGGGAGCTGCCGCCCGAGCAGGCCGAGCGCTTCCTCCAGCTCGCCGTCGGCGCCTTCGAGCTGTCCTCCGAACCGGTGGACCGGGCCTGGTACCGGACCCTGGAGCGGGTCTCGGCCGTGGCGGCGGACATCGGCGGGGTCCGCAGCACGCACATCAACCACCTCACCCCGCGGGTGCTCGACATCGACGAGCTGTACCGGCGGATGACCGCGCGGGGCATCGAGATGATCGACACCATTCAGGGCCCGCCTGCCTGGCCAGGGCCCGACGTGCTGCTGCGGCAGACGTCCTTCCGGGCGCTGGCCGAACCACGGGCGATGCGCACCCCGGAAGGCTGCGTGGTCGACGGTGCGCTGCGGGTGCGCTTCGGCGAGGTGGAGGCGCGCGGTATCGCCCTCACCCGGGAGGGCCGCGCCCGCTACGACGGCCTGGTCGATCTGGTCGACCGGCGCAGCGCGCAGGCGCCCGGCCGGCGGCGCGAGGAGATCGCCCGGGAGGTGTGGGAGCAGCAGCTGCCCCGCACCGAGTGGGAACTGGCCGCGCGCGGACTGGCGCATTTCACCTTCCGCACGGCCGCCGACCCGCCCCGCGACGGCACCCGGCCCCCGGCGGACATCGGCGCACTGCTGCGGCGCGGGTGGGTCGAGGCCGAACCCCTCGTCTACGAGGACTTCCTGCCCCGCTCCGCGGCGGGCATCTTCCAGTCCAACCTCACCTCGCAGGGCACCCGCGACAACTCCCGGGAGGCCGCCGCCTACGACGCCGCATGGCTCGCCGGTGCGCTGGAGCGCGAGGTGCTCGACCCCTACGCACTCTACGAGCAGCAACAGCACCACTCCCTGTCCCGGGTCGCGCACGAGCTGGGTCTGGAGCACACCGCCCTCGTCCGCCCCGTCCACCGCGAACACCTCTGAGGATGGCCATGACCAGCACCGCCCTGCCCAGTACGGACGACCTGCGAGCCCGCGCCCGCTCCCGCCTCGACGCGATCGGCGTGCGCGTACCCGAAGGCGGCGACTTCCCGGCCCGGACCCCGCTCACCGGGGAGCGCCTCTTCGAACTCCGCGCCGCCACCGCCGCCGACACCGAGACGGCCGTCGCCGAAGCGAGCGCGGCGTTCCGCACCTGGCGCAGCACGCCCGCGCCGCGCCGCGGGGAACTCGTGCGCAGGCTCGGAGAGCTGCTGCGCGAGCACAAGAGCGACCTCGCCGACCTCGTGACCATGGAGGCGGGCAAGATCAGGTCCGAGTCTCTGGGCGAGGTCCAGGAGATGATCGACATCTGCGACTTCGCCGTCGGTCTGTCCCGGCAGTTGTACGGCCGCACCATCGCCTCCGAGCGCCCCGGGCACCGGCTCGCCGAGACCTGGCACCCGCTCGGGGTGGTCGGTGTCATCTCCGCCTTCAACTTCCCCGCGGCCGTGTGGTCGTGGAACACCGCTGTCGCGCTGGTGTGCGGGGACACGGTCGTGTGGAAACCCTCGGAGCTGACCCCGCTCACCTCCCTGGCCTGCGACCGTCTGCTGGCCCGCGCCGCTGACGACGTCGGGGCGCCCCGCGCGGTGCACCGACTGCTGCTCGGCGACCGGTCCATCGGCCGGCAACTCGTGGACGACCCGCGGATCGCTCTGCTCAGCGCCACCGGCTCGACCCGCATGGGCCGCGAGACGGCGCCTCGGGTCGCGGCCCGGCTCGGTCGCAGTCTGCTGGAACTCGGCGGCAACAACGCCGCGATCGTCGCCCCGTCCGCCGATCTCGACCTCGCCGTGCAGGGCATCGTCTTCGCCGCCGCGGGCACCGCGGGGCAGCGCTGCACCACGCTGCGCCGCCTCCTCGTCCACCGGGACGTCGCCGAGACGCTGACCGCGCGGCTGGTCTCGGCCTACCGCACGCTGCCGGTCGGCGACCCGTTCGACGACCGGACACTGGTCGGTCCGCTGATCTCCCTCCCGGCCCTGGAGGCGATGGACGGCGCGCTGACACGGGCCCGGGCGGCGGGGGGCGAGCTCCTGGCCGGCGGCCGCCGCAGGCTGGCCGACGCCGCCCCGCGGGCCGCCTACTGCGAACCGGCCCTGGTCCACGTCGAGGAACAGTACGACGTCGTGCGGGAGGAGACCTTCGCACCGATCCTCCACGTCCTCGCCTACGACACGCTCGAGGAAGCGCTGGCCCTGCACAACGACGTCCCCCAGGGCCTCTCCTCCAGCATCTTCACCCGGGATCAGCGGGAGGCCGAGGTCTTCCTCTCGGCCGCGGGCTCCGACTGCGGGATAGCCAACGTCAACATCGGCACCTCGGGGGCGGAGATCGGCGGCGCGTTCGGCGGGGAGAAGGACACCGGTGGCGGGCGCGAGTCGGGCTCCGACGCCTGGAAGTCCTACATGCGCCGGGCGACCAACACCGTCAACTACTCCGACGAACTCTCGCTGGCGCAGAACGTCAGCTTCCTGTGAGCGGCAGCCGCCCCTGAGCGGCTGCTTCCCGCGCGCGGCAGGTCTCCCGTGTGCGCGGAACGGTGCGGTCCGCGCGCCGCACCCGGACGCCGCCGCGGCGGGCACAGCGGGGGCGGGCGGGCTGCGGCACGGGGGGGGCGCGCCCAGCCGGAGGCACGGCGGAGGGAGCGCCTCCCGTGCCGGAGCGGCTGCCCGCAGGCGGCCGCGCTCGTCCGGGGCGGCTGCCCGCAGGCGCCGGGGCCCGCATACGCTGACCGGAGCCCACCGCAGGTCCCAGAACCTCCAGGAGCGTCGATGAGCACCGCCTCGCCCGCCACCCCGTCCCGCACCGCTGTCGTCACCGGAGCGAGCAGCGGCATCGGTGCCGCCACCGCACGCCGCCTGGCGGCGGCCGGCTACCGGGTCGTGCTGGCCGCGCGCCGTGCGGAGCGCATCGCCGCCCTCGCCGCCGACATCGCGGAGGCGGGGCAGCAGGCCGAGGCCCACGCCCTGGATGTGACGGACCGTGCGGCGGTCGACGCGTTCGCAGCACGGTTCGAGACGCTGGAGGTGCTGGTCAACAACGCGGGCGGAGCGCTGGGGGCGGACCCGGTCGCCACCGGCGACCCCGAGGACTGGCGGCGGATGTACGAGACCAACGTCCTCGGCACCCTGCACACCACACAGGCGCTGCTGCCCGCGCTGACCGCCGGCGAGGGCACCGTCGTGGTGCTTTCCTCCACCGCGGGCCTCGCCACGTACGAGGGCGGGGCCGGATACGTCGCGGCGAAGCACGCCCAGCACGTGCTGGCCGAGACCCTGCGTCTGGAGATCGTCGGCAGCCCCGTCCGGGTGATCGAGATCGCGCCCGGGATGGTCCGGACCGACGAGTTCGCGCTCACCCGCTTCCGCGGGGACGAGGAGAAGGCCGCCCGGGTGTACGAAGGTGTGGCCGAGCCGCTGACCGCGGACGACGTGGCGGACACCATCGCCTGGTGCGTCTCGCGGCCGAGCCGGGTCAACGTCGACCTGCTGGTGGTCCGCCCGCGGGCGCAGGCGTCCAACACCAAGGTGCACCGCGAACCGTGACCCGGCACGGGCCTGCCGCGGCTGTCCGGTCCGGCAGATGCCCGGGCCCGTGCGCGTCGGGCGCGGCGGTGCGGGGTGCTGTGACCGGGGCGGTCACTCCATCGGCACGCCCACCGTCACCTCGACCTCGTCCCCGAGGGCGCGGAAGCCCCGCAGGAGCCAGGTCCGCTCGGGCAGCCGGGTGCCGGCACGGGTGGTGTGGCCGGAGACGACGAGAACGGCCTCACCGTTGGAGGAGACCAGGATCTCGGCGTCGGTGGCAGCCCCGTCGGCGAACCGCAGCACGAGTCCGGTGGCGAGCGGGTTCTCGGCATAGGCCGCGGGCCTGCTCAGCCCCTGGATGCGCACGGACGCGCCGCGGAAGAGATGCGTGTAGGAGCAGACAGCGGGGTGCGGGGCGGCGTCAGGGGGCACCGGATCCTCCGGCTCGGTCAGGGCGGGCGGGGCTCGGACGGACGGCTCCGGCCACCACCCTCCCGCACCCGGACCCGGTTCGCACGCACATCCGGCCCGCACGCGTGGCGCCGCTCCGGACCAGCGCCGTGTCCGGGGGGTGGTGCGGCAGCTGCCGCGAGGCCTCGGAGGTCAGCACTGGACGGCCGCCTCGCAGAAGGCCGCCGGGATGCCGCGGGTCTCGATGGTGACGCCCCCCTGTGCGCGGCCGCCCGCGATCGCGGCGGCGCCCAGCGCGAAGTGCACCCACATGTTGAACTGGATCTCCTTGGCCACCCGCAGCCGGCTGTAGAGCAGGTCGGCCCACCAGTCACCGGCGCGCGACCACGCCTCGACACGGAAGCGGAGTCCGTCTCCCGGGTCGTCGGCGGTGAACTGGATCTGCCCGGCCTCCAGATGCCCGTGCAGCGTGCCGAGCCGGATCGTGACCGGGTCGCGGTGGAGCACACGCACCGGGCCGTCCCAGGGGCCCGGCATCTGCACCCGGTACTCGTCGCCGGGGCGCGCAGGTCCGGGCCCGCCACGCGTCTTGTGGAAGACGGCCGCGGTCGAGGGTGCCGGGCGGTTGAGGTCGGCCGCGACCGCGCCGATCAGCTCCTCGGGGCTCATCCGGGCGCCCTGGATCCGGACGCCGAAGCGGCGGTGGAACATCGGCCCGACGCCGTCGGCGAGCCGTTTGGTGAACTCGTCGACGCGCTCGGGGGGCAGCGGGGGCGGCAGATCGCCGGAGTCTCCCGCCACTTCGCTGCGGTGCAGCGCGGTCACCCGCCACATGTACTCCCAGGACACCAGCAGGACGCCGGCCGGGAAGCGCAGCAGGGTGCCGATCCGCCGCCGGGCGGACGGTCTGCCCGGCCGCCGGGCCGGCGGTCGGCCGGAGTCGTGCCGGGCCCGTGCCCCGATTCCCGACCGCATCCATCCCTGTACTGACATAGCGCCTATGACACCATGAAAGCGATATGAGTGGGTATCAGTGGCACCCATCTCCCCCACCCGGACCCAGGAGGTCGGCGTGCTGTTCGAAAAGCTGGTGCACCGGATCGGACTGCGCAGGACACATCTGCAACTGGCGTCGATGGGGTCCGTCGGACTCTGCATCGTCTTCTGGATGCGGGCGGCGAGCTTCGACCAGGACGAGCGGGGCAACGCCGAGCGCCGCGCCCTGTTCGTCGGCCTGTGGGCCCCCACGCTGTGGGGTATCAGCCAGTCGCTGGAGGACGCCCCCGCCGGACGCCCCCGGCCGGACGGCTCGCATGCTGCGTGAGGGGCGCCTCTACCGTGCACCGGCGGTCGCCGCGCTGCACTCCCTGGCCGACCGCACGGTCAACTACGCGCCCTTGACCGGCGGCCGGGTGCCCACCTGGAACGCACGCTGGCACGTCGACTATCTCCGCCAGCCGCTCGCCCGGGAACCGGTGGGCGACCCCGTGCGGGGCGGCGCGTGGGACATCGCCTGCCGTCTGGTGCGCGACTACCAGTTCGCGGAGCCGACGATCCTGCGGGCGCTCTACCGGAGCGACACGCCGCTGCTGGGCCGGGACATGCTGTTGGAGGGCCGGTTCGCCGGCCTGCGGTTCGACATGGGGGTGCGGGTGACGTCCGTGACCGACGAGACGCACGGCAGCGGCGCTTCGGAGTCACGCGTGTGGGGCTGGGCCTACCGGACCCTGGAGGGCCATCTGGAGCAGGGTGAACTCGCCTACCAGGTCGTCAAGCGGCTGCGGACCGGTGCGGTGGAGTTCCGTATCACCGGCCACTCGCGGCGGGCACCGCTGCCCGATCCCGTCGTGCGGACGGGTTTCGCGGTCTTCGGGCGCTGGACGCAGCACCGCTTCTACCACGCGAGCGCCCGCAGGCTGCGGCGGCTGCTGCGCGCGGAACTCGGGGGCGCACCCCCGTTGGCGGCGGCGGCCCTGCCGGGGTACGACAACGTCGTGCTCGCTCCCACCCCGCGCCGCTGAGCGCCGTCGGCGGCCCGCCGCCCGGGTGGCCGGCGGAGGGGGTCATCTGCGACTGAGGAGACCCGGCCACCAGGAGACCGGGCCGATGTCCCGGACCAGCGCCGGCACCAGGAGGGACCGCACCACCAGGGTGTCCAGAAGAACTCCGAAGGCGACGATGAAGGCGATCTGGGCGAGGAAGGCCAGCGGGATGACGGCGAGCGCCGCGAAGGTGGCGGCGAGTACGACACCCGCGGAGGTGATGACTCCGCCGGTGGCCGTCAGGCCGCGCAGCACGCCTTCCCGCACGTCGTGCCGCAGCGACTCCTCGCGGACCCGGGACATCAGGAAGATGTTGTAGTCCACGCCCAGTGCCACCAGGAAGACGAAGCCGTAGAGCGGTACCGAGGCGTCCGCTCCGCTGAAGCCGAGCAGTTCCCGGAAGACCAGCGCGGAGACGCCCAGGGTGGCGAGGAAGCTGAGCGCGACGGTCGCCACCAGCAGAAGCGGCATCAGCAGCGAGCGCAGCAGCGCGATCAGAATGATCAGAATGATGACCAGGACCACCGGCACGATCAGCGCGCGGTCGCGTTCGGCCGTCCGCTGGGTGTCGTACTGCCGGGCCGTGTAGCCGCCGACCAGCGCGTCGGAGCCCGGGACGGCCCGCACCTCCTCGCGCAGCCGCTCGACCGTGCGCTTGGCGGCATCGCTGTCCGCGGCGTCCTCCAGGGTGACCTGGAGGCGGACCCTGCCGTCCACGGCCTGCGGCGCCTCGGCGTCCGGGCGGCCCTTCGCGCCCAGCGGCACGGCCGAGGCCACTCCTTCGGTGCCGAGCACCGCCCGCCGCACCTTCGTGAGGGCCTGCTCGTCGGTGAGCACCGTGGCCGGATTGCCGGAGCCGCCGGGGAAGTGCTCACTGAGGGTCCGCTGGGCGGCGACGGACGGCGCGTCGTTGATGAAGATCTCGTCCAGCGGCACGCCCCGGGCGTTCAGCAGCGGCACGAAGGCGCTCGCCGCGAGCAGCAGCGCGACCGTGCAGGCCCAGATCCTCCGGGGCGCCCGGTCCACGACGCGCGCCACCCGCGGCCAGACCCCGCCCCGCGCGGACGCCTCCCGCTGCTCAGCCGAGCGCGGCAGCTTGGCCGGCCAGTAGGCGAAGCGGCCGAGGAGTGCCAGTGCCGCGGGGAGGAACGTCAGCGCGCTGAGGAGCGCGCAGACGATCCCGATGGAGCCCACCGGCCCCAGGGCGCGGTTGTTGGTCAGGTCGCTGAGCAGGAGGGCCAGCAGGCCGGCGACGACCGTACCGGCGCTGGCCAGCACCGGTCCGACGGACCGGCGCAGGGCGGCCCGGACGGCAACCTCACGGCGGTGTCCCGCACTCAGCTCCTCCCGGAACCGCGCGGTCAGCAGCAGCGAGTAGTCCGTCGCCGCGCCGATCACCAGGATGGACAGGATGCCCTGCACCTGCCCGTCGACGCGGACCATGTCGTGCCGGGCGAGCGCGTAGACGGCCGCGCAGGCCAGTCCGAGGGCGAACACGGCACCGAGAATGATCATCAGAGGCAGCAGCACACTGCGGTAGACCAGGACGAGGATCAGCAGCACGGCGGCGAGGGCCACCCCCAGCAGCAGCCCGTCGATCCCGGCGAACGCGTCCGACAGGTCGGCCTGGGTGGCAGCCGGGCCGGCGAGGCGCACCGTCGTCCCGGGCACCTCCCCGGCGGCCGAGCGCAGCTTCTCCAGCGCCGCGGGGAGTTCCTCACCGAGGTCGGGGCGGAGCTGGACGACGCCCTGCAGTGCCGCCCCGTCCCGGGAGGGGACGGCGGGGGTGGGCGGACCGACCGCGCCGATGCGGTCGGCGGCCCGGTCGAGCGCGCGCGATGCGGCCCCGCGCTGCGCGCGGGTGACGGGCTGTTCGTCGCCGGACGTCCACACCACGATGGCGGGCAGGGTCTCCTGCTGGTCGAACGCCTTCTGCTGGTCCAGGACCTTGGTGGATTCGGCGCTGCGCGGCAGGAAGGCGGCCTCGTCGTTGGTGGCGACCTCGCCGAGCTTCCCGGCGAACGGTCCCAGCGCGCCGCCGACGGCGATCCAGACGACGAGCAGCAGAATCGGAACCGAGAGGCGGGCGAGACGCGGCGCGGACGGCATGCATCCTCCGGGGGGTGGGCGCGGGCAAACCAGTTCAACGATTGGCTATCTTAATCATTGAATTAATCTGCTCCACATGCCGCCGCCACCGCGACTGCGCACACCGCCGCCGCGAAGCCGTCAGCTCCCGCCCTCGCGGAGGGCGGAGAGCTCCTGGTTCAGCAGGGTGAGGAAGCGCAGCACCACACGCTGTTCCTCGTCGTCGAGTTGCGAGCGGGCGCGGTCGGTCGCCTGAGCGAGCGGCCGGAAGTACCCGCGCGCAGCCGCCCGCGCGTCACGGGGGTAGTGCAGGCGGACCACCCGCCGGTCGGCCGGGTCCCTGGAGCGCCGCACGTGCCCCGCCCGCTCCAGCCGGTCCAGGCAGGCCGTCACCGCACCCGAGGTGAGCCCCAGATGCTCCCGCAGCAACCCCGGGGTGAGCGGTTCCTCCGCGTCGAGGATCGCGGCGAGCGCGGCGGCGTCGGTGGCGTGCAGCCCCTGGGCGGCGGCGAACCCGTGGACCAGCCGGCCGAACTCCCCGTTCATCCTGCGCAGCGCCACGGCGAACTGCTGGAGATCCGCGGGACCGCTCCCGGCTGTGCCGCCGCCCACCTGCCGGCCCCCGTCTGCACTGGTCATCCGGCCACTCTATAGAAGAGCCCGGCCACCCGGCCGCCCGCGGCAAGGCCCCCGGAAGGGACGCCGAGCCGCGAAGCGGCACACCGGGCCCTACAGGAACCGGCGGATGGGGAGCACCGCCGCCTCCTTGAGGCGCTCGGCTGTCGGGCGCCGCCGCCACCGGCCGGAGGTGATGCGCTCCGCGGCGGCCCAGTCCGCGGCGAAGTGGTCGTCGAGCGTCGCCGTGAACCGCTCGTCGATGACGGCCAGCATCACCTCCTCGTCGTGTTCGAGGGAACGGCGGTTGAGGTTCGTGGAGCCGGTGAGGGCGACGATGCCGTCGACGGTGACGACCTTCGCGTGCATCATCGTGGGCCGGTACTCGGCGATCCGCACACCGGCGCCGAGCAGCTGGTCGTAGACGCGCCTGCCGCCCAGCCGGGAGACGCGCTTGTCGGTGTGCGGGCCCGGGAGCAGGATCTCGACCCGGACACCGCGCCGCGCCGTCCGGCTCATCAGGTCGACGAAGTAGTCGTCCGGGGTGAAGTACGCCGTGCACAGCCGCACCCGCTCGCGTGCCGACTCCAGCATGACGCGCAGCAGGGTCTGCATGTCCTGCCACCCGAAGCTCGCCGAGCCGCGGACGACCTGGACGACGGACGTACCGGGGGCGTCGTGTTCGACGAACCGGTCGGCCTCGTCGAAGAGTTCGTCGTGGCATTCGGCCCAGTTCTGGGCGAAGGCGGCCGAGACGCCGTCGACCGCGGGGCCGCGCACCTCGACATGGGTGTCGCGCCACTCCCCCGGGTGCCGCGCGTCCCCGCACCACTCCTGGGCGATGCCGACGCCGCCGGTGAAGGCGGTGCGCTCGTCGACGACGAGGGCCTTGCGGTGGCAGCGGTGGTTCTGTTTGAAGGGCGAGACCCACATCGGCTTGCGGAACCACTGCACGGCGACGCCCGCCCGTTCCATGTCCGCCAGCAGGGACTTCTCGATGGGCCTGCTGCCGAAGCCGTCCAGGAGCAGCCGCACCCGCACGCCGTTCCGCGCCCGCTCGCCGAGTGCGTGGGCGAATTCGTGCGCGATCTCGCCCTGCCAGTACACGAACGTCATCATGTCGATGGTGTGCCGGGCTTCCCGGATCGCCCGCAGCATGGCGGGGAAGATCTCGTCACCGTTGCGGAGGACCCGCAGTGCGTTGCCCTCGGTGGCGGCGATGCCGATCAGCCGCTCCAGCCGTCTGCGTATGTACTGTTCGCGCTCGCGTACCGACTCCGCCGACCGGCCCTCGGCGCTGTCGCCGCCCGGCGAGCGGCCCGGCCGCTCGCCGGCGGGCGCGGTGGCGGCCTGCGCGATCGGGGCGTGTCCCGGCACTGGCGGGTCCTGCGCCGTCACCGTCTCACCGATCCGGACAGCGGATGGCCGGGGCGCCCGGCCGCGGAACCGACCGGGCGCGCGCAGATCCCCGTTGCGGAGTGTGCCGCCGCTTCGGGAGCCGTGCGCTCGTGCGCGGCGGGGGGCGCCGGGGGGCCCGGCGCGGTCAGGGCTGTCATGGGTACGCCTGTCCTTTCACTGAGGAGCGGTGCAACGGGACCGGTCACCGGGGAGCGGAGCGAACGGAGCCGGTCGCGGGGAGCGGTGCGAACGGAACCGGCTCTCCGGCAAGACCGTGGGACGGTGGGACTGTCAGCCGGTCCGCGGGCAGCGACCAGCGCTGCCCGCGGGCGTCGGCACGCGCCTCACACCGCGGCGGCGGGCCGGGGCGCCTGTTGCGGCGCCTCCGGAGCCGGGACGACCGTCACTGCGAGCTCAGGCGGTTCGGGGCGGTCCGCGGGGACGTCCGCGGCGGACAGCAGGGAGTCGTCGCCGACGCGGGCGCCGGGCAGCCGGTGCCGGGCGGCGACGAGCGCCGTGGCGACGTCCCGGGTACCGGTAGAGACGCACAGCGTGTAGGCGATGTCGTTCATGCGCTGCTGCACCTCGGGAGAACCGTCCTCGGCCCGCAGGACGCTCAGTGCCGCGTACTGCTCGACGAGGTCGTGGAGGACGGCGGGGTGGGCGAGCAGCATGGGAAGGGTCCCTTCAGGAGATGTGGAGGCGAAGCGGCCCCGATCAACGGATGCGGGGCGGCACGCGGTGGCGGGTACGGACCGGCGGCGCGGGGAGTTCCGTACGGGCGGCCCGGCAGGGGCTCGTACCCGCCTCGGCTGCGCCGGGCGGCGGCCGCGCCGGGCAGGGTCCCGCGCCGGGGAGCGGAGGCGCCCGGGATACGCGACGGCCTTCCGGTGGGCACGGCGGTGTCGCCGGACCCGGTACCGAGCGGCACTCATGGGCTCTCCTCCCGCTGTCGTCGACGGTGCACAGCGCGGGGAGAGGCGGCTCGGGAGCACACGCGGGCCACGAGTGGGCATCTCCTCCGCGTATGTGCCTGTTCTCCCAAGCACGTGACCGCACTTCTCACCGGCTTCGGCGGCGGTAAACCTCACGCCTCGCAAGGCTGCGGGACCGTGCCGGACACGGAGGCCACACCCCGCAGGGCGGACCACTGGGCCGGTGCCACCGCGGTGCCGTACCGGTCAGGCGGTGACACCGTCCGGCACGGAGTCCGCTGCCGCGGTGGTGCGCGGCAAGGGGGCATGAGGCCGGGACTCCGCCCAGCGCGTCAGCTCGGCCGCGCGGTAGAGAAGTTCGGCGCCCCGCTTGCCTGCGGCCGCGGGAAACCTCTCGTCGTTGGCGCGCGCCCAACGCAGCGCGGCCAGGGAAATGCCGGACAGCAGCCGCTCATGGGCCTGCCGCAGCCCCAGCAGTTCCTGCTCCTCCGGAGCCGTGTCCGCCCGGCCGGCAGCGCCGGAGGAGTGTCCGCCGTTGTCCGCGGAGGCCGGCTCGGGGTCCGGCGCGGGGCGCGGAACCGGCTGGGAGGGCGAGCTGCGGGCCGCTGCCGTGGCACCGGATGGGGCACGGGGCCGGTCGGGCTGCTGGGTCATGGCGGCGCGCAACCGGGCCAACAGGCGGCTGAGGAGCCGGGAGACGTGCATCTGCGAGACGCCCAGCCGTTCGCCGATCTCGGCCTGGGTGAGTTCGTCCACGAAGCGGTGGTGCAGCAGGATCCGGTCGCGTTCGTCCAGTTCCGCGATCAGCGGTGCCAGCGTCTGGAAGTCCTCCACCAGTTCGAACGCCGGGTCGGGCCCTCCGATGCAGTCCGCGAGGGCCCGGCCGCCCTCGGCGCCGCCCGCGACCGCCGCGTCCAGCGAGGTGGTGGTGTAGCCGTTGGCGGCCTTGCGCGCCTCGATGACCTCGCTCTCGGGCAGCGACATGAGCGCCGCGAGTTCCGCCACGGTCGGCTCCCGGTCGAGCCGGGAGCGCAGTTCCTCATCGGCGCGGGCGAGCTGCTCCCTGGCCTCCTGGAGCCGCCGGGGGACGTGCACCGCCCAGGTGGTGTCGCGGAAGAACCGCCGGATCTCCCCCACGATGCACGGGACTGCGAACGTGGTGAAGGCGACCTCCCGGGAGACCTGGAACCGCTCGATGGCCTTGATCAGCCCGATCGTGCCGACCTGGACGACGTCCTCCAGGTCCTCGGGACGGGTGGAGAACCTGGATGCCGCGTAGCGGACGAGGGACAGGTTCATCTCGATGAGGGTGTTGCGGACGTACTGGTACGCGTCCGTGCCCTCCTCCAGTTCGTCCAGCCGGGCGAGGAACTGCTTGGTCAGCGCCCGTGCGTCCCTGGCCGGGATCCGGGAGGGCGACTCGATCACGGGGAGACCGGTACCCCCGGGACAACCGATGTGCCCGTGTGCCGTCGAATCGGTCACCGTCATGAGCGCCTCATCTCCTCGGACTGCGCGCCGGCCTCCGTGCGCGGCGGCCGCTTCCCGGCCGCACTCTCCACCTGCCCGCGAAACGCGAGGGCATGGCACCCGAATCGGCGATCCATCTCACTCATCCGTCGCGGCTCTGCGCCCGGCGGAGCCGGAAGTCGCCGCCCCACCCGCGCGAAAGGCGATTCCGGGCCCGTCGGCGGGCACATCGGGAGCGCATTCAGGCGGCCTGCGCGGGCAGGTCGGGCCAGCGCGCGCTCACCGTCTTACCGGGGCCGTCGACGGTGACTTCCACCGAAGGGGCGAGCGCGTGCACCAGGTGCATGCCCCACCCGCCGGACCCGTCCAGTGCACCGCTGCACACACCGGGCAGTTCCCGGCTCGCGTCCCGCACCTCGGCGCTCAGGACGCCGCCGGCCCGGTCGATCACCAGCAGCCAGGGGCCCGATGTGTGGCGCACGGCGTTGACGACGAGTTCGGTGACCACGGTCCCCACCGTGGCGGCGTCGACGGTCGGGCAGTGTTCCGCCACGTAGGCGGCGGCCAGGGCGCGGGCGTCGGAGACGGACGCTTCGCCGGAATGAAGTGACAACACGATGTTCCTCCTCTTCCGTTCGCCTCCCGTATGCCCGACCGCACCGCTCGACACACGCCCCGACGGGCCGACCTGTGAGATGTGCACGCGACGGAATGTCACCTTTTCCTACCGTCATACACGCACAGTTCGCCCACCCACCGGTATCACCCGGCGCACGGACGAGGCACGCCGCACTCAGAGCGGAAAGCGCCCGCGCGCCCTGCGCCCCGCAGAACCGCTCCGCCCGACGGCCTTCTGACTGCTGCGGAAGGGCTTGCTGAACAACCGGCCCAGCAGCCCCGGGGCCTTGCCCGCGGTGCGGCTTCCGGCCCCCAGCGTCCGCTGGGTCCCCCGCTCCGGGCGGCGGGACAACCGCGGCGCGAGGAACGCCAGAACGAGCAGGACCACGCACACCGCGACGATGCCTAGGACGGCCATGATGCAGCACTCTCCCTGGATTCGGCGGTCGTCGCGCCGGGTGCGCGCCACCGCGTCGGGGGCTGCCGGGTGTCCGTCGTCCCGCGGAGCAAACCGGCGGGCGTGCGCGGACGGCCGCACCCGGGGCGCCTCGCACTCCCCCATCGGCGTCGGTACAGGTGGGAGCGGCCGCTCGACGCCGCTTTCTTACTGGAGGGTAGGCACGATCCACCCCTTGTTATACAGTCCGTCTAACAAGAGGATCCGGGGTGCCCCGGCGTCCGCTCCGCCGAGCCCGCCGGCGGCCCGGTGCCCGCAGGACCCGCGTCCGGGCACCTCCCTCCACCGGCACACCAGCACCCGTACCGCACCGACGGGGGCCGGGAACGGCCCGCTGTCCGAACCCGAGGAGTCGCAGCATGGCAAGCAGCATCACCCGGCCGGACCTTCCGCAGCTCCCCGAGGAGGACGGTGTCGCCCGGCGGCTGCTGGACTCCTCGGCGAAGCTGTCCTACGACCCGCTCACCGAAGTCGACTGGGACACCCCGCTGGACGAGGACTTCCACGGCACGAGCCCGGAGTGGAGCACCCTGTTCGGCACCGCCTACTGGGCCGAGCTGACCGACGCGCAGCGCAAGGAACTCACCCGCCAGGAAGCCGCCTCGGTGGCCGGTACCGGCATCTGGTTCGAGATGATCCTGCAGCAGATGATCCTGCGCGACGTCTACGCCAAGGATCCGTCTCAGGAGACCGTCCAGTGGGCGCTGACCGAGATCGCCGACGAGTGCCGGCACTCGATCATGTTCGCGCGCGGGGCCAAGAAGCTCCGGGCACCCGCCTATCAGCCCCGCCGCGTGGCCCGCGAACTCGGCCGGGCCTTCAAGACCCTCGCCTTCGGAGAGGCCGCCTACGCGGCGATCCTGGTGGCCGAGGAGGTCCTCGATGTGATGCAGCGGGACTGGATGCGCGACGAACGGGTCGTGCCGTTCGTCCGCACCATCAACAACATCCACGTCGTCGAGGAGTCGCGGCACATGAAGTTCGCGCGCGACGAGACACGCAAGCGGCTGGCCAAGGCCGGTTGGCTGCGCCGCCAGCTCAACGCGTTCGTCATCGCCGTCGCCTCCTACGTGATCGTCACCAGCATGGTGAACCGGAAGGTGTACGCCACCGCCGGTCTGGACGAGAGCCGCGCGCTCCGCGAGGCGGCGGCCAACGAACACCACAAGTCGATGCTGCGGTCGAGCTGCGCGGGACTGATGGAGTTCCTGGCCTCGGCCCGACTGCTGACCAGGCCGGCGCTGGTCTTCTACAAGCGCGCCCACCTGATCTGACCCCGCCCGCCCGCGCCGCGGCGCCTCCCACCGCCGCACGCCGCACACGGAACCGGCCCCATGACCTACGCCATCAGCCAGAACTGCTGCAACGACGCCACATGCATCTCCGTCTGCCCGGTCAACTGCATCCACCCCACCCCCGACGAGCGCGACTTCGGCCGCACCGAGATGCTCTACATCGACCCCGCCGCGTGCATCGACTGCGGAGCCTGCGCGGACGCCTGCCCGGTGGACGCGGTCTTCCCGGTGGAGGACCTCACCGGGCCGCAGCGGGCGTACGCCGAGATCAACGCCGCCTACTACGCGGACGCGCCCGCGCCCCGGCCCGCGGAGGACAGCCCCAACTTCCACTCCTGGAGCGAGCCGTCCTTCCCGCGGACCCTGCCCTCCGACTTCACCGCACCCCGGGTGGCGGTCGTCGGCACCGGTCCGGCCGGCATGTACGCCGCGGAGGACCTGCTGCTGCACACGGCGGCCGAGGTGACGCTGCTGGACCGGCTCCCCGTGGCCGGAGGGCTGGTGCGGTACGGGGTCGCGCCCGACCATCCGGCGACCAAGGGCATCGGCGACGCCTTCGCCCGGTTCCACAGCCACCCGCGGGTGCGGATGCTGTTGGGTGTCGAGGTGGGCCAAGAGGTCACGGCGGAGGAGGTGAGCGCCCACCACGACGCCGTCGTCTACGCCGTGGGCGCCCCCGGTGACCGGCGGCTGGGGATCCCGGGCGAGGAGACGGCCGGCTCTCTCGCCGCCACCACCTTCGTCGCCTGGTACAACGCCCATCCGGACGTCCCCGCGGACGCGATCGACCTGTCCGCGCCGCGCGTCGTCGTCGTCGGCACCGGCAACGTCGCCCTCGATGTGGCTCGCATCCTGCTGACCGACCCGGAGGAGCTGGCCGGTACGGACATCGCCGACCACGCCCTGGCGGCCCTGCGCGCGAGCGCCGTGCGGGAGGTCGTGCTGCTGGGCCGCCGCGGCCCTCAGGACGCCGCCTGCACCCGGCCCGAACTCCGCGCGCTGACCCGAATGCCCGGGGTACGGCCGACCGTCGACGACCACGACCCGCGTACCGGCGCGGCGATCGACGCCGCGGGGCCGCAGGAGAAGGCCGCCCTGCTCCGCGGCATCCCCCGTGAACGGGTGGACTACTCCTCTCCGGCGGCCGCCGGCCCCCGACGCCTGGTCTTCCGGTTCCACTCGGCGCCCGTCGAGGTGCGCGAGGCCGTCGGCGACGGCCGGGCGGCACGCGGCGACCTGGCGGTCCGGGTCACCGGGGAGGCGGGCGGTACCGGCATCGAGGCGGGGATGCTGCTGCGGGCCGTCGGCTACCGGGGCACGCCCGTCCCCGGGCTGCCCTTCGACGAGGACAGCGGGACCGTCCCGCACGAGAGCGGGCGGGTGACCGGTCTGACCGGCAGCTACGTGGTGGGCTGGATCAAGCGGGGCCCGACCGGGGGCATCGGCGCGAACCGCTCCTGCGCGGCCGAGACCGTCGCGACCCTGCTGGGCGACGCGGCCGACGGCTCCCTTCCGCAGCCAACCGGCTCCGCGAAGGCGTTCCGGCGCCTGGCCAAGCGCCGCAGCAGCCAGGTGGTCGACGCACGGGGGCTGGCGGCCATCGACCGCGCCGAGCAGGCGCGCGGCCGCCGCGCCGGCAGACCACGCAGCAAGCTGGCCACCGTGCCCGAGCTCGTGGCCGCCTCCAAGTCCCGGCTCCCGCTGCCCCGCTGACCGGCGACGCCGCGGGTCGGTGCGCCGTCCGGGACGGAGTCGTCCGGGAACGCCTCCCTCGTGGCCGTCCCCGTCCGACCGTCCGGGTTCCCGTGCCGGCCCCACCGGTCCGGGCCGTCCCGCCCCGGGTCCACCGCGGCGGGACGGCCCGGCAGCCGCTACCGGCCGGCCGGTGCCTGGCCCTCCTGCTCGCCCCCGGCCGGGACCAGGCCGTCTGCCACCAGACCGGCCAGGACCGCCTCGCCCAGCGCGTGCACCGCGGACTGCGGGCGGACCATCACCGTCAACTCCGCGATCGCGCCTTCCGGATCGAGGTGCAGCAGGTCGATGCCGTGGATCTGCCTGCCGTTGACGACGGCCCGGAAGACCAGCCCCGCGGCAGGTGCCTGACCTCCGTCCTGGCCCGCCTGTGCGGTGCCGTCGAGGTGTCCGACATAGCGGAAGTCCTCGAAGGTGCGGAGCAGGACCCCGAACAGGCCCAGGACAGCCTCCCGGCCTTCGAACGGGGTGAACTTCACCGGGCTGTGGAGCCGGATCCCCGGGGTGAACAGCCCCTCCAGGGCGCTGAGATCGCGGCTGTCGACGGCGGCGCGGAAGCGGTCCACTGTGGTCATGGCTCACCCTTGATAGTCATGAGTAGGATTACTCAGATTCATGACTATCACGCCCTCGGGGTCCTGGACAGGGGCGTGCACTGCGGAGAGGGGACGGCCCGGTGGCTTTGCGGCACGCCGTACTGGCGGCGCTCCTGGACGAGGAGTTGAGCGGGTACCAACTGGCCAAGCAGTTCGACGCGGGTGTGGCGAACTTCTGGCACGCGCTGCCGCAGCAGGTGTACGCGGAGTTGGCGAAGCTGGAGGAGGACGGGCTGGTCGCGGGGCGTGAGGTGGTCCAGGAATCCCGCCCCAACAAGCGCCTCTTCCAGGTCACCGACGCCGGGCTGGGCGCGCTGCGGCGCTTCGCGGCGACCCCCGCGAAGCCGACCTTCGTCCGCGACGACCTCCTGGTCGCGGTGCAGGCCGCCGACCACGTGGACACGGCGGACCTGATCGCCCGGCTCGAGCAGCGGGCCACCTTCGCGCAGACCAGGGCCGAGCTGTTCGAGGCACTGCTGCAGACGATGCGCGGGAACCGCGCGGAGGAGGATCTCCTGCGGCACGGCAGGCGGATCGGCCCCTATCTGACCTGCCTGCGCGGCCTGGACTTCGAGCGGAGCAACCAGGAGTGGTGCCGGCGCACGGCGGCGGTCCTGCGGGACAGGAACGGCACATCCGAGGCCGGGTGAGGCGCCGGTGCCCGGGAGCGGCACCGACCGGCCCCCGCCGCGAGCGGCCGGGGACGGCCCGGGACGCATCGGGCGCTCGTGGGAAGCCGCCTCCCGGCCACGCGCGGATCCGCCCCGGGAGGCGCCTCTAGGAGAACAGCGCGGGGTCGCCCGCCCCGGTCCGTACGATCTCGACCGTGTCCCCGGAGAAATCCACCACCGTGGTGGGCTCGGTGCCGCAGTCGCCGGAGTCGACCACGGCGTCCACGACGTGGTCGAGCCGTTCCTTGATTTCCCAGCCCTGGGTCATCGGTTCGTCCTCGTCCGGGAGGAGGAGGGTGCTGGAGAGCAGCGGCTCGCCGAGCTCGGCCAGCAGCGCCTGGGTGACGACGTGGTCGGGGATGCGGACGCCGACGGTCTTCTTCTTCGGGTGCAGGAGCTTGCGCGGCACCTCCTTGGTGGCCGGGAGGATGAAGGTGTAGCGGCCCGGCGTGGCCGCCTTGACCGCGCGGAACACGTCGTTGTCCACGTGCACGTACTGGCCGAGCTGCGCGAAGTTCTGGCAGACGAGCGTGAAGTGGTGGCGTTCGTCGAGGTTGCGGATGGAGCGGATGCGGGACAGGCCGTCGCGGCTGCCCGGCCGGCACCCCAGAGCGAAGCAGGAGTCCGTCGGATACGCGATGAGCGCGTCCGCGCGGACACTCTCGACCACGGTGTTGATGGTCCGCCGCTGCGGGTTCTCGGGGTGCACGTCGAAGTACTTCGCCATCCACCGAGCCTAAGGCGTCCCGGCTGGGCCGTGCCCGCCGGACGGGGGTGCGGCGGCGGCTGCCTCGTCCGGAAGGGCACGTGCGACGGCCGGCACCCGCGGTGCGGTCAGGCCGGCACCCGCGGTGCGGTCACGGTCCGCCGCCCTCCCCGGGGCGGTCCCCCCGGGGGCGGTCGAGCACCAGGTCGGCGGCGTGCGCCCGCACCTCGGCCCGCGTCCTGCCCTGGTAGTCGGCGGCGATGAAGTGCTCGCCGATGGCCACGCAGAAGGCGAGCATGCTGCGCGCCTCGACCTCGTCGGGGTCGGGGCAGAAAGTGCCGATCATCTCGCGCAGCAGCGCCATCCGCCGGTTGTCCACCCTGCGCAGGCGCTCGGCGACCGCGGCGTCTCGGCGAGCCCAGTCGCGGATCGCGAGATCGATGGGGAGCAGCCGGTCGCTGGAGAAGGTCAGCGCCCCGGCCCGCTGGATCTTGGTCCTCGGGTCGCCGCCCTCGCGCTCGACGCGGTCGATGACCCCGTCGACGCTCTCCCGCTCCCAGGTGTCCAGCATCGCCTCCAGCAGGGCCTCGCGGTCGGCGAAGTATCCGTAGAAGCCCCCTTTGGTGACGCCGAGGTGCTTGGCCAGCGCTTCGACGCGGACCGCTTCCGGGCCGCCGAGTGCCAGCGCCCGCAGCCCCTCCTCGACCCAGCGGCTCCGGGGGGTGCGCGCAGCGCCCACGATGCCTTCCACCTCGCCTCTCACCCGCGTACCAGGCCTCGCACACGGGCGCGACCGATGTTGTTGTACGCCATCGTATGACCGAACGGCACCAGTGGCCGGACGGGAGGCCGCGGGACCGGACCTGCGGGAGGGAGCCCGGCCGGGCCGTGCGGGTGGGCGTGTCCGCGGCGGACCGGGGCTCGTTGTCCTGGTGATCCGTCGTGCGGTACCGACAGCCGGGAGGAAACCGGATGCACAAGCGAGCGCTGGCGCTGGGAATGCTGGCCGCCGGAGCGGCCCTGCTGGGAACGGCCACCGCGGCACAGGCCGCGGCGGCCGACAGCGGGCCGCGGCCCTCGGCCGCCCCGGCCGGTGGCGGTGCGGGCAAACTCGGTCTCGGCACCCTCATCGCCCAGCCCGAGCAGCAACTGCGCACCCTGGGGGAAGAGGCCCAGCGGTACGGGCGGCGCTGATCGGGGCGGCCACCCGTGCCGCCGGGAGACACCCGCACGCGCCGGAAGGTGCCGGAGCGGGCGTGAACCGGGAGCCCCTGCCCGGGTGGACGATGCCGGTCCGCCGTGACGGCGGTCAGCTCCCCAGCAGCTTCCGCAGCCCCGGCTGGAGGCGGTCGCCGTGCGCTTCCACCATGGCGTCGCACAGCTCCCAGATCCGCTCCGGCGGCAGCGCCGCGGCCGTGGC
This sequence comes from Streptomyces sp. NPDC006925, assembly GCF_042869575.1. Lineage (NCBI taxonomy): Bacteria > Bacillati > Actinomycetota > Actinomycetes > Kitasatosporales > Streptomycetaceae > Streptomyces > Streptomyces sp. NPDC006925. Next base: position 301,634 of record NZ_JBIAGB010000001.1, read on the forward strand.
CGGGTCGGTCATGGCAGCCTGGCGGACTCGGACCGGCGCGTCCTCCAGCGCAGCGTGCACCACCAGGTCGGTGGTGCTCAGGTAGGTGCGGTTGAGAGCGGCCAACTGGGCGGGCAGCGGACCGTTCCGGGTGGGGGGGACGCCGGATCCGTCCACCAGGCAGGGCACTTCCACCACGCCCTCGGACGGCAGATTGTCGATCAGCCCGCGGTTGGGGACGTTTCCGTAGACGGTGCGGGGCGTGCCGGTGACGATGCTGTGGATGATCTGCCGCGCGTACTCCATCGTCCCCTCGGCCTCCAGGGCACGCCCGGCCGCCAGCGCGTCCCGGGTGCTCTCGTACTCGGCGACGTTCTCCGCGACGATGTCCAGATAGGCGTCGACCGGCAGTCGCAGGCGGGCGATCTCGCCGTCGTGGTGCAGGTACCAGGGCACGTACTCGGCCGAGTGCTCGCTGGTCTCGGTCGGGTAGTAGCCCAGCCTGCGGTACATGTCGACGCGGGTGCGGCGACGCAACTGCGGGTCCCGCTCGATCAGCGCGTCGAGCCGGGGGTAGAGATCCGTGCCGCCGTGCCGGAACTCCAGCACCCACGCCTGATGGTTGACACCGGCCGCGCGGTAGGTGACGTCCTCGTAGGGTACGCCGACGAGTTCGGCCAGTCCGTGCATGGTCCAGTGGACCGAGTGGCACAGCCCCACCACCCGCGTGAGTCCGGTGGCCTGGGCGTCCCGGCTGACCACCCCGACGCCTTCGGGCGGCGCGTAGGGGCCGCCGATCTGGTAGTCGAATCCGGCGTGTGCCGGGGGAAGCGTGATGTCCCCGGCCGCGGGGGCCGGGGAGGCGGGTCCGGTACCGGCGGCGGCCGGGGTGCTGTTCGCCTGCGCTGCCGCCAGCAGCAGGGCCGCCGCGGCCGCGGCGGCGGCGGCGAGGGCCCGGTACGGACGTCGACGGTCGTGCTGCATCGTCGAACTCCAGGAGGTGGAGGGCACGTCCCCGCCTCGGACACACCGGGTCCTGGCGACTCAGTCCGGGCTCGCGGCGCACCGCATACCGGCTGGGCGTACCTGTGACGTCGGGTTCTCTCCTCCGACGTGCAACGGAGCAAACCGACCCCCGCCACCCGGTTGCGTGAAACAGCGCCCATACACGCATCCTCACGCAGTGCACTGCCGACGCGGCCCGCCCGCGCGCGGCTGCGGGGCGCTCAGCCGTGCCGCAGATGGTCCCGCAGTTCGCGGGCGACCTGGGCCATCAGGGCCTCGGCGCCGGGCTGGGCCGCCGCGGGTACCCGGGACTCGGTCAGGGCCGCGACGGCGAAGACGTCGCCGTCGTCGTGCTCGACCACCCCCACCTCGTGCCGGAGGTTGAGGAGGGTGCCCGTCTTGGACGCCCAGGCGGCCGCGTCGGAGCTGAAGTCCGGGGCGAGCCGCTGGCGCAGCACGTTGTCGGCCATCAGGGAACGGATCCGCGCCGCGACGTGCGGGTCGACGGCCGAGGGGGTCCAGAAGGCCTCCAGCAGGTCGACGAAGGCCCGGGCCGTCCCGGAGTTGGCCCGGGTCACATCGAGCTGCGGGAGCCGGTGGCCGTGCCCGCCGGTACCGGCGCCGACGGCGAGGGAGTGCGCCAGGTGCGCGTTCCGCGCCGGAAGGTGCTCCACGGGCGTGTCGGTCAGCTCGCCGAGGGCGTGCCGGATCGCGAGGCCCCGCACCCCCAGCGCGCGCACCCGGGCGTCCACGTCGCCGGGCGGGGTGAGGCCGAACAGTGCGTTGGCGGCGGCGTTGTCGCTCAGGGAGGTGCTGAGGTAGAGCAGGTCGTCGAGGGCGACGCGGGCCGGGTGCCGGAACCGGGTGAGCCCGGTGGGGCCGGGCCGGGTGGCGCGGCCCGGCTGCACGTCGAGCTGCTGGCCGCCGTCGAGTTCACCGCACCGGATGCGCTCCAGGGTCGCGAGGGCGAGGGGCAGCTTGACGAGGGAGGCTACGGGCAGCTCGATGTCCGGGTCGATGCCCGCCTCCCGCCCCGTCCGCAGGTCGCGCACGAGGAACGAGCCGGTCAGTCCGCCGTCGCGCAGGGCCTGGCGCAGCTCCCGCAGCAGATGGCCGTCCGTCATGCTCCGCTCTCCTCGTCGTCCCCGTCGTCCCCGTCGTCGTCCCCGTCCGTCCGCGCGTCCGCGCCCAGGCAGTGTGCGATCTGCGCGTCCAAGCGGGCGCCGAGCCGTTCGGCGTCGCTCTCCTCGGCGGCGAGGAGGCCGAAGGTCCGCTCCAGCGCGAGTTCGCCGAGCGGCCGCCAGTGCAGTCCGAACTCCCGGGCCTGCGGCGGCGAGCACAGCAGCAGGTCCTGCGAGGCGAACACCTCGGCCGCCGCCTGGGTGAGCGTGGCGGCCACGGAGAGCTGCGCGGGGCGGAGTCCGACCGCGTCGCGCAGCCGGACGAGCAGGTCCCGGATGTGCGGTACGTCGTCCTCGGGCTGGAGCCAGACGCGGCGGGGCGGCGCCGAGTCGGTGCGCCGGGGCCGCAGCGTCTCCAGGTAGCGGCGCCGGGCGCGGGGCCGGTCGAGGCCGGCGAGCCCGAGCGGCACGCGCCAGCGCGCCTGGTCCGGCGGCACCGCGACGAGCGCGGCCCGCACCTGCTGGGAGCGGACGAGGTGCGGGCGTGCCTCCGGGTCGGCGGTGCGCAGCTCCAGGGCGATGCGGTGGCCGCGGGCTGCCGCCGCGAGACGGGCGAGGGCGGGTGCCGGGCAGGTGTCGGGGACGGCGAGGCGGACGGGCCGGCGCCGCGCTGTCGCCGCCTCGTGCTGGAGCTCCTCGGCCGCGAGCACCAGCCGCCGGGCCGCGGGGAGCAGTTCCCGTCCGAAGGGGGTCAGGCGTGTCCGGCGCGCGCCGCGTTCGAAGAGCAGCTCGTCGAAGTGCCGCTCCAGCGCGGCGACGCGGCGGCTGGCGACCGACTGCGACATGCGCGCCGCCGCCGCGCCCACCGTAAAACTGCCCCGCTCGCTGACGTGCACGAACGCACGGCAGGCGCCTACAAGATCCACGCATGCCACTCTATGCGGCTGCCGGAGCTATGCGGATCCTGCATCAAACGGCGCGATCCGGTCTTGGACCGCATGACGGGCGAGGCGGCAGGCTGCCTGTCGCGGCGGCGCACACGTGGCCCGCCGTACCGGGCCCTCACCGGCCCGGGGAATCAGGTTCCGGACAGTCGGAGGTATCGACCACCCATGCGCACGACCTCAGCCCGGCGCAGCACTCTCAGCGCCCTCGGTCCGCTCGCGCTCGTCCTGCCGCTGCTGGCCTGCGGCACCGACGACCGCGCGGAGTCCTCCGCCGAGCCCTCGGCGTCCCGGTCCGCGCGGCACGAGACCGCCGCCGCGTTCCGGAAGCTGGAGCGCAAATACGACGCCCGGCTCGGCGTGCACGCGGTGGACACCGGCACCGGCCGGGAGATCTCCTTCCACGCGGGCGAGCGGTTCGCCTACGCCTCGACGCACAAGGCGTTCACCGCCGCCGCCATCCTGGACAAGCGCTCGCTGAGCGGCCTCGACAAGGTGATCACCTACCGGAAGGAGGACCTGCTCCCCCACTCCCCCGTCACCCGCGAGCACGTCGAGGAGGGGATGACGCTGCGGGCGCTGTGCGCGGCGGCCCTGAGGCACAGCGACAACGCCGCGGACAACCTGCTGCTGCGCGAACTGGGCGGACCCAAGGCGCTGGACGCCTTCCTCGAGAAGCTCGGCGACGACGTGACCAACGTGAACCGCTACGAACCGGACCTGAACGAGGCGGCCCCCGGTGACGACCGGGACACCACCACACCGCGCGCCTGGACCGCGGACCTGCGCGCCGTCGCACTCGGTGACGGCCTGAGCGGGAAGGAGCGGGCCCAGCTCGACACCTGGATGCGGAACAGCCCCACCGGGAAGACCCTGATCCGGGCCGGGGTCCCCGAGAAGTGGAGCGTCTCCGACAAGAGCGGGGGCGGGCGCTACGCCACCCGCTCCGACATCGCCGTCGTCCGCCCGCCCGGCAGGGCGCCGCTCGTGGTCACCGTGATGTCCAGGCGTACGGAGCGGGACGCCGAGTACGACGACAGGCTGGTGGCCGACGCGGCCTCGGTCGTCGCGGACGAGCTGACCTGAAGGCGGCGGGGCCCCACCTGAACACGGCGGGGCCCCGCGGAGGGTCGTCCCTCCGCGGGGCCCCGGACGACGCCGGTGCGGCTCAGCGCTCCTCGGCGGAGGCCTTGGCAGTCTCCGCCGCGGCCCGCTCGCCTTCCCAGCACTCGATCTCGCCGGGGAGTTCCGGCAGCCGGTCCCGGACGAACGTCGGGTCCAGGCCCTGGCGGCGCTGGGCGCGGTAGTCGTCCAGCAGCTTCCACGCGATGGCCGACAGCGGAAGGATCGCCACCAGGTTGACCAGCGCCATACTGCCCATGAAGACGTCCGCGAGGTTCCAGACCACGTCCACCGAGCCGAGGGCGCCCGCGAACACGGCGCCCAGCACCAGCACGCGGAAGCCGGGCAGCACCCAGCGGCGGCCCTTGGCGCCCGTCATGAACTGGAGGTTGGACTCGCCGTAGTAGTAGTTGCCGATCAGGGTGGAGAAGGCGAGCAGGAAGACGACCAGCGTCAGCACGTGCCCGGCCCAGCCGCCGAGGGAGTCCTCCAGAGCGGACTGCGTCAGGTCCGCACCGCCGCGCTCGGACAGCGAGGGGTTGGTGGTGAGGATGACGAAGGCGGTCATCGAGCAGATCAGCAGCGTGTCGAAGAAGACCCCGAGGGTCTGCACCAGACCCTGCTTGACGGGGTGCGAGACCTCGGCCGTCGCGGCGGCGTTCGGCGCCGAGCCCAGGCCGGCCTCGTTGGAGAACATGCCGCGCCGGATGCCCTGCTGGATCGCGGCACCGATCGCGCCGCCGGCGACCTCGCGGAAGCCGAAGGCACCGCCCACGATGTCCGCGAAGACCCGCGGCACGTCGGAGATGTTGAGGATCACCACCGCGAGACCCAGCAGCAGGTAGATCACGGCCATCACGGGCACGACGAGCTGGGTCACCGTCACGATGCGCCGGACGCCGCCGAAGATCACCAGACCCAGCAGCACCATGACGGCGATGCCGGCGCCGGCCGCGGGGAAGTCGTCACCGAAGGAGCCCTTGGTCACCGAGGCGATGGTGTTGGACTGCACCGCGTTGAAGACGAAACTGAAGGTCAGCGTGATGACGACCGCGAAGACCACACCCAGCCAGCGCTTGTTGAGGCCGCGCTGCATGTAGTAGGCGGGACCGCCCCGGTAGGTGCCGGACTCGTTGCCGTCCTTGTCCCGGTTGCGCACCTTGTACAGCTGCGCGAGGGACGCCTCCACGAACGCGGACGAGGCGCCCAGCAGCGCCATCACCCACATCCAGAAGACCGCGCCTGCCCCGCCTGCGGTGATGGCCGCGGCCACACCCGCGACGTTGCCGGTGCCCACCCGGGCCGCGGCGGAGATGGTGAAGGCCCCGAAGGACGACACCTGCTTGCGGCCGTCCGGCCCCGGCTGCGCCTTGTCGCCGAGCACCCGCACCATCTCGGGCAGCAGCCGCAGCTGCACCCCTCGGGAACGGAGCGTGAAGTACAGCGCGGCACCTACGACCAGGGGAATGAGGAGATAGGTCCAGAAGACGTCGTTGACGTCGAGGATGAGGGTATTGAGCGAATCCACGCGGCGTCCTCGGGAAGATCACGATCGGTGCACGGGGCTCCGACCGGGGGGACAAGTTCCGTAAAAATCTTCCGTAGCGTACTTGTCACCCCGGACGGCCCGCAGCGCTCTTCGGTGTGCCCTGCCTCACACCCCGTGCCGGAGGTCTTGCGCACCCTCCGGCACAGCGGTATTCGAGCATCCGCGAGAGCCGGGTCACGCGGCGGGGTGCACGTCCGGGGTGCACGTCCGGGGCGCCCGGCGGGTGCGAGGTGCCGCGCCGCGTGCACGCACCGTCAGGGCGTGGGCCTCACTCCACGGGCCCGCCCCCCGCTCCCGGCGCGGCCGGCCCGACGACCGGCGCCCCTGCGCGGACGCTCAGCACCCGGATCGATGCAACGGAAGGCACTGCCGAGCCTCGGAGACCCACCTGACGGGTCCGATCGAGCGGAGGTGTTGCGTTCCGAGGCCGCCCATGTGATGCGGAACACCTTCTGGATGTTTCGGGTCTGGCGTGCGCAATCATGATCGGAATGGACGCTCGTTTCCTCAGCATCGATGAGCTGATCGAAGCCCCGTCGGTAGCGGTCGTAGTCGATGTCATGCGGGCTTTCACCGTGGCTGCCTGGGCCTTCGCCCAGGGGGCGGAAAAGATCGTTCTTGCTGAGTCGCCGGACGAAGCCCTGGCGCTCAAGACTCGCCCCCCGGACTGGGTGGCGCTCAAAGACGGTCCACCGGCGCCCGGGTTCGACACCGTCAACTCACCGGGCCTGCTGCAGTCCATTGATCTTGGCGGACGGATCGTTGTGCAGAAGACCACGGCGGGGACGGTCGGCGCCCTTGCGGTCAAGGAGGCGTCGCTGGTCCTGTGCGCCGGCTTCGTGGTGGCGGAAGCAACGGCTCGGCACTTGCGGACACGCAAGAGTGACAGTGTCACGTTCGTGGTCACCGGCGAGGACGGGCGGGCCGATGAAGACCTGGCATGCGCTCAATACATCGCTCGGAGGGCCACCGAGGCCGCGACGGACGCAGCTGAGTTCCTCCGTCGCGCTGGAGCGTCGCGCGCCGCCGCCGAGTTGGCGCAGGGTGTGCGTCAGGGAGTCCATCCTGATGACGTCGCACTCTGTCTTGAGCTCGACCGGTTCCCCTTTGCCATGGTGGCGGCCTTGGAAGGCTCGCTCATGGTCCTGCGTCCGTGCGCGGTGCCTTCGCCGACCGACGAAGCTTCGAGCTGATCGCCGGTGCGGTCCGGCTCTCGCCCTGCAAGAACCGGCATCCGGCCGGGTATGCGGCATCAGCTGCACGTCCCGATGACGGTGGTTCGCGGTGTGGGGAGGCGACTCACCCGGCTCGTTCCGGCGGCGGATTCGCCGGGACCCCGACCCGCCTTCACCATGGCGGCAGCTCAGTGTTGAGTTGCTCGGCAGGCACTCGCTCGATGCGGGTCCAGCCCCTCCAGCCCCGCTCCTCGAGAATCGCCAACAGCCGCGCGGCGTGCGGTGAGGACTCGACCATGGCTGAGTCCAGCAGGTCGACGAACTGATCGTCGAGGCCGTCGTCGGCACCCACTTCGCCGGCTTCCACAGCGCGCACCATCAAGCGTTCCATGATGTCGGCGACCTCGACGATCCGCGGATCGTCGGCCGGCCAGTCGAGTGCCCCGCTGAGAAGGCTGTAGAGCTTCACCATGTCGGGGTCGTCCAGCTCCTCGTGCTTCTTGGCGATCACGGAGTCGATCGCATGCGGCACCTGGGCGGCGATCATGATCCAGGCGTCCCGCTCCATCTCGATGTACCGTTTCTCGACGCCGAGACCGCGCAGCCGGTCGAGGTAGTCCACAACGCTCTGCGGAAGCGCCAGGTGCTCTCCGGCGGCGAGCCTGGCGAGGCGGCTGCGAGTGTCCTGCAGCCGCCGGATCTTGGCGCGCAGGTCCTTGTCGATCTCCTGGACGCTGTCGGCGAACTCCTCCGGGCCGGCCGCGAGGAGTTCCTGCACCCGGCCCAGCGGCACGCCGGCGTCTGCGAGGGTGCGGATCCGGATGAGTCGCACGACCGCGACGGCGTCGTAGATCCGGTATCCGGACCGGTCGCGCTCGGGCTCCGGCAGCAACCCGATCCGGTGGTAGTGACGTACCGCCCGCACCGTCACCCCGGCGTGCGCCGCAAGCTGGCTGATGGTGAGCATGGGTCTCAGGCTGCCTCAAGCGATCTTCCGGCGATAGGCGGCCATCGCGAAGACGTACGCCACGAGGAGGATGCCGACGCACCACGCGAGGGCGGTCCAGATGTCGTCACCGACCGGCTGCTGCGCGAACAGGTTGCGGATCGTGTTGACGATCGAGGTCACCGGCTGATGTTCGGCGAACCAGCGCACCGGGCCGGGCATCGTCTTTGTGGGCACGAACGCCGAACTGACGAACGGCAGGAAGATCAGCGGGTAGGCGAAGGCGCCGGCGCCCTCGACCGACGACGCGGATAGCCCGGGGATCACGGCCAGCCAGGTCAGCGCCAGGGTGAACAGGAGCAGGATGCCGACCACCGCGAGCCATGCCGCCACTCCTGCTCCTGAGCGGAAGCCCATGAGCACAGCGACGCCCACGACGAGCACGAGCGCGATCAGGTTGGCGACCAAAGAGGTGACGACGTGGGCCCACAGCACACCCGACCGCGCGATCGGCATGGACTGGAATCGCTCGAAGATCCCGCTCTTCACATCGGTGAACAGCCGGTACGCGGTGTAGGAGATACCTGAGGCGATGGTCATGAGCAGGATGCCGGGCAGCATGTAGCTCACATACGAAACCGACCCCGTATCGATGGCGCCGCCGAACACGTAGACGAACATCAGCATCATGGCGACCGGCGTGATGGCGGTCGTGATGATGGTGTCCATGCTGCGTGTGACATGGCGTAGGGTCCGCCCCGTGAGCGCGGCGGTGTCGTCGAAGAAATGCGCGGTCATCGCTGCCCCCCAGTCGTCGACCCAGTCACGTCGCTCTCGTCGCTGCCGCCGATGACTGCGAGGAAGATCTCCTCGAGAGTCGGCTGCTTCTCGACATACTCGACCTCGGCGGGCGGGAAGAGCTGCTTGAGCTCGGCGAGGGTACCGTTCACGATGATCCGGCCCTGATGAAGGATCGCGATCCGATCCGCCAGTTGCTCGGCCTCTTCCAGATACTGCGTGGTGAGCAGCACCGTCGTTCCGTGGCCGGCGAGCTCCTTCACCGCATCCCACACCTCGATGCGCGCCTCGGGGTCAAGACCGGCCGTCGGCTCGTCCAGGAATATCACCGGCGCATTCCCTATGAGGCTCATCGCGATGTCCAGCCGGCGGCGCATCCCACCTGAATACGTCGACACTCTCCGCGCACCCGCTTCGCTCAGCGAAAGACGCCTGAGCAGGTCATCCGCGATGGCGCCGGGGTCCTTGACGTGACGCAGCCTGGCGACGAGACAGAGGTTCTCCCGACCGCTGAGGATTTCGTCGACGGCGGCGAACTGCCCGGTGAGGCTGATGGACTCCCGCACGTCCGCCGGTTGCGCGGCAACGTCGAAGCCGTTGACGTTCGCTGCCCCCGCGTCGGCTTCGAGCAGCGTGGCGAGGATCCGTACAGTCGTGGTCTTACCCGCTCCGTTGGAACCGAGCAGGGCGAAGATGCTGCCCGGCGCCACGTCGAAGTCCACACTGCGCAGCACTTCGAGTTTCCCGTACGACTTGTTGAGACCTTTTACGCGAATCGCCGGTCCGGCGATCGATGGGACTGTCATGGTCGCCTTTCTCCCTCGTGGAGCTGTTCCGGGCGACTGCGCGGAAGCTCCACCGGAAGAATGGGGGGTTGACCCAGCGTCAAGGTCAAGCCAGTTCCGACCAATACATCCAGATCACCGGTCGATCGGACACATCACAGCAACGACGGACTGCTTGCCCCGAGCTCGGTAGCCCGCGAAACCGTCATGCTCATAGCTGTCGGACATCAGCGAACCCGCCTGCTTCGCCGGGCGGAAGCGTCGAGGCCGACGAGTCCGCCCGGAAACCGGCTCCTGCACGCCTCCAAAGCCCCCGTCCACACGATCGCCCAGCAGGTCGGCTACAGCTCGCAGTACACCTTCACCCATGCTTGCAAACGCCAGTACGGGTCACCGCCCAGCAACTACCGGCACCACTGCGGCTGAAGCACGACATCCGCGTAGGGATCTTCGAGGTCCGGCGGCCCATGTCTCTGCCGCGCCGCGTGCACGCACCGTCACGGCGAGGGCCTCACTCCACGGGCCCGCCCCCCGCTCCCGGCGCGGCCGGCCCGACGACCGGCGCCCATTCGCGGACGCTCACCACCCGAACTCCCGGTGTGCGGTAGTACGGATCGGCGGACAGGAGGGCGTCCAGCTCGCGGCGGGACACATCGAAGATCAGCGCCGCGCCGCTGTCGTCCGTCCAGGGGCCGGCGGCCACGAGCTTGCCCCGTTCGTGCAGGCAGGCGAGCTGCTTCCGGTGCGCCGGACGGGCCGCGAGGCGCTCGGGGCCATCGGTGAAGGCGAGTTCGAGAATCAACATGCCGCGGAGGGTAAGGTCGCAGGCGTGACCGGGTCTGTATCAACTGCTACAGCCGAGCAGTACCGCTCGTTGGCACATGTGCCCCTGCTGGCATCCCTCCCGGACGACGCCCTGCGGCGGGTGTGGCGCGAATCCCTTCCGCAGACGGCAGCCGCCGGAACGGCTCTGGGCCGGGCCGGCGACCCCGCCGCCCACCTTCTGCTGCTGCTCCGGGGACGGGTGGCCGCCGACACGACGACACGGACGGGCCGCGTGGTCCGCCTCGGGGAGTGGACGGCGCCCTGCGCGCTGGACAAGGTGGCCGTCATCGACGGCGCGGGGCACACCGCCACCTTCACCGCGCTCACCTCCTGTGCCGTACGGCGCCTGCCGCGGGCGCGGTTCCTCGAACTGGTCGACGGCACGGCGCAGGTACGCACCCATGTGCTGCGCGTGCTCGCCGACGACGCCAGGCGGCAGCAGCAGCGGCTGATCGCGGCGGCCACGCTGCCCGCGGAGGCCCGGGTGGCGGCCTGGCTGTTGGAGCAGGCCGCCGCCGCGCCGGGCACGCGCGTAACGTTGCCCGGCGGCCAGCAGGCACTGGCCGACCTGCTGGGCGTGACCCGCGTCACGGTGAACCGTGCGCTGGCCCGCCTCCGGCGGGACGGGCTGCTCGAGATCCGGGGCAGCACCCTCGTCCTTCTCGCACCGGAGCTCCTCGCGCTCCGCGCCCGGGGGTGAGGGACTCACCCCCGGGTGACCGGGTTCGAGGTCAGGCCGGGCCCGCCGCTTCGTCGCCGTCCAGCACCTCGGCCAGCGGCGCGGGCAGGGGTGCCGCGTGCAGCAGGCCGAGGCTCTGCGTCGCCCGGGTCAGCGCGACGTACAGGTCGCTGGTGCCGAACTCGCCGGGCTCGACCACCAGCACCCGGTCGAACTCCAGGCCCTTGGCCTGCCGGGGAGCCAGGAGCACCAGATGCCGGGTGAGGTCGGGCTCGCCGCCCGCGACGACCCCGGGCAACCGGGGAGCCAGCGCCTCGTGCAGACGGCGGGGGGCGATCACCGCGAGGCGCCCCTCCTCGGGGATCCGCGCTGCCGCCGACTCGGCGACCGCCGCGGGCAGGTCCTCGTCCCGGACCTGTCGGGCCCAGGGACGGGTGCCCGTGGAGCGGACGGAGGAAGGCGGCGCGAAACCGGGGTGCCGCTCGCGTACGACGGCGGCCGCGAGCTCCATGATCTCGGCCGGGGTGCGGTAGTTGACTCCGAGCCGGGTGTGCTCCCAGCGGTCCCCGAGATAGGGGCGGAGGATCCCGTCCCAGGAGCCGACACCGGCCTCCTCCCCGGTCTGCACCGGGTCGCCGACCAGGGTCATGGACCGGGTCGGGCAGCGGCGCATCAGCAGCCGCCAGGCCATCGGCGAGAGCTCCTGCGCCTCGTCCACGACGATGTGCCCGAAGGCCCAGGTGCGGTCGGCGGCGGCGCGCTCGGCGGCCGTGCGGTGGTCGGCCTCCTCGTGGCGCTCGGCCATCCGCTCGGCGTCGACGACGTCGTGCGCGCCGAGGATCTCCGACTCGGCGTCCTCGAACTCATACGACTCCGAGCCGCGGGCGACCTCCAGCACCCCCTCCGCGTAGGCGATGCGCTCCTGGCGTTCGGCCTCGGCCGCCGCCCGCTGCGCGCTGTCGTCCACACCCAGCAGCTCGGCGGCCTCGTCCAGCAACGGCACATCCGCTTCGGTCCAGTCCCCGGGCTCGGTGACCGGGCGGCGGATCGCCTCGGCCTCGTGCTCGTCCAGGTGCACGGGGTCGGCCAGGTAGTCGGCGACGAACTCCTCGGGGGTGAGCTCGGGCCACAGGTCGGCGATCGCCGCGTGCACGTCCGGGTTGGCGGCGACCGCCTTGCCGAGCTGCGCGACGTCGTCGGCGCCCAGCAGGTTGGGGCCGCCGTAGGGGTCGGTGCCGATGCGTTCGACGAGTTGCGCGGTGAGCGCGTCCAGCACCCGGAAGGCGAAGTGCGGGCGGGCCAGGTTGTGCTGGAGCCGGGTGGCACGGGCGGCCTCCCGTGCCTCGTCGGCCAGGTGCCAGTCGATGACCAGGTCGCCGTCGTCGTGCGGCACGACCAGCGGCTCGCCCGGTTCGGGCACCTGCTGCCGGTCGCGGACGGCGAGCCGCAGGGCCTCCGCCATCTCCTCGCGGCCCTTGACCACGGCGGCGCGGGGGGTGTCGGTGCCGTGCGCGGTCAGGCCCGGGTAGAGCTCACCGAGGGTGGACAGCAGCACGCCGGTCTCGCCGAGCGAGGGCAGCACCTCGCCGATGTAGGCCAGGAACGCCGGGTTGGGGCCGACGATCAGCACGGCCCGCCTGGCGAGCGACTCGCGGTGCTCGTAGAGCAGGAACGCGGCCCGGTGCAGCGCGACGGCGGTCTTGCCGGTGCCGGGGCCGCCCTCGACGACGAGCACACCGCGGTGCGGTGCCCGGATGATGCGGTCCTGCTCGGCCTGGATGGTGCGCACGATGTCGTTCATCCGGCCGGTGCGGGCCGCGTCGAGCGAGGCGAGCAGGACGGCGTCGCCGGTCGGGTCCTCGTGGCCGGTGCGCTCCTCGTCCCCGAGGTCGAGCAGTTCGTCGTGGATCTCGGTGACGGTGCGGCCCCGGGTGGTGAGGTGCCGCCGTCTGCGCAGGCCCATGGTGGTGTGGCCGGTGGCGAGGTAGAAGGGGCGGGCCACCGGGGCACGCCAGTCGATGAGGACCGGTGTGCGTTCGGTGTCGTCCTCGCGGATGCCGATGCGGCCGATGTGGTGGGACGCTCCGTCGGTGCGGTCGATCCGGCCGAAGCACAGGGAGCCGTCCACGGCGTTCAGCGCGGCCAGCAGTCCGGAGCGCTCCGCGACCCGCACATCCCGCTCGACGCGCGCTTGCTGGGTGCTGCCCTCCGGCTGCTGCGCCTCCCGGACGGCCGAGGCGGTCCGCCCGCGCAGTGCGTCGACCCGCGTGTAGAGGCGGTCGAGGTATTGCTGCTCGTGCTGCAGTTCCGCACTTCCCCGGTTTGACAAAACGGCTCCCTGCCCGGTAATCTCATGCTTGGTCGACAGCCCTCCACGGAGGGCTTTTTCTGTGCGTGCACACAGAAATCCGGAGCTTAGCCAAGAAGATCCCCGGCCCGCAACGCGGTACCGGGGATGTGCGGTCACCGCGCACCCGGTGGAGTGGCGCCCAGGAGTCGGTCCCCGCCCCGGCGCCGCCATCGGACATCCGCCTCGCTCGATCGCCCCGTCACGCCGATCGCCGGTCACCCCGGTTGACCTCGGCACGAGGTGCCGCATAGCGTGCTCGACGCATGCGGCCCGGCCCACCCCGCACGGGTGTCCGAGCCGCACCGTAAGCGTTAACGTCAACCAACGCGTCTCTTCTGCCTGCTCGAACGGCCGAGGTGGCGCGACGGCGTACGCCGGACGGGGCCCCACCGGCCGAGAACGGAGAACGGCCGGTGACCACCGAACCACCGCGTCAGGACGACCCGCGTACCGGGCCCGCGGCCACGGGCCGGCCACCCGCGCCGGAGCCCGTTCCCGAAGCGGCGCCGGAGCGCCGCAGCGGACTGCGGCGGCTGCGCCGGTTCGCGGTCGACACGACGCCGCTGCGCACGGCCCCCTTCCGGCGTCTCTGGTCCTCGACGGTGGTCACCGCGATCGGCAGCCAGCTCACAGCGGTCGCCGTGCCCTTGCAGATCTACGACGACACCGGCTCCTCGGCGCTCGTCGGACTGGCGGGCGGTGCCGCGCTCGTGCCGCTGGTCGTCTTCGCCCTGTGGGGCGGTGCGGTGGCCGATCTGATGGACCGCCGCAGGCTGTTGCTGCTGAGCAACGCCGGTATCGCCGGGACCTCACTGCTGTTCTGGGTCCAGGCCGCCGCCGGGATACGGTCGGTCACCGTGCTGCTGGTGCTGCTGGCCGTGCAGCAGGCGCTGTTCGGGATCAACCAGCCGGCCCGGACCGCCTCGGTGGCCCGCCTGGTGCCCGCGGGACAGCTCCCCGCCGCGACCGCCCTCACCTCAACCGTGGCCCAGTTCGGGCAGATCGTGGGTCCGCTGCTGGCCGGTGCGCTGGTGCCGGTGCTGGGCCTGCCGACGCTGTACCTGTGCGACTCGCTCGCCCTCCTGGTGGCGCTGTGGGCGGTCTGGCGGCTCCCCCCGCTGCCGCCGCTCCAGGCCGCGGCCCGGCGGGCCGGGCTCGCCGACATCGTCGACGGCTTCCGGTACCTGGTGCGGATGCGGCTGCTGCTCGTCTCGTTCCTGGCGGACGTCATCGCCATGGTGCTGGGCATGCCCCGCGCGCTCTTCCCGCAGATGGCGCAACTCGACTTCGGCGGCGCGGAGGGAGGCGGCACCGCGCTCGGCGTGCTGTACGCGGCCATCCCGGTGGGAGCGCTGCTGTGCGGACTGCTGTCGGGGCTCTACTCGCGGGTGAACCGGCACGGTGTGATGGTCGTCCTCGCGGTCGCGGTGTGGGGGCTGTCGATCACCGGGTTCGGACTGTCCGGCCCGCTGTGGCTGGCCGGAGCGGCACTCGCCGTCGCGGGCGCGGCCGACATGGTCTCCATGGTCTTCCGGGGCGCCATCCTGCAGTCCGCGGCGACCGACGAGATGCGGGGACGGATGCAGGGCATCTTCACGGTGGTGGTCGCCGGCGGGCCGCGCCTCGCCGATCTGCTGCACGGCACCGCGGGGGCGGGGGCCGGGACCCGCCCCACCGTCGTCGCCGGAGGCCTGTCGGTGGTGGCCGCCACCGTGGTCCTGGCCGTCGCCGTCCCCGCGTTCTGGCGGTACACGGCTGACCGGTAGCGGCCCGGGATGCTGCAGCGGGGGTACGGCCGGGGCCTTCGGCCCGGCCGCAGCGGGGCCTACAGCGGCGAGAGGTGCATCAGGATCTCGTCCCGGTCGTCCCCGGGGGCGAGCCGGAGGGCGCCGGGCCAGCGGCCGATCTCCCGCCACCCGAGGCGTGCGTAGAAGTCCTCCAGCCCGACCCCGGCGCGGGCGGCGAGCCGGAGCTGCTCCAGCCCCATCTCCTCGCGGGCGACCCGGCGCGCCTCCTGTACCAGCGCCGTGCCGTAGCCCTGCCCCTGCACCTTCGGATGGGTCTGCACATGGTGCAGCGTCCCCCAGTGCGCGATCAGTTCGAACTGGTCACGCCGCAGATTGAGCCACCCCACCAGCTCTCCGTCCCGGACGGCGGCCAGCAGCCGGCAACTGCCCGGGGCCAGCGCGTCGATGATCCGCTCCAGTGCCGGCGCGGTCTCGGAGCGGTCTATCGGCGGGAAGGGGAACCCCGCGGCTCCCCCGGCGTTGCTGACGTCCGTCCAGCATCCGGCAAGCGCTTCGCGCATCGCGGGGCCGACCTGCTCCCGGGCGGTGAACTGCTCGAAAGCCGGGACGCCGCGGGTGGAGTTCCACGGCGTCGGGTGCGTGGGTCCCTCAGGCACGTGCCGATCCCTTCCCCGCCGGGGCCCGGCGGTGGGTGTGGTGGGCGAGTTCGGCGTGCGGATCGTCGCCGAGCGGGGTGTGGTCGATGTGCACCGTGGCGGCGGTGAGCCGGGGTACCGCGTGGATCAGGGCATGCTCGGCCCGCACCGCCAGGCGGTGTGCGCACACGATCGTCAGATGCGCGTCGACGACGATATCGGCCTCGGCGCGGAGCACATGACCGATCCAGCGCATCCGCACCTGCCCCACGCTGCGGACCCCGGGCACCGTGCGCAGCGCCGCCTCGGCCGCGGCGACATGCGCGGGATCGACGGAGTCCATCAGCCGCCGGTAGACCTCGCGGGCGGCGTCCCGCAGCACGACCAGGATGCCGACCGTGATCAGCAGGCCGACCAGGGGATCGGCCGACTGCCATCCGACGGCGGCGCCCCCCGCGCCCAGCAGTACGGCCAGCGAGGTCAGGCCGTCGGCGCGGGCGTGCAGGCCGTCCGCGACCAGTGCGGCCGAGCCGATCCGGCGTCCGGTGCGGATGCGGTAGCGGGCGACCCACTCGTTTCCGACGCATCCCACCAGGGCCGCCGCGGCGACCGCCCACAGGTGGCTGACCCCACGGGGGTCGAGCAGCCGGTCCACCGCCGTCCACGCCGCCAGCACGGCCGACGCCGCGATCGTGAGGACGATGGCGATGCCCGCGAGGTCCTCGGCCCGTCCGTAGCCGTAGGTGTAGCGCCGGTTTGCTGCCCGCCGCCCCAGGACGAAGGCGACCCCGAGCGGCACCGCGGTCAGCGCGTCGGCGGCGTTGTGGAGTGTGTCGCCGAGCAGCGCCACCGAACCGGACAGGGCAACGATCACCGCCTGGGCGACGGCGGTCGCCCCGAGGACGGCGAGCGAGATCCACAGGGCGCGCATCCCTTCCCGGGAGGTCTCCAGCGCGGCGTCGACCTTGTCCGCCGCTTCGTGGCTGTGCGGGGTCAGCAGGTGGGCCCAGCGGCGGCGCAGCCGGACCGCACGGGAGGCGGCCGGTGGGTGCCGGGCCCCGGCGCCGGGTCCGGCGTGGTCTCCGTGGCCGTGCCCGCGGGAGCCGTGCCGGTGGTGGTGTCCGCCGGGTCCGTGTCCGTGGTGGTGGTCGTGCGCGCGGTCGTGCTCTCGCCCCTCCATGAGGGCCACCGTGGCACACGGAATCGATTGCGGCTATTGCCGTCCTACCGTCCCCGACCAGGTGCGACCGGCGCGCAATTGACTACGTGGAGCAGGTGCGGGAGACGGGTCCCGGCGGTGCGCGTGGACCTCGAACGGGGGTGGTGGTGGACGTCGCCGAGCGGGTCGGAGGTGCGGACGCGGCCGGGCGCCGCTGTCCCTGCCGCAGTCGGGCCCGGCCGGGCCCGCCGGGAACACCGGCGGCCCCGGGTGACAGGCAGCCCGGGAGGAGGCACCTGCCCACCGGCGGCGCCGCCGGAAGGAGATGTCACGACGTCACGGCGTCACGATGATTTTCCCGTGCACATGGCCCGAGCGGCTGAGCTCGAACGCGTCGGCCAGCCGGGCGAGCGGGAACACGTCGGCCACCCGCACCGACAGCCGGCCCTCGTCGGCCCATCCGGCCAGGACCGTCAGGTCGTCGCCGCTGGGGCGTACCCACATCCACTGGCCGCCCTTCTCCAGCACCGTGTTGTCCGCGATGGAGGCGTGCCTGCCGCCGTCGGCCAGGACTTCCAGCGTGGTGTCCAGGACCCCGCCGACGAAGTCGGCGACCACGTCGGCGCCTTCCGGCGCGACGGCCCTGATCCGCTCGGTGAGTCCGTCGCCGTAGGCGACCGGCTCGGCGCCGAGCGCACGCAGCCGGTCGTGGTTGGCGGGAGAGGCCGTGCCGATGACGCGGGCGCCGAGCGCGAGGGCGATCTGCACCCCGAGCGAACCCACTCCCCCGGCCGCGTTGTGGATCAGCACCGTCTCGCCCTCGCGGGTGCCGAGCCGGGTGAGTGCCTGGTACGCCGTGAGCCCGGCCAGCGGCAGGCCCGCCGCCTGCTGCCAGGACAGCGTGCTCGGGCGGCGGGCCAGGCACCGCACCGGCACGGAGACGAACTCGGCGAACGTGCCGCCGTGCACGTAGTCCTTGCGGGCGTAGGCCATCACCTCGTCGCCGACGGAGAACTCGGGCGCGTCGATGCCGACCCGCTCGACGACGCCCGCCACGTCCCAGCCCGGTACGACGGGGAAGACGGTGTCCATCATGCCCTGGAGGCCGCCCGCCATGATCTTCCAGTCCACGGGGTTGACCGCCGCGCAGCGCACCCGGACCAGCACCTCCCCCGGTCCGACCTTGGGCAGCGGCTGCCGGGTCGCGGACAGCACCTCCGGGCCGCCGAACCGGTCGTAGGTCATCGCGTGCATCGTCTCGGCGTCGGAGTCGCCGTTGGTCATGGTCACCGCTCCCTTTCGCTCGTTCCCGGTGGGTACGGGGAGTACCGGAACACAGGAGTACCCCGGTGTCCCGTACTCCACTTCTGACCCGGCGCGCTGCTCCGCACACCCGTCGCTCCCCCGCCGCACCGGACGCGGGCTAGCGGTCCGAGGTGTGCAGTGGGAGCAGGTCGGGCCGCTTGGCCTGGACATGATCGCCGGAGGACTCGCCGCGCAGCCGGCGCCCGATCCACGGCAACAGGTACTGCCGGGCCCAGTAGAGGTCGTCCCGCCGCGAGCCGGGCGCCGCCCCGGTCTCCGGCCAGGGCGCGTCGGAGCCGGTGGACGGAGGGAGGCCCAGCACTTCGGCACACCGCGCGGCGACCCGCCGGTGCCCCTCGGGGGAGAGGTGCAGGCGGTCCTCGTCCCAGGCCCTGCGGTCCTGGACGGCCCGCAGCGACCACAGGTCGAGCACCGGGCAGCCGTGCCGGTCCGCGACCGCACGCAGATGGCCGTTGTACGTCGCGATCCTGCCGCGCAGATGGCGCAGCAGGGGGAACTCGCGGGTGTCGAAGCCCGTGCAGACCACCACGGTGCCGACGCGCGGGAGGAGGTCGGCCAGCGCGGACTCGTACCGGGCGGCGAGGGCGTCCGGGTCGGAGCCGGGACGCAGGACGTCGTTCCCTCCCGCGCAGAACGTCACCAGATCAGGGGCGAGTTCCGCGGCTCGGGGCACCTGCTCGGCGACGATCTGGTCGAGCAGCCGGCCGCGTACGGCCAGGTTGGCGTAGCGGAAGGCGCTCGGGTCCCGTTCGGCCAGGAGCACCGCCAGCCGGTCGGCCCAGCCGACGAAGACCCCGTCGCTCCCCGGGTCGCCGACCCCTTCGGTGAAACTGTCCCCGATCGCCGTGTAGGAGGTGATAGGGGGTGCCGTATCCGATGACCACTTTCCTGCCGCACCTGTCACGATATGCATTTCATCAGGACGGATGGGTGCGTGCACAAGCGGGGTCCGGTCGCCGGGCGCCCGCCGCGGGGCGGGGCGCCCGGCGCCGCTCAGTGGGCCTCGGTGAGCTGCCCGGCGAGGCGCTCGTGCATGTCGGCGCTGTGCTCGTTCAGCCCGGTGATGGTGACCTTCTTGCCGTAGCCGGCGTACTTGGTCTGTATCCCGTCCAGTGCGGCGACCGAGGAGGCGTCCCAGATGTGCGCCCCGGAGAGGTCGATGACGATGTCGTCGGGGTCGTTCTTGTAGTCGAACTGGTAGACGAGGTCGTTGGAGGAGGCGAAGAAGAGCTCTCCGGTGACCGAGTACACCGCCTGCGTCCCGTCGGGGTCCGTCACACCGGAGACGTTGACCAGGTGGGCGACGCGCCGCGCGAAGGCGATCATGGCCACGACCGAGCCGACCACCACGCCGATGGCCAGATTGTGGGTGGCGATCACCACGATCACGGTCACCACCATGACCACGGTCTCCGCGACCGGCATCCGCTTGAGCGTCCCCGGCAGCACGGAGTGCCAGTCGAAGGTGCCGACCGCGACCAGGACCATCACCGCCACCAGTGCGGCCATCGGGATGTCCGAGACGATCGGCCCGAAGACCAGGCACAGCACGAGCAGGAAGGCTCCGGCAAGGAAGGTGGACAGCCGGGTCCGGGCCCCCGACGCCTTCACGTTGATCATCGTCTGGCCGATCATGGCGCAGCCGCCCATCCCGCCGAAGAACCCCGTGACGATGTTGGCGACGCCCTGGCCCACCGACTCGCGGGACTTGTTGGAGTGGGTGTCGGTGATGTCGTCCACCAGCTTGGCCGTCATCAGCGACTCCATCAGCCCCACCAGCGCCAGGGCCAGCGCGTACGGCGCGATGACGGTCAGCGTGTGCAGGGTGAAGGGCACGTCGGGCAGACCGGGCACGGGCAGCGCGGAGGGCAGCTCTCCCTTGTCCCCGACCGTGGGCACGGCGATCCCGGCGGCGAGGGTCACGACCGTGAGGATGACGATCGCGACCAGCGGGGCCGGGACCACCTTGGTGATCTTCGGGAAGAGCACCATCATGGCCAGACCGGCGGCGATCAGCGGGTAGACCCCCCAGGGCACCCCGGTCATCTCCGGCACCTGCGCCATGAAGATCATGATCGCCAGCGCGTTGACGAACCCGACCATGACACTCCGCGGCACGAAGCGCATCAGCTTCGCGACCCCGAGTGAGCCCAGGATCACCTGGAAGACCCCGCCGAGGATGACGGCGGCGACGAGATAACCCAGCCCGTACTGGTGGTTGAGCGGGGCGACCACGAGCGCGACCGCGCCGGTGGCCGCGGAGATCATCGCCTTGCGGCCGCCGACGAAACTGATGACGACGGCCATCGTGCAGGCCGCGTAGAGGCCGACACTGGGATCGACCCCGGCGATGATCGAGAAGGAGATCGCCTCCGGGATCAGCGCCAGCGCGACGACCAGTCCGGCCAGCACCTCGGTACGCAGCACCTTCGGCGATTCGAGGAAGTCGGGTCGGCGGATCCGCGGCAGGGACGGGCGCGGCCCGGTGGCCATGGGAGTTTCAGCGGACATGCATCCGTTTCCGTTCAGGCGCACGGCCGGGCCGTACGCGTCGTACGTGCG
Organism: Streptomyces sp. NPDC006925; assembly: GCF_042869575.1. Taxonomy (NCBI): domain Bacteria; kingdom Bacillati; phylum Actinomycetota; class Actinomycetes; order Kitasatosporales; family Streptomycetaceae; genus Streptomyces; species Streptomyces sp. NPDC006925. Next base: position 322,342 of record NZ_JBIAGB010000001.1, read on the forward strand.
TGGTCGACTCCGATGCGGGAAGGGCGCACGGCGGGAGGCCCCGTGCCCCGTCGAGTCGGTCTCTCCGCGCGGTCCCGCGCGGCCTGCTGCACCGCGCGCGTTCCGCACAGCACAGCGCCCCCGGGAGGGCTGAGGGCCGAAGCTCGGGCCTGCTGCACCGGAGGCGATTCGGGAGGTACTTCGATGATGACGGAGACGGCTTCCCGTACCGTCACCGGTCGATCGGGCCGCCGGTCGGCGGCCCGGAAGTCTGCGGTGTCCTCACCGCCCACGGCCTTTGTGGTCGGTCTCGGGCTCTGCGGCGGCGCTCCGCGCGCCCGTACATCCTATCCCAGTGCGCCGGATGATCTCGATCCGCCCTCCGTAGGGGGATAGGTTGGCCCGATGAGCGCGCGATTCGAAGAGCTCGACTGGCAGCCGACGGACCTGGGGGAGATCAGCCTGCGGCGCCGCCGTGACCCGTCCTCCGGAGCGGACGTGTACGAGGTCAAGCTCGATGACGACTTCCTCATGTCCAGTCTCTTCACCGAAGGAGAGGTCGCACTCGCCCGGCTCGGCCTGGCCGCGGTGCCCGGGCACGAGCTGGACGTCGTCGTGGGCGGACTCGGCCTGGGCTGGACGGCCGAAGCCGCGTCCCAGGATCCGCGGGTGCGCTCACTCCTGGTGGTCGAGGCACTCGAAGCAGTGATCGGATGGCATGAGCGGGGACTGGTACCGGCCGGCGCCCGGCTGGTACAGGACACCCGGTGCCGCCTGGTGCACGGCGACTTCTTCGCCCTCGCGGAGAACCCGCAGAGTTTCGACCCCGACTCCGCGCACCGGCGCTTCCACGCCGTCCTGCTGGACATCGACCACTCCCCGCGGCATGTGCTGCGGCCCGGCAACGCGGCACTGTACGAGCCCGCCGGACTGCGTCGGCTGGCCCGCCACCTGCACCCCGGCGGGGTGTTCGCGCTGTGGTCCGACGACCCGCCGGACGAGCGGTTCCTCTCCGCCCTAGACGAGGTCTTCGAAGGCGCCGAGGCACACACCGTGCGGTTCGACAACCCGGTGGTGGGCGGCACGTCGGCCAACACCGTCTACACGGCACGTACTCCGCAGCCATGACGCACCGCCCCGGTCGCCTCCGCGGGGCGGGCGGTTGCCCGCGGCCACTCGGTACCGAGGGGGTTTGCCTGCCGCGGCCCGCCGCGCGAGGCTGGAGACGAGAGGTATCCGGCACCCGGATCGAAGGAAAAGGAAGGTGCCTGTGATGCGCAAGGTTGCGGACTGCAGGGATTACCCGAGCGAGTCGAACTGCACCCTCACCATCGCCGGGGAGGAGGACGAGGTGGTCCGGGCAGCGGCCGAGCACGCGGCTTCCGTCCACGACCACACCGACACCCCGGAGCTGCGCGAAGAGGTGCGCAAGATGCTCAAGGACGAGAGGACGCCGCAAGCGGCCTGATCGCCCGCTCCCGCACAACCCTTCGGCGGGGCCCATTCGCCGGGCCCCGGGGAGGAAGCGCTTGCGTGCACCGCCCGCCGGGGCACCCGGCAGAGCCAGGCGGTCACGGAAGATGTCACGCCCTCCGTCCCGAAGCCGGCCGGCTGCAGCGAGTTCCGCCCAGCGGGACACCTCGCACCGGCACGGCGGCGCGATCGGGCGAAGTGCGGCGGTGCGGACGGCGTCAGCCGTGGCCGCGCGTCGGCCCCGAACGACGGCGCGTACGCTGGACATATGTCTGACCCGAAACAATCCGAGCTCGACACCCTGTACGCGGACGCCGACGCGGGTGTGCAGGAGGCTCGGCAGCGCGTTCGCGACGCGTCGGCCGGCAAGGACAGCGCCAGGCTGGACACCGCGCTGGACGAGCTGGAGGCCGCGCTGGCGCACCGAGAGGCGGCACGGCTCCGGACGCGGGAAGACGCCTGGATCCTCACCGCACTCGGCGCGGCCAACGCCATCGACCCGGAGTTCCACGGAGCCGACGCACCGCAGTCGTCCGACGCGGACCCCGGCGGGGAGCCTCCGCGCGTCGGCTGATCCCCCGCGGCCGTCGTACGTGGCAGCCGTCGTACGTGCTGCCCGAACCCCAACCCCTGCCGCACCGGCCCGACGCACTTCGATCGGCTGCGGTTGCGGGCGCGGATGCCCGCGGCGACCAGAACCGCGCCGACAGTCAGCGCCCGAACGGGGTCCCACGGAAGGCGAGCCGGTCGCCCGAGTCTGTCGCCGCTGACCCGGGGCGAAGCACGCAGCGCCGTGGGACCGCGTCCGGTGGAACCCGTCCGGCGCGGGGGCACCTGGCGGTTCCTCCGCGCCGGACGGGAGCGGCGGGGCCGTACCGGGACGGCAGGTCAGCCGGACCGTCCTTCCATGGACAACGACCGCTCCTGCGCGTCCCAGCGGTGCGGATCGTCCTCGAGTTCGGCGCGGTTCCAGGCTCCGTGCACGGCCGCCGCCTCGTAGGTGGTCTGCAGGAAGTCGGTCAGCACCCGGTCGGGCTCGGGGTCGGTGCGGACCACCTCGTACGGGAGCAGGAACTGGCCGTTCTGCTCACTGTAGAAGGCACCGCCGGGAAGCACGGGATGGTCCCGGAAGCCGTCCGGCTCCGGATAGGCGTAGGCGTAGAACGCCCCTTCCTCTCCGCCGCCCGGCCAGAAGCCGCAGCTGCTCAACTCCCGTGAGTAGCCCTCCAGCATCACCCAGTCCCCGCAGTGCGGCGCGCCGCCCGGATGGGGCGGGGCCGGGCGGCCCGAGAACCGGGTGCAGGCCAGGTCCATGGCGCCCCAGAAGAAGTGCACGGGGCTGACCTTGCCAACGAAGCGCGAGCGGAACTGCCCCAGGACGCGCTGCGCCTGGAGGAGCTGGCGCCAGAAGAGCTGGGCGGCCTCGGGGTCGTAGGAGGCGTGCACAGTGTCCTCGGGGAACGGGATCGCCTGCTCCACCTCGTTGGGCCAGGGCTGGATCGGCGTGCGGACTCCCACCTCGTGCAGGGCCCGCATCGTCTCCTCGTAGAACTGCGCGACGGGTTTGGCCTCCAGGCGCACCCGGCGGACGGCTCCGTCGCTGGTGCGGATCCGCAGCGAGTGGTCGGGAAAGTCGAATTCGATGTCGAACGCTCCGGTGCCGTGCGGGATCGTCGAGGTCGTGAGCCCGCTCGGGGTGACATAGAGCGTCACCTGCCACCAGTGGTTGACCAGGGGGGCGTGGGCGAGCCGGATCTTGCCGATGATCTGGGTCCACATATGGAGGGTGTCCCGCGTCCCGGTCCAGTCCGCCACCCGGAGCCGGGGCCACGCCCCACGGCTGTGCGGCGTCGTCAGCTCTGTCATCGCCACCTCCTCGCCGGATTCGGCGTTCTCCACCGATGGTGGGTCCGGTCCGGCGGGCCCACAACTCGGGGACCGGACGCCGCCGCGCGGGCCGTCGGCACGCCACAACACCGTGTGACGCCTCGGTGACGGGGCGGGACGGGCCGCCCGCCGGGCCCGTCCCGCGAGCGTGCGCGAACCTCGCGGGCCGCCGAACTCCCCGGGGGGTCAGCCCTGTCCGGCGCCGGGGGCCGGAGACGGATGGCCGGCTCCCGGCGGTGCGAAGATGTCGCGGCTGTCGAGCAGGCCGCTGAAGAACGTCTCGGGGCGGGTGGTGCGCGCCTGTGCGTGTTCGGCCGGGCTGATCGGCACGGCGTTGATGAGGCGCACCGGCTCCACGCGGGTCTCCAAGGCGGCACGCTGTTCCCGCGCCCAGGGGCCGGCCAGGAAGACACTGCGGCAGCCGGGGAAGGCGGGGATCTCGTCCTCGAAGCCGATCAGCTCGCCCCAGCCGAGCGGTTGGCCGCGCGTCCACGGGTAGGCGGCCAGGTTCGCGAGCCGCATGGCCAGGCGCTGTTCGGCATCCCGCTCCAGCGGCCCGCGCCGGAAGAGCCGCAGTTCGGCGCGGCCGCCCGGCCCTTTGCCCCGCGGCGGCATGGGGTGGGCCGACATACCGACCGTGGCCAGGGCCGTCGTCGCGGCCGGGTCTCCCGCACGGTAGAGCAGGACGTCGAGGCGCTGCAGGGGCTGCGGGCCGTCGTCGAAGGTGACGCCGTCGTCCTCCACGCCCAACTCGTCGCGCAGAGCGTGGAAGACGTCGCGAAGTATCGGTGGCGCCGGCACGACCGCGAGCCTACCGGTCCGCTCCGGACACCGGTACGCGTCACGCCGCTCGGTGAACGGCTCGCCCGGGCCGGCCGTGCCGTGGTGGCCGGACACCGGCCACCACGGCGGAAGTTCAGGAGGAGCGGCGCCGGACCAGCTCGGTGGGGAGCACCAGGCGGGGCTGCTGCTCGGCACCGGCAGCTCCGGGCGCGGTGCGCGGCGGGTCCTGCTGGGCGCGCGCCATCAGGTCCAGCAGCATCCGGACCATGGCGCGCCCCATCTCCTCGATGGGCTGCCGCACGGTGGTCAGCGGCGGATCCATGTGCCGTGCCACGGCCGAGTCGTCGAACCCGACCAGGGCCACGTCCCCGGGAACCTCCCGGCCGGCTTCGCGCAGCGCCAGCCGGGCTCCGGCAGCCATCACGTCCGAGGCGCAGAAGACCGCGTCCACCTCCGGGTCCCGGGCGAGCAGTTCCCGCATGGCGCGGTGCCCGCCCTCCTCCGTGAAGTCGCCCTGCACGACCAGGGGGCCGTCCGCGCGGAGGCCGCCGTCCTCCGCGTCCGGCGGCGGGGCGCTCTCCCGTCCGGCCGCGCGGAGCGCCGCGTGGTAGCCGGCCAGGCGGCAGCGGGCCCCGTAGATGTCCGGCGGCCCGGTGACGGTGGCGACCTTCCGCCGCCCGCGGCCGATCAGGTGCTCGACGGCGAGCTGGGCGCCGAGGAGGTTGTCGGAGTCCACGTAGGGCAGCTGCTCGGCATGGGAGCGGCGGCCGCTGAGCACCGCGGGCATGCCGACCTCCCGCAGCAGGTCGGGCAGCGGATCGTCGCCGTGCACGGACACCAGCAGGACGCCGTCCACCCGGTGCGCCGCGGCGTACTGGGCGAAGCGCTCGCGTCCGCGCTGGTCGCGGATGAGGGTCAGCAGAAGCTGCATGTCCGTGTCGCCGAGCTCGGCGCTGACCCCGCGCAGGATCTCGGAGAAGTAGGGCTCGGCGAACAGGCGGTTCTCCTGCTCCGGGACGACGAGGGCGATGGCGTCCATGCTCCCGGCCGCCAGTGCCCGCGCGGCGCGGTTGGGGACGTAGCCCAGTTCCGCCACGGCGGCATTGACCGCGTTGCGGGTGCGTTCGCTGACCCGGGGGGAGCCGTTGATGACCCGGGAGGCGGTTCCCCGCCCCACGCCCGCACGCGCGGCGACCTGTTCCAGGGTCGGCCCGGATTTCCCGGTGCCGTCCGCGCGGGCTGCTGGCATGGACGCGTCCTCCTTGTTCCCGGGCCCTGCGGGTGCCCGGTCCACCACCTGGTGGGCGACCGCCGTGCCGCCGTGCGACGGGCCGCCACCCGTGGGGCCGACCCCACGTGTCGGGCCCATTCAACTACATCCGCCCGCTCCCGGCTCCGGGAGCGCTCCCTTGTCCGATCCCTTGACGCGGCTCTGTTCCTCCCACATGCTGCAACGCACTGATGGGAGCGCTCCCATTCCAGCGCTTCCCGCTTTCGCAGGTCCGGGAGGGACGGCACAGCCATGCGTACGACCAGGAAGAGAACCACGGGGCGACCGCTGCGCAGCGGGCCCCTCGCCTGCGGCCTGGCGGCCGTACTGGGGGCGGGCGCGCTGACCGGGTGTGCCCAGGACAGCGGCGGCTCCGGCGGCGAGGACGGCAGGACCACCCTGTCGGTCGGGGTGTTCGGAGTCTTCGGCTACAAGCAGGCCGGCCTCTACGACGAGTACGAGAAGCTCCACCCGGACATCCGGATCAAGGAGAACTCCACCGAGCGGAACGAGGACTACTACCCGGCCCTGCTCAACCACCTGTCGGCCAACAGCGGACTGAGCGACATCCAGGCCGTCGAGGTCGACAACATCAACGAGGTCGCCGGGCTGCACGCGGACAAGCTCGTCGACATGGCGAAGGTCGAGGGGGTACGCAAGTCCGACTGGCTCGACTGGAAGTGGAACCAGGCCAAGGCCGACAGCGGCCAGGTCGTGGGCCTGGGCACGGACATCGGCCCGATGGGCGTCTGCTACCGCAAGGACCTGTTCGGGAAGGCCGGACTGCCCACCGACCGTGAGGAGGTGGGCAAGCTGTGGCAGGGCGACTGGTCGAAGTACGTCGACGCCGGTGAGAAGTACATGAAGTCCGCGCCGAAGGGCACCGCCTTCATGGACGGCGCAGCCGGCCTCTACAACGGCGCGGTCTCCAGCTATCCGGTCAAGTACTACAGCGCCGACGGCAAGCTGGTCTACAAGAAGAGCGAGGGCGTCCGGGAGTCCTGGGACCTGGCCATGCGCGCGATCAAGGGCGACATGACCGGCAAGCTCAAGCAGTTCGACAAGGAGTGGGACCAGGGCTACGCCAACGGGGACTTCGCCAGTGTGGTCTGCCCGCCCTGGATGCTCGGCTACATCAAGGAGAAGGCCGGGGACAAGGGTGCGGGCAAGTGGGACGTGGCCGCGGCGCCCAGGCCCGCGAACTGGGGCGGCTCGTTCCTGACCGTCCCCAAGGGCGGCAAGCACCGCAAGGAGGCCGTCGAGCTGGCCACGTGGCTGACCGCACCCGAGCAGCAGGCCAAGCTGTTCGAGAAGCAAGCCAGCTTCCCCAGCTCGCAGGCGGCCTACGCGCTGCCCGAGGTCAAGGACGCCGAGCACCCGTACTTCGACGACGCGCCCATCGGGAGCATCTTCTCCGAGGCCGCCGAGGGCATCCCCACCACTCCGCTCGGGCCGAAGGACCAGGTGATCAAGACGACGATCTCCGACATCGGCATCCTCCAGGTGGAGCAGCAGGGCAAGAAGCCCCAAGAGGGCTGGGACGCCGCGGTGAAGAAGATCGATGACGTCGTCGAGGACTGAGCCGCTCCCCCGCGTGCGGGAGGCCGGGCGCCCCGTCCCGGCGGACGGCGGCCGCGAGCGCTCCCAGGAGCGCCGCGGCCGGCGGCGCCACCGGTGGGACGCCCGGTTCAGCCCCTACGCGTTCGTCGCGCCGTTCTTCGTGTTCTTCGCAGCGTTCGGCCTCTTCCCGCTGCTGTACACGGGCTGGGCCTCGCTGCACAAGGTCTCGCTGCACGACCCGACCCGGATGGAGTGGGTCGGGCTGCACAACTTCTCCAGGCTGCTGGAGGACGACTTCTTCTGGAACGCGCTGCGCAACACCCTGACCATCGGCGTCCTGTCCACCGTGCCGCAGCTGCTGATGGCCCTGGGCCTGGCCCACCTGCTCAACTACCGGCTGCGCGGGTCCACCTTCTTCCGCGTCGCGATGCTCACGCCCTACGCCACCTCGGTGGCCGCCGCGACGCTGGTGTTCACGATGCTCTTCGGCCGCGACTACGGGATGATCAACTGGGGTCTCGGACTGCTCGGCATCGAGCACATCGACTGGGAGAACGGCACCTGGACCTCCCAACTGGCCGTCTCCTCCATCGTCGTGTGGCGGTGGACGGGCTACAACGCGCTGATCTACCTGGCCGCCATGCAGGCCGTCCCGGACGACCTGTACGAGTCCGCGGCGCTGGACGGAGCCAACCGCTGGCAGCAGTTCCTGCACGTCACGATCCCCGCGCTGCGACCGACGATCCTGTTCACGGTGGTCGTCTCCACCATCGGCGCCACCCAGCTGTTCGGGGAACCGCTGCTGTTCGGCGGCTCGCAGACCGGCGGCGGTTCGCACCAGTACCAGACGCTGGGGCTCTACCTCTACGAGCAGGGCTGGTTCGACTTCCAGCTGGGCCGGGCCTCCGCCATCGCCTGGACGATGTTCCTGCTCCTCATCGTGATCGGCCTGGTCAACTGGCTGATCGCGCGACGCCTCAACAGCACCGGCAAGTGAAGGGATGGACATGCTGCCGACGACGGCCCGGCGCCGCGCCCGCGGAGCGGGCACCGGGGCGGCCCCCCGCAAGGCAGGCAGTGCCGGACGGCACCTGCACGCGGGACGGCTGACCTACGGCATCCTGCTGCTCTTCACCGCCGGTTCGCTCTTCCCGCTGATCTGGACGGCGATCGCCGCCTCCCGGAACAACCAGCGGCTGGCCGAGACGCCGCCGCCGTTCTGGTTCGGCGGCAACCTGTTCAGCAACATGGCCACGGCGTGGCAGGACGCGAACATGGGCAAGGCGCTGCTGAACACCACCTTCGTGGCCGGCAGCATCGCCCTGAGCACGGTCGTGTTCGCCACGCTGGCCGGATACGCCTTCGCCAAGCTCCGCTTCCGCGCGAAGAACGCGCTGCTGATGACGGTGATCGGCACGATGATGGTGCCGCCGCAGCTCAGCGTGGTGCCGCTGTTCATGGCGATCGCCGAACTGGAGTGGACCAACCAGCTCCAGGCGGTGATCCTGCCGATGATGGTCAACGCCTTCGGCGTCTTCTTCATGCGCCAGTACCTCGTCAACGCGCTGCCGACGGAGCTGATCGAGGCCGCACGCGTGGACGGTGCGCACAGCCTGCGCGTCGTGTGGCACGTGGTCTTCCCCGTGGCCCGGCCGGCGATGGCCGTACTGGGGATGCTGACCTTCGTACTGGCCTGGAACGAGTTCTTCTGGCCGATCATCGCGCTGACCCAGGACAACCCCACCGTGCAGGTCGCCCTGACCGGCCTGGGGCGCGGATACATCCCCGACGAGTCGGTCATCATGGCCGGCGCCCTGCTGGGGACCCTGCCGCTGCTGCTCGCCTTCACCGTGTTCGGCAAGCAGATCGTCGGCGGCGTCATGCAGGGGGCCGTCAAAGGCTGACCCGAGACCGTGCGCGACGGGCCGTGGGACCCGACCGCACGGACCGGAGCCGTGGGGGGGGGGGGGGGGGGGGGGGGGCCCCCCCGCCCCCCCCCCCCCCCCCCCCCCCCCCCCCCCCCCCCCCCCCCGCCCACCACCCCGAACCACCCCGCACCACCACGAGTCAGGGCACAGTCGTGCCCGCAACCCCGGGAGCGCTCCATGACATCCGTGCAGGCCGATTCCGCGGCGGAGACCACCGCCCCGCTCCGCTTCCCGAGCGGCTTCCTGTGGGGCGCCGCCACCTCCGCGTACCAGATCGAAGGCGCCGTGCGGGAGGGCGGACGGACCCCGTCCATCTGGGACACCTACTCCCACACCCCCGGCAGGGTGGCCGGCGGCGACACCGGGGACGTGGCCTGCGACCACTACCACCGCTACCCGGAGGACGTGGCACTGATGGCCGAACTGGGCCTGGGCGCCTACCGGTTCTCCGTTTCCTGGCCGCGGGTCCAGCCCACCGGGCGCGGCCCCGCGGCGCAGCGCGGGCTCGACTTCTACCGGGCGCTGGCCGACGAACTCCTCGGCGCGGGCATCACCCCGCTGCTCACCCTCTACCACTGGGATCTGCCGCAGGAGGTGGAGGACGAGGGCGGCTGGCCGGCCCGGGAGACCGCCTACCGCTTCGCGGAGTACGCGGGCCTGGTCGCCGAGGCGCTCGGCGACCGGGTGGAGATGTGGACCACGCTCAACGAGCCGTGGTGCAGCGCGTTCCTCGGCTACGGTTCCGGGGTGCACGCGCCCGGCCGTACCGACCCGGTCGACGCGCTGCGGGCGGCGCACCACCTCAACCTCGGGCACGGGCTGGCCGTCCAGGCGCTGCGCGCGGCCCTCCCCGACCGCGCGCAGGTCAGTGTGAGCCTGAACCCGGCGGCCGTGCGCCCGCGTACCGGCACCCCGGCCGACCGCGACGCGGCCCGCCGCATCGACGCGCTGGCCACCCGCGTCTTCACCGGGCCGATGCTGCACGGCAGGTACGACACGGACCTGCTGGAGGACACGGCGCAGCTCACCGACTGGTCCTTCGTCCGGGACGGCGACCCGGCCCTCGCCCACCAGCCGCTCGACGGGATCTGCGTGAACTACTACACGCCGACCGTCGTCTCCGCCGCCCCGGTCGGCACCGAACCCGAGCGCGACGACGGGCACGGCGGCAGCGCGCACTCCCCCTGGCCGGGCGCCGACCGGGTCGCCTTCCACCAGCCGCCGGGCAGCCGGACGGCGATGGGCTGGAGCATCGACCCCGGCGGTCTGACCGAGTTGCTGCTCCGCTTCCACCGGGAGGCGCCCGGGACACCGCTGTACGTGACCGAGAACGGGGCCTGCTACCCCGACGCGCCGGACGCCGAGGGCCGGTTCCACGACCCGGAGCGGCTCAGCTATCTCCGGCGCCATCTGCGGGCCGTGCACCGGGCCGTCGAGGAGGGCGCCGATGTGCGGGGCTACTTCACCTGGTCGCTGCTGGACAACTTCGAGTGGGCCTGGGGCTACGACAAGCGCTTCGGACTCGTACACGTCGACTACCCGACGCAGCGCCGCACCCCCAGGTCCAGCGCCGCCTGGTACGCGCGGGTGGCCCGCTCGGGGGAGCTGCCGCCGGAGTGACCCGCACCCGTGCGGCGGCCCCCGTCCGCGGGGAGCGCCGGCCTGCGGCCGCCGCTCCCGGCGGGGCCGGGCTCAGCTCGTCGGGTTGTGTGCGAGGACGGCTTCGAGGAGCCCCGGCTCGGACTGCGGAAAGTCCATCGGAATGATGCCGAGACCGGTACGCCCGGCCATTCCGGAGCCGTCGAGGAACGTCCGCACCTGCGGGTTGAGCCGGTCCGCGTTCCAGGCGGGCGGCAGCCCGGCGGCGGTGCTCGTGAAGTTGACGTACCAGGGGCCGGGTTCGTCCGCCGCCTGGCGGAACTGGTCGGTGATCCTGTCCCACTTGGCGAACGGCTCGGCCTGGTAGTCGTCCTGGACGTCGAAGAGCTCCGGGTCGGCCCAGCGGAGGCCGGGCAGACCTCCGTTGTCGGCGAGGACCACGACCTTGCCGCGCGCCTCGCCCAGGGTGGGCGGCGTGCTGTCGAGCCGCAGGAGGGAGCGCCATCCCTTCTCGTCCAGGTACACGTCGAAGATCCGGCGGAACTCCTCGTCGCCGACCGACGAGTACTCCTGCTTCACCCGCATCAGGACCGTCTCGCCGGGGTGCGCGGCGAGGAAGTCGCGGCAGGCGATGAGCACGTCACCGAACATCAGATGCTGGTAGAAGGCGCCGTGGTGGACGGCGAACACCCCGTCGACGGCCCGGCAGCGCACGTCCAGGAAGCGGATGCCGGCTGCCAACTGCCGCCCGATCGGCGTGTCCTGGCACTCCACCCAGGCGCCGCCGTACCGCGCTCCCGAGTCGTGGCTGCCGGGGATGGTCAGCGAGCGCAACGGAGTGGTGTCCGCCAGTGGCGCCATCCAGTCCTGCGGGGCGGGCCGCCGCCGGGAGCGCGCCCGCGCCCCGCTGCGCGCCACGGCGACGCCGCCGGCCGCGGAGGCCAGCACCCCGGCCGCCGGCAGTACGGCCGCGCCCCTGAGAAATCCCCGCCTGTCCATGTCCGAACTCCCCCGTCGGTCCGCGTCGATGTCCGCGCACATCATGGTCGAGCGCGCGGGATGGCGGAAGGGCGTTGGGGAGTGGTGACCGTTCACCGGCGCCTCTGTGACGGGTCCAGGACATCACGACAGGCAGTCGGGGTGCACGCGGCCACCGGCCCGCCGGACGCGCCGCGCGATCGGCCACCGCCGGGGCGCCTGACCGGGAACCGCCACCACCCGCCGTACGATCACCGGGACGGCAGGCGGGGACAGCGAGTCGGGAGAGGGACCATGGAGGCGCACCAGGACACCGCACCCGGCACCGTCCCCTTCCGGTCGGCAACCGGCCGGTGGGTGCTCGTGGCGACCGTCCTGGGCTCGGCCATGGGCTTCCTCGACGCCACCGTCGTCAACGTGGCGCTGCCCGTGATCGGGCGGGACCTCGGTGCCGGTGTGTCGGATCTCCAGTGGGTACTCGACAGTTATCTGCTCACGCTCGCCGCGCTCATCCTGCTCGGGGGGTCCCTCGCGGACCGCTACGGGCGCAGGCGCGTCTTCACCCTCGGCGTGGTCTGCTTCGTCGTCCCCTCCGTGCTGTGCGCGGTGGCGTCCACCGCCGGGGTCCTCATCGTCGCCAGGGCGCTGCAGGGTGTCGGCGCGGCACTGCTCACGCCCGGCAGCCTGGCCATCATCCAGTCGACCTACCGCACCGCCGACCGCCCCGTGGCAATCGGCGCCTGGTCCGCGCTCACCGGGGTTGCCTCGGCGCTCGGGCCGATCGTCGGGGGCTATCTGATCGACGCCTTCTCCTGGCGGTGGATCTTCCTGATCAACGTGCCGATCGGGCTGTTCGTCCTGGCGGCCACCGTCCACCGGGTCCCCGAGAGCCGCGATCCCGGTGCGACCGGACGGCTGGACCTGCGCGGCGCCGCGCTGGCCACGGTCGGGCTGGCCGGGGTCACCTATGCGCTGATCGAGGGACCGCGCGGCCAGGCGGCCGGCTGGCTGACGGCGACCGCCCTCGTCCTCGGCGTCGCCGCGCTCGGCGGCTTCGCCAGGACCGAACGCCGCGCGCCGAGCCCGATGCTCCCTCCGGGGGTCTTCACCGCACGCCAGTTCCTCAGCGCGAACGCCGTGACGTTCGTGGTGTACGCGGCGCTGGGCGGGGTCTTCTTCCTCCTCGTCGTGTTCCTGCAGACCTCGCTGGGCTACACCCCGCTGTACGCCGGAGCGGCCTCCCTCCCGGTGACGCTGCTGATGCTGGCGCTCTCCTCGCGGGCCGGAGCGCTGGCCCAGCGCATCGGCCCGCGGGTGCCGCTGACCGTGGGCCCGCTGCTGCTGGCCGCGGGAATGCTGCTGATGCTGCGCATCCCGGTGGGCGAGGGCGGGGTGGGCAGCTATGCGGCCTACGTGCTGCCGGCCGTGCTGGTCTTCGGCTTCGGACTGGCCACCACGGTCGCGCCGGTCACCGCGACGGCGCTGGCCGCGGCCCCTTCCGAGCAATCCGGGGTGGCCTCGGGCGTGAACAACGCCGTCTCCCGGGTCGCCCAGCTCACGGCCGTCGCCGCCCTTCCCGTCGTCGCCGGTATCGGCGGCAGCGACTTCCAGGACCCGCGCGCCTTCGCGGACGGCTTCCGCACGGCCATGCTGATCACCGCGGCGCTCGCGGCTGCCGGAGGACTCCTGGCCTTCCTCACGATCCGCAGCGACGTGCTGGCGCCCCCGGCGGCGCCTGAGGCTGCCGCCGGGGAGCCGCACCCCGCACCTGCGGCGGAGCCCTGCCCGTACGAGTGCCCGCTGGCGGGCACGCCGCTCCGGCCGGCCCCCTCCCCGTCCCCGTCTTCGACAGAGCGGAGCGGCCCCCCTCCCGGACCGGGGCCGTCGGGCTCGGCACCGTCCTAGGCCAGGGCCGGCCGACGCCACCGCGGCGTCCGTCTCGTCGGCTCCCGCAGCCGACTCCACCGGGGACTGCCCGGCCGTCGGGACAAGCCTGGGCGGCCTCGTGAACCGCCGTCGGCTCACCGCGACTTCTCCGCCCCGGGGTCTGCACGCAGGCGGGCGCCGGCGATCCCGTACCCGGCCACGGACAGATGGCCGCTCGCGACGAGCGCGACCCCTACAGCCGGGGGCCACTCCGCTGCTCACCAACCGGGTACACCCTCGCGACGAGACCCTGTCGACCAACCCGGCGCGGCGCGCACTCGCCCGGGCGCTGGCCCGGGCGCTGGCCCGGGCGATTCCGGTACGGGCACCGGGCGGCGGCCCCTCGTGGTTCGCCGGGCCGCCGGACGGCCTGCGGCCCGGCGGCCGCGGGCGACCGACGCCACGCGCGTGCTGTTCGACGGCGACTGCCCCGGCACCCGGCCGGTCGCGCACGGGTGGCGGCCGCTGCCGCCGCCCTGGCCGCCGGCGTCCGCCTCCGGACTCGCCCCGGGCGGCGCGGCCCCCGGCTGCCCCCGCGGGACGCTGCCGGGGACCACGCACCGTCCCCGGCACGGCCCCGCGCCGTCACGGCTGCAGACGGACCGCGCTCCAGCCGTCCGCAGTACGGTCGTAGCGCAGCCTCTCGTGCAGCCGCTGGGTGCCGTTGGCCCAGAACTCGACGGATTCGCAAGCGATTTCGAAGCCGACGTAGGCGGCGGGGCGCGGTTGGGGGCCCTGGCTGCCGACCGTCTCGGCACGGGCCCGCAGCCGCGCCACGTCCGTCGGATCACCGAGCGGCTCGCTCTGCCGGGAGGAGACGGTCATGGCGTGGGTGAACACGGGGCGGGCGGCCCACAGGGCGTCGCACTCGGGATCGGGGAGCCTGCGGACGGGGCCCGCCAGGCTGATCTGCTGTCCGGTCTCACGCCAGTACAGCAGGCCGGAGGCCCAGGGGTTGGCCCGGAGTTCGCGGCCCTTGCGGCTGCCCTCGTGGGTGGCGACGACGACACCGGTGGCGGTCACCCGGTTCAGGACGACGGTCCGCAGCGAGGAGCGGCCCCGGGCGTCGGCGGTGGCCAGCGCCAGGGCCCGCGGTTCGCGTACGCCGTGCGCCTCCGCGGACTCCAGCCAGCCGCGCAGAAGCCCCAGCGGCTCGGCGGGCGGCGAGAGGTACTCGGGAAAGGTGACGTCGATTCCCGCGGTCAGGGTCTCCGACCGGCCGGTGTCCATGCGGTTCCTCTTCCGTGTCCGCCGCGCGGTCGTCGCGCGGATGTCGTCGGGGCGGGCTGTCTCCGCGCCGCGGTCATACATGGAGGCTGCCCTCCGCCACCAGCACCCCGGCGCCGCCCACTTCCACCGACTCGGGGGAGCCGGCGGACTCCGCCGGCTCCTCGGCCCGGGCCAGCATCAGCGAGGGGCGGCCCATTTCGACGCCCTGGGTGATCCGGATCCGCCGGCCGTACGGGGCCATGCCGTGCCGGGCCAGATGGACGGCCAACGGGCCGGCGGCGGACCCGGTGGCGGCGTCCTCGGTGACGCCGTAGGCGGGCGAGAACATCCGGGTGCGCCAGGAACTCGCGCCCTCCTCGTCCGGCGCCGGAGTCCTCTTCTCCGTGTCCGGCGCGGGGGCGAAGCAGTTGGCGGCCAGGTCCTCGAAACCGGCCAGGGCGCGGTGGTCGGGGTGGAGGGCGGACAGCGCGGCGACGCTCTCCAGACCGACGAAGACGTGCCGGGGGCCGTTGTGGTAGATCTCCACGGGCAGTGTGGACTTCTCCACGCCGAGTGCGGCCAGCAGCTCTCCGGCACGCTCGAAGGGGCGCCAGGTCGGGACCGGTTGCCGCATCCGGGCGGCGACCACCCTGCCCTGCTCCCTTGTGAGGTCGAACGGGACGACCCCCATGGCCGTCTCCAGCCGCAGCCGGTCCCCGGGACCGCGGGCGCCCAGGGCGATGGCTGTGCCCAGCAGCGGGTGTCCGGCGAAAGGCAGCTCGTTGACCGGGGTGAAGATCCGGATCCGGGCGTCGCCGCCGTGCCGGGGCCGGAGCACGAAGGTGGTCTCCGACAGGTTCATCTCCCGCGCGATGCGCTGCATCGTGCGGGGGGAGAGATCGTCGCTGCCGAAGAACACGGCCACGGGGTTGCCGAGCAGCGGCCGGTGGGCGAACGCGTCCACGACGACGTACGTGTGCATCGGGGCCTCCGAGTGGTGGGCGAAGAGGAGTGGCGCGGGCCGTGTCGCCCGGGCTCCGGGCCGGAAGCCGAGGTGATGGCCCCGGCCGGAAGCCGAGTGCCGGATCCCGGCCGGACCGTGGTGCCGGATCACCGCCCGAGTGCGGCCTGCAGGGCGCGGCCCACGATGCGCGGACCGTTCCGGGTGAGCACCGACTCGGCGTGGAACTGCATCGACGCGAACCGCGGCCCGCGCAGCGCGTGGATCTCCTGCGTCCCGGGATCCCGCGCCGCCTCCACCACGCCCACACCGTCGACATCCGTCTTGTCGTGCCGGGCGTGGGCGGCGAACGTGTTGTAGAAGCCGACCCGCTCTCGGACCCCGAACAGGTCGATCTCCCGCTGCACCCCCTGGTCGGGAGCGTCCCGGCGGAAGAGCGGGAATCCGAGCCGGCGGCAGAGGGCCTGGTGGCTGAGGCAGACGGCGACGAACGGACGCTGCCGCTCGAGCAGGAAGTCGATCGCCGCATGCAGACGGGCCATCCTGGGGCACGCCAGATCCCGGGGGTCGCCGGGGCCCGGTCCCATCACCACCAGGTCGCAGGCGTCGAACGCGATCTCCTCGTCGTAGCGGCGCACCCTCACCCGCAGGCCGAGAGCGCGCAGCTGAAGGGCGATCATCGCCGTGAAGGTGTCCTCCATGTCGACGACCAGGACGCTCCGGCCGGCCAGCTCGGCAGCACCCTCGAAGCCGTGGGCGTCGGCGAGACCCGCGGCTCCGGGGGCTGCGGGGAGACCGGGGACGCCCGCGGAGCGACGGACGCCGTCCGGTCCAGACGGGTGCGGCCCGCGCACCGGTGTCGGGCCGGCTGCCGCCGCGTCCAGCCAGAAGGCCGCGAGCGGCTCGTTGCGCCGGGCCAGCGCACCGCGCACGCTCGGATGGGCGGCGAAGGAGCCGGAAGAACCAGGCTCCAGGGCCGCGAGGAGGCCCGCCGCCTTGGCACGGGTCTCGGCCGCCTCGGACGCCGGATCCGAGTGGCGGACGAGTGTGGCACCGACGCCGATGCGGACCTCCCCGGTGGCGTCGATGTCGGCCGTCCGGATGAGGATCGCGGAGTCCAGCGTCCTGCCGCCGCGCGCGTCCCGGCCGATCAGGGCCGCGACGCCGCCGTAGTAGCCGCGGCCCTGCCGCTCGTACTGGGAGATGACCCGGGCCGCGCTCTCCAGGGGACTCCCGGTCACGGTCGGCGCGAACAGCGTCTCGCGCAGGATCTCGCGCACGCCCCGCGCCGTGTGCCCCTCGATGAAGTACTCGGTGTGGGCCAGCCGGGCCATCTCCTTCAGGTACGGTCCGGCGAGGCGACCGCCCTCTTCGCAGACCCGCGCCATCATCTTCAGCTCTTCGTCGACGACCATGTACAGCTCCTCGGCCTCCTTGCGGTCGGCGAGGAAGTCCAGGACCCCGGTGAGTTCCGGGCCGCCGGCCGGATAACGGTAGGTGCCGCTGATCGGGTTCATCACCGCTGTGCCGTCGCGCAGGCTGATGTGCCGCTCCGGACTCGACCCCACCAGCGTGCGCTCCCCGGTGTGCACCAGGAAGGTCCAGTAGGCCCCCGACTCGCTCTCCAGGAGCCGGCGGAAGAAGGCCAGGGCGAGCTCGCCGGAGTAGTCGGTGAGGTCGGCGACGAAGTCGCGCCTGACGACGAAGTTGGCCCCTTCTCCGCGCCCGATCACCTCGGTGACGATGCGGCGCACGGTGTCCGCGTACTCGGCGTCTCCGGGGACGAAGTGCTGGTTGACCAGTGTGGTCGCCGTGCGCGGCAGTCGGGGCAGCGCCTCGGCGAGGGGAAGCGATTCCTGGCCGGTGACCGTCAGCGCGACGAGCGGAGTGGCGTCGTCGACGCAGGCGTAGCCGCGTTCGGTGAGCTGGCGGTAGGGGATGAGTACGAGCGTCTCGTGGCGGTGTCCTCCGCTCCCGGGTGCCGTGGCGGCCGCGGTGTCGCCGGACCGCCCGGCGCTGGGGCTCTCTTGGTCCGGGGGTTCGGCAAGCGGGATCTGCGCCAGCGTCGGGTGCGTGGAGACCGGCCCGGCGAGGACCTCAAGGCGGTCGGCGCCGGTGCCGGGCACACGGTGCGGCCGGTGGAGGAGAGCGAACGGCGCGGACGGGTCGTCGAGCACCCGCTCGAGCAGCCGGCCGCTCATGGCGCGACCTCCGCGAGCAGCCGGTCGGCGGAGACGACCATGGCGCAGCGCTCCGCCGCGTAGGTGAGGGCCATCCGGTGCCGGTCCTGCGAGAAGTCGGCGACGGCGTCGCCGACCAGGAACGTCCGGATGTCGTTCGCGTACGCCTCCAGTGCCGTCGCCAGCACACCCACGTGCGCGTACACGCCGCACAGGATGAGCTGGTCGCGACCGGCCTCGCGCATCCGCCGCAGCAGGGGCGAGCGGAAGAACGCGCTGTAGCGCCATTTGGTGAGCAGCCAGTCGCCCTCGGTGGGGGCCAGTTCCTCGGCCACCTGGCGCTCGTCGGCCGAAGCGGGCATCCCGGGGCCCCAGAAGTCCCTCAGCAGGCCGCGGTCCCTGGCGCTCATCGCGCCGGGCTGGACGGAGTAGGCGACGGGCACGCCGCGGGCGGCGCAGCGTGCGCGCAACCGTCCGGCGTTGCCGAGGAGTTCCGCGCGCACGGCGCCGGGGAACGGCGCCAGGAAGTACCGCTGCATGTCGTGCACGAGCAGCACTGCCCGGTCCGGGTCCACGCTCCAGTCGACCGTGTTGGCCGGCAGCTCGTGGGAGGAGGGAAGCGGGTAGGACGCGATGGGCGGGATGCCTGGCATGGGCGCGGTGCCTTTCTGTCGTGCGGTGGAACTCCCCGGGGCTGCCGGGCCGGGGCGCCGGGCGGCGTTGCCCGCGGTGGACCGGTGGCGCTCAAGCGGCCTGTGGGGGCGGGCGGACGTGCAGGATCACGTCGGCGTGGGTGGGGTATGGGCAGAAGCCCCGAGGGACTCTTGGCGAGTTCACGGGGGGCTCCCGAGCGGGCGGGACGGTCAGGTGGGGATGCCGTCCCGCCGGACCGTCGGCACCGGGATGCCGAGCGCGCGCAGTTGCTCGAACGGGTTCATGAACTCCCGGTTCTGCAGGATCTTCCCCTGGTCGTCGAAGCGGAAGGAGTGGAGGAAGTGGTTCTCGTAGTACCCCTCCGGATAGCCCGGGAAGTTGATCTTCCCGTGCCCGTCGCACTCGACCCAGAAGAAGCGCGGGTCCTGCGTCTCGAAGACCTGGATGTTGTACCACTCCCAGTCCGGGAAGCACTTCAGCGACCAGACGGCGTGCTCGGCCAGGCGGGCGCGTCCCGTGATCTCGATGGGGGCGCCGGTGTCGTTGGTCCACAGCCCCCCGCTGCCGTCCTCGGCGAACAGTTCGTGGCGGCGCAGCCGGTTCTGGCCCTTGGTGTACTCCAGATACGTCTCGACTGTGGCGCGGTTGGCGCGGCGCTGCTCGGCCGCGTCGGCGAAGCCCTGTGCCGCAGTACGGGCGGATGCGTCGGCCATGGAATGCCTCCTTGCGGAACCCGTGGGAGTGAAGCGGTTACGGAGTGGCCGATCGTCCGCGAACGGACTCGTCCGATGCTTGACGTAAGCATGACGAGCAGTCGACGACGAGCGGGGCCCGATCCGCCGCGGTGCCCCTCATGTGCCCCTCGACCACCGCACGACCCACCCTCCGCACACTGGCCCGAACCGTGCGAGGACCGACCGCACCACGTCGAGAGGCCGCACCTCACACGTCACACCACACACGCCGCACCACGGCCGAGCAGCGCTCGGCCTACGGCCACTCCGCCCGCAGCGGTCGCGGCATTCCCGGAAGGACGAACCGTCGAGACGGCATCGCGCGAGCACGAGCAGACATGCGACCCGCGCGACGAGAGGGGATCCAGCTGATGACCAGTGCCGCCCGTCCGGACGCCCAGCACACCCCGGCGGCTTCAGCGGACCCGGCCGGCCAGTTGCTGGAGCTGTCCTTCGGCTACCTCTACTCGGCCGCCCTCCACACGGCGGCCCGCCTGGGAATCGCCGACCACCTGGCCGACGGCCCGCGCACCGCGGAGCAGCTCGCCCAGTCGGCGCAGGCGCACGGCCCGCACCTGCGGCGGCTGTTGCGCTTCCTCGCGACGAAGGGCGTCTTCCGCCAGGACGGGGCCGGCCGCTTCCACCTCACCCCGCTCGCCGAACCGTTGCGCACCGGGATCGACGGGTCGCTGCGCGACTACGTCATGATGCGCGGAGAGGACATCTTCTGGCTCCCGGCGGCCCGGCTGCCGGACGCGGTACGTACCGGTGGCACCGCGTTCGAGCAGGTCTACGGCGTCCCCTTCTACGACCATCTCGCCGCGCACCCCGAGGTGGGGGCGGCCTTCCACGCCAGCATGGCGGCGTTCTCGCAGACGCTGAGCGACGATGTCGCCGACGCCTGCGACTTCTCCTCCGTGCGCAGCGTGGTCGATGTGGGCGGCGGGCGCGGCGGGCTGCTGAAGGCGATCCTGCTGCGCAACCCCACCGTGACGGGCGTCCTGTTCGACCGGGAGCCGGTGGTCGCCTCGCACGTGCTCGACGTCCCGGAACTGGCCGGACGGTGGCAGGCGGAGGCCGGCGACTTCTTCTCCTCGGTCCCGGCCGGCGCGGATGTCTATCTGCTGAAGCATGTGCTGGCCAGCTGGCCGGACGAGGAGTGCGTGCGGATCCTGCGCGCATGCGGCCGCGCGGCTCCGGCCGGCGGCCGGCTGCTGGTCGTCAACGGTCTGATCCCGGAAGGGAACGAGCCGCATCCCGGCAAGACCCACGACATGCTGATGATGACCGTACTCAACGGAAAAGGGCGCACGCGCCGGGAGTACGAGGACCTTCTGGCGCGGGCAGGACTGACCGTGCGCCGGGTGGACACCCTCTCCGCGCACGCGTCGGTCATCGAGGCCGTAGCCGACGGCTGTTGACCGGGCCGTCGCCGACGGCACCGGAAATCGGCAGCCGGCAGCCGGCAGCCGGAAAGGACGTCATGACCGAGACGATGGACGCGGTGGGACGCACAGCGCTGCTGACCGCCGCCATGCGTGCGCTGGAGAGCCAACGCCCGGACCGGCTCTACACGGACCCGTACGCGCAGGATCTGTGCGGCGACGAGGGGCCGAAACTGCTGGACGAGGTGTGGGGCGCGACCTTCCCCCCGCACCGGCGGCGCGCGATGCCCGACAGCCTCGATGTCAACGCCATCCGCACCCGCTTCTTCGACGACCTCCTGCAACGCGTCTCCCGGGGCCGTCACTCCCAGATCGTGTCCGCCGCGTCCGGGGTCGACTCCCGTCCCTTCCGGCTGGAGTGGGCACAGGAGGTGCGCTACTTCGAGATCGACCGCCCGTCGGTGCTGGACTACAAGCAGCGCCGGCTCGCCGGAGCGCGCCCCCGGGCGGCGCATCGGATGATCGCCGCCGATCTGACCGCTCCCGGCTGGGAGCGCCGTCTGGAAGAGGCCGGTTACGACGCGACGGCGCCTTCCGTGTGGCTCCTGGAGGGCGTGCTTCCCTACCTGCACGAGGACGAGGTGCATCGGTTGCTGCAACGCATCCGCACCGTCACCGCCACCGGCAGTCTGGTCGCGGGGGATCTGGTCAACGCCGAGGCGCTGACCTCGGCCCACGCGCGCGGTCAGCTGGATGTCTTCGCACGGTGGGGCTGCCCCTGGCGGTTCGGCACCGACGATCCGGAAGCCCTCTTCGAGAGGCACCGCTTCACCGCCGAGGTCGTCCAGCCCGGGGACGAGGGCGCCCACTACGGCCGCTGGCAGGACCCGGTCTCCCCGCGGGGTGTCCCCGGCGTCCGCAGGATCTTCCTCGTGTGCGCCGAGCGGCGCTGAGCCCGCGGTTCCCCGGTGCGACAGCGGGGGCACCGCGCCGAGGCGCGGCTCTCCCGCGCCTCGGCCCCACCCGGAACGGGCGGGTGCCCCCGGACAGCCGGGCCCTCCGCGCCGTCCCCGGCCCGGAGGGCGGCCCCGGACCGGAGGGCGGCCCCGGACCGGCGGCAGGCGCGGACGCCCGCCGCAGCCGTCACCCGAAGGGCGTCAGCGTGAGCGTCAGCTCGGTCGCGGCACCGTCCTCGATGTAGGAGGCGAAACCGCCCACGTCGTCGAAGGCGAAGCCGTACGCCTTGCCGTCCTCCGTGGCTGCGTGCATGGCCTTGGCGTAGTGGTGCGTGAGGTCGCCCTGATAGAAGGCGGCGGGGTCGGTGGTGGGCTGGTGGGCGGCGGAGAGCAGGGTGGTGCGGTTGAAGGCGGCGCCGAGGATGGCGGCGACGGGCCCGGTGGTGCCGTCGTTGGGTGCGGCGAGCGCACCGTCGCAGAAGAGGACGTCCTTGGTGGAGGGCTTGCCGAAGGACACCTCGGCCGGGCCGGAGAAGGACAGCCGGTCGCCGGCGACCCGGCCGGTGAACATTCCGGCGTTGGTGGTGACCTTCAGGTCCTTGCTCTGGTAGGCGGCCCAGACCTGGTCGATGTACGGCGCGAAGTAGTCCTCCGCGAAGCGGCCGGCGCCCAGGCCGTGGCCCGGGGCTATGACGCGCTTGTCGTCGATGACGAGTTGCGAGAACGCCTCCACGGAACGCACCGAGTCGAAGATCCGGTCGCGGGCGCCGGGCTTGAGCGTGCCGGTGGTCTGCTGCTTGGCGCCCTTGAGCCCGATGGCCAGCGGCACACTGAACATGTCGACCATGGTGGTGTTGCAGTACATCGCGCCGCCCTTGTACGTGAACTCCGCACAGTCGTGCACGACCGGGTAGTTGGGGTCGGACTCGACCCAGGCGGCGGGGTACGCGAGGGCAGCGCCGGTGTCGGCCTCGACGGCCTTGAACTTGAGCTTCTCGCCGCAGGCGACATAGATGCGGCCGGACATCTCGGGCAGCGAGACCGTGGTCTCGGTGCCGGTGAGGGGGATGGCGTAGTCGGTGTAGCCGTCCGGGCCGTTGTCGGACAGCTGCACCGGCTTGAGTTCGCCTTCGGGAGTGACGTGGCACTGGTTCGTGCCGTCGTTGCCCACGATGTAGAGGTGGATCGACCCGTTGTCGTAGGCGCCGCTGTTGTTGACGATCTTCAACGACAGTCCGGCGGCGGCGGTCGGCCGGAAGAGGCTGCCGGCGGTCGCCTGCTGTGCGACGAGCCCGGCGGCGGGGACGGTGACGGCGGCGGCTGCGGCGCCGCGGAACAGCGCGCGGCGGCTGACGGGACTCATCGGACAGAACCTCCGTTGACGGCTGCGGTGGGGGGAACAGCGGGGCCGACATCGTTGTCGGCCAGCGGTGCGGCGCCGTGCGCGGCACTCGTGGACGCGGCCGGGGCCCCGGCGGGAGAGGGGCTTCGCCGACGGCTGCTTTGTGCGGAGCGGTTCCGCACAGGCGTGATCGACGGACTCATGATGCGCTCCTTCAGTGTGGGGGGTGGGTGAGCGCTCTCACGTCACGGCAGAGAACGGTGCCGAAGGTATGGACCTTCGTCAAGGGTTCGCGGAAACCGGTCGCTCCCCAGACGTGCGGCGACCACCACCCGGCGTGCCGAGGGGATGTGACGTCCTCACAGGTCACCACGGGAGGAGCGGGAGCCCGGTTCACCGCGGGGCCGGCCTGGAGCGCTATTTTGCCTGTGAGGCAAAACTTTTGCCTCACAGGCGAAGGGTGTCTTTAATCGGAGCATGAGTCCGAACCCTCCCCATGATGGGGCACCCGGGCCGGAGGCGGGAGAAGCGCCCGCGTTCGCACCCCGCATGCGCCTGCTGAGACGGCGCAGCGGGCTGAGCCTGGAGGCGTCGGCGCGCAGGGCGGGCCTCTCCCCCGCGCACCTCTCCCGGCTGGAGACCGGAAAGCGGCAACCCTCGCTGCCGCTTCTGCTCACCCTCGCCCGCGTCTACGGCACGACCGTCGGTGAGCTGCTGGGCGAGACGACCACGGCCGCCGAAGCGATCGTCCGGAGCGACGAGACACCGACCGTCGACGCCGGGGGATGGCACTACCGGCAGGCGGGACAGGCCGGACGGGCGATGCAGGCCCTCCAGGTCCACGTGCCGCGCGGACCGCAGCGGGACCTCGTCCGCGTCCATCCGGGCGAGGAGTGGATCCATGTGCGCCGCGGCGCGCTGCGGCTGACGCTCGGCCAGGTCACCGAGACGCTGACGGCGGGGGACTCGGCGCACTTCGACTCGCTCACTCCGCACCGCCTGGAGGCCGTCTCGGCCGACGGCGCGGACCTGCTCTTCGTCCACACTCTCCTGCAGTCCCCGACCGCCGAGCTGTGTGTGACCGGTCCCGCCGGTCCCGCCGCGCCCGGCGGCACCCCTCGGCACTGAGCCGCGGACCGTCCGGTCCCGCCGCCGGGTGGGCGCCCGGCACACCAGCCGCCCCGTACCACCGCAGCACACCGCAGCACCCTCCCCGTTCCCGCGTGCGCACAGAAGGGCCCGCCATGACCTCCTCCCAGCAGGCACCGGAACCGCAGTCCCCCGCGTCCGCGCCGGCCTCCCGGCAGTCGCCTCCCCGGCGCGAGCGCCGCTACGAACCGGGCGAGGAGCGCGGCGACGGCCGCTTCCCGCGCGGTCTGGCGCTGCGGCTGTTCGTGTACGTGGTGGCCGGTCATCTGCTGGCGGGGTTCCTGTTCCTCCTCTTCGAGCTGGGCGGCAGCAAGTAGCCGCCCAGCGCCCGCGCGGCGTCACACCAGCGGCACCTCCGACGGCGCGCCGTCCAGCGACAGCTCGGCCCAGATGGTCTTCCCCTCTGCGGTGTAGCGGGTCCCCCAGTGCTGGGCGAGCTGCGCGATCAGGAACAGCCCCCGGCCGCCCTCGTCCACGGTGGTGGCGCGCCGAAGGTGCGGTGCGGTACTGCTGCTGTCCGAGACCTCGCAGGTCAGATAGCGGTCGCAGAGGAGCCGCACCGTGACGGGGGGCGCGCCGTAGCGGATGGCGTTGGTGATCAGCTCGCTGAGGATGAGCTCCGCGGTGAAGGCCGTCTCCTCCAGGCCCCACTCGACCAGCCGGGCCGCGCAGGCGGCCCGCACCGGGGCGACGGCCTCCGGGTCGCTGGGTACCTCCCACCGGGCGATCCGGGAGGACGGCAGCAGCCGGGTCTCGGCGACGAGCAGCGCGATGTCGTCGCGGTCCTCGCTGGTCCGGTCGGGCAGCATGGCCTCCAGCACGGCACCGCACGTCTCCTCGGGCCCCTGTCCGGGGCCCGCGAGCGCGGCGCGCAACATCTCCAGCCGCTCGTCGAGATCGCGGCTGCGGACCTGGACCAGCCCGTTGGTGTACAGCGCCAGCCGGCTGCCTTCGGGCAACGTCAGGGTGCGGGTCTCGAACGGCGAGGTGCCCAGTCCGAGCGGCAGGTTCTCGGGGGCTTCCAGGACGGCGGTGGTGCCATCCGGGTAGGCCAGCGCGGGTGGTGGATGGCCCGCCCCGGAGAACTGGCAGCGGCCGGAGGCGGGGTCGTAGATGGCGTACAGCACGGTCGCTCCGGTGACCGCCGCGGTGTCCGGGCTGAGCGTGGGGTCCTGGTCGATGCGCGTGACCAACTCGTCCAGATGGGCGAGCAGTTCCTCCGGGGGAAGATCCAGGGAGGAGAAGTTGTGCACCGCGGTGCGCAGCCGCCCCATGGTGGCGGCCGCGTGCAGCCCGTGGCCCACCACGTCCCCCACCACCAGCGCCACCCGGGCACCGGGCAGCGGAATGACGTCGAACCAGTCCCCACCCACCCCAGCCCGCGCCGGCAGATAGCGGTAGGCGGCGGAGACGGCGTTCTGTTCGGGCAGTCCGCCGGGCAGCAGGCTGCGCTGGAGTGTGACGGCGAGACCGTGCTCGCGTGCGTAGCGCCGGGCGTTGTCGACGCAGACCGCGGTGCGCGTGACCAGTTCCTCGGCCGAGGCCAGGTCCTCGGCCTGGAACGCGCGCTGGTCCCGGCGCCAGAAACAGGCCCGGCCCAGCACGGTGCCGCGGGCCCGCAGCGGCACCATGATCAACGAGTGGAAGCCCTCGCGGAGCATGCGCTCGGCACGCTCGGGATCGGCGGCACGCCAGTCGGTCGCGGCGGCCAGATCCGGCTCCAGAACCGACTCGGCCAGGTCTCCGGCGGCTCCGGCGTCCCCGTCGCCCCCACCGCCCCCGGTGTCCTCCCCGTCCCCGTCACCCCCACCGCTTCCGTCGGCCCCCCGGGGGCCCGAGAGGGGCGGGCCCGAGGGGCTGCTGTCCACCGGTTGCAGCGGCGGGACGGCGCCGCCCTCGAAGCGCAGCGCGACCCGGCGGACGGCGGCGGCGGACGGACCGGGCAGCGGCTCCTGCCCGCCGATGACCGGTTCGAGCAGGTCGACCGTGGCCGCGTCCGCGAACCGGGGGACCGCGACCTCGGTCAGTTCCTCGGCGGTGCGCACCACATCGAGCGTGGTCCCGATCCGCAGGCCCGCGGTGTAGAGCAGCTCCAGGCGCTGCGCGGCGACCTGGGCCTGTCCGGCGACCTCGCGCAGTTCGGTGGTGTCCCGCAGGGTCGCCACGCTCCCGGCCGGGCCGCCGTCGGAACCGGTGGGGCGCTGGTTGACGGCGAGCATCCGGTCGCCGACCGCGTACACCTCGTCGCTGGCGGAGCGGCCGGAGGTCAGCAGCCCTGCGATGCCCGGTTCCAGCCGCAGGTCGTCGATGTGCTGCCCCTGCGCGTGGTCCGGCAGCCGCAGGAGCCGGTGCGCCTCGTCGTTGGCGAGCACCAGCCGGCCGGCGCCGTCCAGGACGAGCACACCCTCCCGTACGGCGTGCAGCACCGCGTCGTGGTGCTCGTACATGCGGGTCACCTCCGCCGGGCCCAGGCCGCGGGTCTGGCGGTTGAGCCGCCTGCTGACCAGACCGGCGCCCAGGGTCGCGAGGAGGAGGGCGCCCGCGGCGCCGGCTCCCACCCAGGGCAGCTCGCGGTCCAGCTTGGCCGAGACGGTTGCCAGGTCGACGCCCGCCGTGACCAGCCCGACCACCGTGCCGTCCCGGTCCTGCACGGGTGCGACCGCGCGGACCGAGTCCTGGGGGCGGCCTTCGAACTGCTCGGTGTAGGAGTGGCCGGCCAGCGCCCGACTGAAGTCGCCCGAGGCCCGTTTGCCGATCAGCTTCGGTAGGGGGTCGCTGAGCCGGACGCCCCCGCGGTCGAGGACCGCGACGAAGTCGATCCCGCACTCGCGGCCGGCCCGTACACTCACCGGCTGCAGCTTCCCGGTCGGACGGGACGAGCGCAGGGCCGCGGCGGTCGAGGGAGAGAGAGCCAGCGTGGCGGCGCACGTCCGGGAGCGCTCCCGGGCGCTGCGGACGTCCGCCAGGCGGGCCTGCCAGGCCAGGCCCGCGGCGGCGGCGAGCACCAGCAGCAGCACGATCGCCAGCTGCAGTACGAAAACCTGCCCGGCAACACTCCGCACCGCAATCCGGGAACCACGCTCCCCGCCGCCAGGACGCTTTTGAGTCATGCAGCATGGTCTACCGCCCTTTGCCCTGAATTGTGCGGACGCACAACCCGGCCGTGGGCACCGCAACACCTGCGAGGCATACCGGAGCGGCCAAGCGCACGGAACCGCCGAGGCGGGGAGCGGCACAGGGCACCGGGGATCCGCCGGAGGGCGCATCCGCCGGAAGAGGCGGCTCCGTCCGGCGGCGCTGGTCACCGTGCCGTGCCGCCGGGCCCCTGCTGCCTCCGGTGGGGCACGGCTGGGGCGGCATGCCGGGGCATGGCGGACGGGCGACACCACGGTCCCGAACCGGAGGACGCACCGCGGAGGTGCCGACCCGGCGACTTCGGCCGGGGCGGCCCCGATCCCGCGGGCCGCACCTCAGGGCGCGTGGGCCCCGGGCAGCGGAACGGAGCCGTTCGTCCGACTATGCGAACGGCATGTGCGTACGAAGATCAGAAAGGGCTATCCTGCGAAAGGTTCTGCGAGTTGACGCCACAACGACCAGGCCGCGGCCAGAGTCCTTGCCCCGCAACGGGGTTCCGCGTACGGCGGGTCGGCAGTCGTGCCGCCTGGTGCCACGCGTCGCTGGTCGGGATGTCGATCTTATGCTGTTGAGAGGGTGCTGATGGTCCGTCGCGAAGTGTCGTCCGGAAGTCGAAAGCCCGCTTCCAGAACGATGTGGTGGGTTCCCACCGTCCTCGTGGTCCTGGCCACCGTGCTCGGCGCGGCACTCGTCCCGCCCGCCTCCCGCGTCGCGGTCCTGGTGTGCGGCGCCGTGGCGACCGCAGTTCTCGCGGGCGTGACGGCGGAACTCGTCCGGCGCGGGGCCGAGTCGGAACGTTTCCGCGCCGAGGCCGCAGCACGCGAGGCGGATCTGCGCAGGTACCTGGAGGAGCAGGAGGCCGCCACCGTACGGCTGGCCGAGGAGGTGCTGCCGCGCGCCGTGGCGAGGCTGGAGGAGGGCGAGTTCTCCCAGGACGTACTGCGCTCCTACCCCGTCGACGGCGGACTCGGCCCCCGGTTCCGCGCGGCCCACGAGGCCCTGCTGCGCTCCGTCGTGGAAGCCGTGCAGTCCGAGGAGACGATGCGCGACTCTGCACAGCGCGGTGTCGTCAACGTCGCCCGCCGCGTCCAGGCCATCGTGCACCAGCAGGCGACCGACCTGCGCACCATGGAGGACCGGCACGGCAACGAGCCCAAGTTCTTCACCGACCTCCTCCGGCTCGACCACGGCACCGCGCTCATCGGCCGTCTCGCCGACAGCATCGCCGTACTCGGCGGGGCCCGGCCCGGCCGCCAGTGGAACCGGGCCGTCCCGCTGTACAGCGTGCTGCGCGGCGCGATGTCCCGGATCCTCGAGTACCAGCGGGTGGAGCTGCACTCCGTCGCGGAGGTGGCCGTCGTCGGCCCCGCCGTCGAACCGCTGATCCACGCGCTGGCCGAACTCCTCGACAACGCCACCCGCTACTCGCCCCCCAAGACCCGCGTCCATCTCACCGCCGTCGAGGTGCACATGGGCATCGCGGTCGAGATCGAGGACGGCGGGGTCGGACTGAGCGAGGAGGCCCGCGCCCGCGCCGAGCGCATGCTGAAGGAGGCTCGGGCCGGTATCGACCTGAACGACCTGGGTGAGTCGCCGCGGCTGGGGCTGGCCGTGGTCGGCCGGCTGGCGCAGGCCTGCGACTTCCAGGTCTCGCTGCCGCCCTCCGCCTACGGGGGCGTCCGCGCGGTGCTGACCGTGCCGCAGCGCCTCATCACCACCGCCCCGGCCGAGGGCCGCGCACACGGCATCGGCGCCGCCTCCGGACTCCGGCCGCTGTCCTCCGACGGACCGCGGTCGGAGCCGGGAGAACACCACGCTGCGGCCGACACGGTTCCGCGCCGGGAGGCGGCAGCCCCCGCCCCTGCCCCCGCCGGTACCGGAACCGCTCCCGCGGGGCATCCGGCGGCACCGGAGCCGGACGGCACCGCCGCCGCGGCGGGCCCGGGTGCCGGAGCCGCGGCCGACGGACAGCAGGACGAGGTGCCCGAGCGGACGCCGAGCGGCCTGCCGCAGCGCAGGCGCCGCCGGCCGCGCGGAGACGGACGACCAGCAGCACCCCCGCGCCCGGCGCGCCCGGGCCCCGCTGCCACCGCACACGAGGAACCCGCACCCGGCGTATGGATGGCCGAACTCCACAGCGGGCTGCACGGCGACAGACCGGCGCCGGACCCGGCTCGCGGCAACAGCGACACGTCAGACAAGGATGAGTAGCCGATGGATCACCGCGCGGACATGGACTGGATGCTTAAGGACCTTGCCGAGAGCGTCCCGCAGACCCGTCACATAGTGGTGCTGTCCTCGGACGGCCTGTGCATGGCCCGGTACGACACCGACGTCGACACCGCGGACCGGATCGCGGCGATCGGCTCGGGTCTGCAGAGCCTCTCCGGCGCGGTGGCCGCCGAGTTCCCGCAGAGCGACGGTCGGATGCGGATGGTGGTGATCGAGGTGAGCGGCGGCTTCATGTACCTGATGGCCGCCGGCTCCGGCGCACACCTCGCCGTACTCGCGGACGAGGGGGTGGACGCCGGGCTGGTCGGCCAGTGCATGCGCGATCTGGTGGCCCGCATCGGTGCTCATCTGACCAGCCCGCCACGGACCGACGGGCAGGTGCCGTGAGCGGAAACGGCCATGACTGGGAGGAGAGCGGCCCGGAGCGGCTGTATGTGATCACCGGGGGGCGGGAGGCGGACTCCGCGCGGTCCCGGCTCGACCTGGTGACGCTGATCGTCTCGCGGGAGGAGCCCGGGGTGGGGATGCAGCCGGAACTGGCCGCCATTCTGCGGATCTGCCGCTCACCGCTCTCCGTCGCCGAGATCTCCGCGTATCTGGCCCTGCCCTCCAGTGCGACCGGTGTGCTGCTCGACGACTTGCTGGCCGACGGGCGGGTCGAGGCACGCGAACCCGCCAGCTCTCTTCCCGACATCGCATTGATTGAGGCGGTAATCGATGGACTCCAAAAGCTCTGACACGGTCATGGAGCCACGGGAGGCCGACCGGCTCCCCTCCTCCGCTTCGTCCGCGGTAAAGATCGTCATCGTCGGCGGATTCGGCGTCGGCAAGACGACGCTGGTCCGCTCGGTCAGCGAGATCAGGCCGCTGACGACCGAGGAGACGATGACCCGGGCGAGCACCGGCATCGACGACCTCGCCGGGGTCGAACACAAGTCCGCGACGACCGTGGCGATGGACTTCGGCCGGATCAGCCTCAACGAGGAACTGGTGCTCTACCTCTTCGGCACGCCGGGGCAGCAGCGCTTCTGGTTCCTGTGGAACGGGCTGTTCGAAGGCGCGCTGGGTGCCGTGGTGCTGGTCGACACCCGGCGGCTGGAGGTCAGCTTCGACGTGATCGGAAGGCTGGAGGAGGCGGGGGTGCCGTTCGTCATCGCCGTCAACGCCTTCCCGGACGCGGCCAGTTACCAGACCGAGGAGCTGCGGTCCGCACTCGACCTGCCGACGAGTGTGCCGATCGTGGTCTGCGACGCCCGGCGCCGCGAATCCAGCCGGGATGTCCTCATCTCGCTGATGCACCACCTGCGCGACCACACCCTGACAGCGGAACCGGGCTGACGGCGCAGCCGAGTCCGCGGGCCCCGTCCCCGGTGAGCCCCGCGCCGGTCGTGCGCCGCCCCGCACCGACACCCGGCGCGGGGCGTCCGCGAGCGGATCAGGCCGAGCGGTCGTCGATCTCCCGCACGGCGGTGAGCCGGGCGAGCGGGGCCGTGCCCTCGGCCGCCTCCCGGAACGCCCTGAGCCCTTCGTAGAGCACGGTGCGCGCCGTGGGCGGCATCGCCTCCAGCGTCGCCGTCAGCGCTTCCTCGCGGCGGAGCCGCAGATCGCTGAGGTACGTGCGGCCCTGGTGGGTCAGATGCAGTTCCAGCTCCCGTCGGCTGATCTGACTGGGCAGCCGCTCCAGGAAGCCGAGCGCCTGGAGACGGTCGCACAGCCGGCTGACCGACGAGGGAGCCGATCCCAGCATCTCCCCCAACATGCGCAGATTCATCCCCTCCTCCCGGTCCAGGCAGTAGAGGACCCGCAGTTGGGAGGCGGAGACCGGGGAGGAGGAGACCGCGTCGCGGCCGTGCTCCCACAGGACTTCCAGCAGCTCGATGACCTCCCCCACCGTCCCGGCCGTCCCGGCGCGCGCCGACCTGCTGCGGCCACCGGGAGGCTCACCCGTCACTGCGCCGCTCCGCACCGGCGCAACCGGTCTGGGGCGGGGGTCGAAGCCACGTTTCACTCCACAAGTTCGGCACTCTTACCGCCCGGCTCCGCGAGGCTCGCTCGCCGCCGTCAAGGGCCGGTACGAGTTTATCCTTCCCCACCCGCCCCGGACAGACCCGCCTCACCCGCCCCGCGCGGTGCGGGCACGCCGGAACCCGCCACACGCGGCGCCGGAGCGGCACTCACAGCCGCCGCACAGGTCCAGCACAGGTGGATGACAGGGCCGTTCGCGAGGTTCGGACCCATGCTCGCCGAGACCCGACCGCTCGCGCCGCCGGACACGCGGCCCGGCTCGCCGCCGACGGGACGGTGGCCCTTCCGGCCCGCGGCCCGGCGCGGAGCCGAGCGGCCGTGCCTCTCGTCCCGAGCCGCACGGGCAGCAGCGGCCACGCGCCCCTCGCGTCACAACGGAACTGAAAGAAGGCGGACTCCAGTATGACCACCCTCCATCCTTCCGGCAGCGCGGCGGAGGCGCCGCGCCCCGGCCCCGGCTCCACCGCCGGGCGCCGGGGCGGCCTCGGCGAGCGGATCCGGGCCCGGGCACGGCACCGGCGGGCCGGGCGGCCGCGCTGGGAGTCCCCCGCGTTCTGGGCGCTGCTGACGGTCACCGCCGTGCTGTATCTGTACGGCCTCGGCTCCTCGGGCTACGCCAACTCCTTCTACTCGGCCGCCGCCCAGGCGGGCGGCGCGAGCTGGAAGGCGTTCCTGTTCGGTTCGCTCGACGCGGGCAACGCCATCACCGTCGACAAACCACCGGCCGCGCTGTGGCCGATGGGCCTCTCCGTCCGGCTCTTCGGCCTGGGGTCCTGGCAGATCCTGGTACCGCAGGCGCTGCTGGGCGTCGCCTCCGTCGGCGTGCTGTACTCGGCCGTGCGCCGCCGCACCGGGCCCGCCTCCGGTCTGCTCGCCGGGGCGCTGCTGGCCCTCACCCCGGTGGCGGCGCTGATGTTCCGCTTCAACAATCCGGACGCGCTGCTGTGCCTGCTCATGGTGGCAGCACTGTGGTGCATGGGCCGGGCCGTGGAGGACGGCCGCACCAGGTGGCTGGTCCTGGCCGGAGCCTGCTTCGGAGCGGGCTTCCTGGCCAAGGCGCTGCAGGCGTGGCTGATCCTGCCGGTCGCGGCGCTGGTCTACCTGGTCTGCGGACCGACCCGGCTGCGGAACCGGATCGGACAGCTGCTGTGCAGCGGGCTGACCACCCTGGTCACCGCGGGCTGGTGGGTCGCCCTCGTGGAGCTGTGGCCCGCCTCCTCCCGGCCCTACATCGGCGGCTCGCAGGAGAACAGCTTCCTGGAGCTGACCTTCGGCTACAACGGCTTCGGCCGGCTGACCGGCGACGAGACGGGCAGCGTCGGAGGCGGAGGCGGCGGTCGCGGCGGCGGTGCCTGGGGGCAGACGGGCCTGGGGCGGCTGTTCGCCGACACCGCGGGCGGTCAGATCTCGTGGCTGCTGCCGGCCGCCCTGCTGTTCCTGGTCGCGGGGCTGGTGCTGGCGGGCAGGGCGTCCCGCACGGATCCGCTGCGGGCCTCGTTCCTGCTGTGGGGCGGATCGCTGCTGAGCACGGCTGCGACCTTCAGCTTCATGTCCGGGATCTTCCACGAGTACTACACCGTCGCGCTGGCGCCCTATCTCGCAGCCGTGGTGGCCATGGGGGCCGCCGCGCTGTGGCGGGTGCCGAGCCGGCCGCTGCGGAACGCGGTCCTGGCGGCGGCGGTCGCGGGGACGGCGGGCTGGTCGTTCGTCCTGCTGGGCCGGGCGCCGGACTGGTTCCCGTGGCTGCGCTGGGCAGTGCTGGCCGCGGGTGCAGCGGCGGCCTGCGGACTGCTGGCGGCCGCCGTGCTGCCCCGCACCCTGGGCGCCGCGGTCGCGGCGCTGGGGCTGCTCGCCGCGGTCGCCGGACCGGTGGCCTACACGGTGAGCACCGTCGGTACGCCGCATGCCGGCTCGATCGTCACGGCGGGCCCCGCGGTGAGCCGGGGCGGGCCACCCGGCATGCGGGGCGGTGGCAGGGGCATGCCGGGCCCGGGCAGGGAGCGCCCCATCCCGGGAGCGGGCCAAGGGCAAGTCCAGGGCGCAGGACCGGGCCGCGGGCAGGGACGCAGGCAGGGACCCGGCGGGCAGCAGGGCTCCCCGGGCGATGGAAAGAGCAATCGGCAGGGCGCCAACGCCGGGCGCGGTGTACCGCCCGGTCCTGGCGGCCCCGGGCAGGGAACCGGCCGGGGCGGCGGCAAGGGCGGCGGCCGGGGCGGCCCCGGCGGCGGGATGGGCGGGCTGCTCAACGGCAGCCGGGTCTCGGCGCAGGCGGCGGCGCTGCTGCGTGCGGACTCCGGGTCCTACACCTGGGCGGCGGCCGCCGTCGGCTCACAGAACGCGGCGAGCTACCAGCTCTCCACCGAGCTGCCGGTGATGGCGATCGGCGGCTTCAACGGAACCGACCCCTCCCCCACGCTCGCGCAGTTCGAGAAGTACGTGGAGCAGGGACGGATCCACTACTTCATCGCCGGTTCCCGGGGCGGCCCCGGAGGGGACCGGGGCACCTCCGCGCAGATCAGCTCGTGGGTGGCGGAGAGGTACACCGAGGTGCAGGCAGGCGACGCCACCTTCTACGACCTCACCCGGCCGAAGGAGGCGGCAGCGGAGTGACCACGGCCGCGGGCGGCAGGTCCGGCGCCGGAACCGACCCGCCGCTCGCGACTGTCCGGCAGCACCCGGCGTCGCGGCGAGGGCACGGTCGGCGGCAGGGCACGGTCGGGGCAGGGCACGGAGCCCCGGCCGGCCCCGCGTGCCCGGGCCGTGGGCCGGAGCCGCCGAGCGGCGCGCACGCCCCGACCCGTCCGGCCCGCGGCTTCCGCGAACCGCGGACGGCATTCGTGACCGGCCCATTGACCGGGCGGTTGCGGGAGTCCTAGATTCCCGGAATCGACAGGAAACTTTCCTAACCGTTCTCGGCCCTCCGCGCGGTCCCGTGGGACGGCCGACCGGACAGACAGGGCACCGCCATGGCCGCACCGACCGTTCGCAGCGGTACCGGTACTCCGGGCACCCCACGCGTGCTGCGCGCCATGAACGACCGCGCCGCACTCGACCTGCTCGTGGCACACGGCCCGCTCACCCGCACCCGGATCAGCGAACTGACCGGCCTGTCCAAACCGACCGCCTCCCAGCTCCTGGGCCGGCTGGCGGAGACGGGTCTGGTGCGCACCCGCAGCAAGGAGCGCGGCAGGCCCGGCCCCGACGCGCTGCTGTACGAGATCGACCCGACGGCCGCCCGGGTGGCCGCGCTCGCGGCGGACCCCCGAGGCGTCTCCGCGGTGGTCGCCGACATCGCGGGCACCGTCGTCGGCCGGGCCCGGGTGGCGGCGGATCCGGGGGCCGAAGGGACCCGCGACCGGACCGCGCGGCTGGTCGGGGAAGCCGTCGACCGCGCGCTGCGGGAGGCCGGCTCGGAGCGGTCCCGCCCGCACACCACCGTCATCGGGACCCCCGGCGCGATCGACCCCCGCTCGGGCGAGCTGCGCTACGCACCGCACCTGCCCGGCTGGCACTCCCGCACCCTGCACACCGAGCTCGCCGAGGTGCTGGGCGCCCCGGTGGCCATCGAGAACGACGTGAATCTCGCGGCGGTGGCGGAACGGCACACGGGCGCGGCCCGGGGCCATGACGACTTCGTCCTGGTGTGGGTCGACGACGGCATCGGCGCCGCCGTCTTCGTCGACGGCGTCCTGCTGCGCGGGGCGACGGGCGGGGCTGGCGAGGTCGGCTACATGCCGCTGCCCGGTGCTCCGCTCGCCCGGGGCGGCCCGGACGCGTACGCGGGTGCCGACGCCGGGGGCGGCTTCCAGAGCCTGGTCTCGGTGCCCGCGGTGCGCCGCCTCGCGGAGGGCGCGCCGCTGGCCGAAGCGCTGGCCGACCCGCGGGTGCGGGCCGAGACCGGGCGCCGGCTGGCCGACGGGATCGCCGCCCTGGCCGCGGTCCTCGACCCGCGTCTGGTCGTGCTGTCCGGCGCCGTGCCGCGCACCGGAGGGGAGGAGCTCCGCGCACTGGTGGAGCGCGAACTGACCGGCCTCGCGCTGCCCCGTCCGCTGCTGCGGCTGAGCGAGCTGGAGGACGACCCGATCCTGGGCGGGGCGCTGCTGTCCGCCCTGGCGCGGGCCCGTGACGACGTGTTCGACACCGGCTAGTGAGCGTGCGGCGGCCGCACCGGCCCGCCCCCACCGCCTTCTTTCGCGCGGACCTCTACCGAGGCGTCACCCGCACCGGAGCACAGGACGGAGAGACATGAAACTGGCCGTGGTCGGCGGAGGCTCGACCTACACGCCCGAACTCGTCGACGGCTTCGCACAGCTGCGCGAGGTGCTGCCGGTCGACGAGTTGGCCCTGATCGATCCGGCGGCCGACCGGCTGACCCGCGTCGGCGGTCTGGCCCGGCGCATCTTCGCCCGGCAGGGCCACCCCGGCACCGTCACCGCGACGGACGACCTGGAGGCCGGTGTGGAGGGCGCGGACGCCGTGCTGCTCCAGCTGCGGGTGGGCGGCCAGGCCGCCAGGGAGCGTGACGAGACCTGGCCGCTGGAGTGCGGCTGCGTCGGCCAGGAGACCACCGGCGCCGGAGGACTGGCCAAGGCACTGCGTACCGTGCCGGTCGTGCTGGACATCGCCGACCGGGTACGGCGCAGCAACCCCGACGCATGGATCATCGACTTCACCAACCCCGTCGGCATCGTCACCCGCGCGCTGCTCGGCGCCGGGCACAAGGCGGTCGGGCTGTGCAACGTGGCCATCGGCTTCCAGCGGAAGTTCGCGCGGCTGCTGGAGACCGCACCCTCCCAGGTGCATCTGGAGCACGTCGGACTCAACCACCTCACCTGGGAGCTGGGCGTCCGCCTCGGCGGCCCGGACGGCACCGACGTGCTGCCCCGCCTGCTGGCCGAGCACGGCGCGGCCGTCGCCGAGGACGTGCGGCTGCCCCGCGCGCTGGTCGAGCGCCTGGGTGCCGTGCCGTCCTACTACCTGCGCTACTACTACGCACACGACGAGGTGGTGCGCACCCAGCGGGAGGGACCCACCCGGGCCGCGGAAGTGGCCGCGCTGGAGCGGAAGCTGCTGGAGATGTACGCCGACCCGGCCCTGGACACCAAGCCCGGACTGCTGGCCCGCCGCGGCGGTGCCTACTACTCGGAGGCAGCCGTCGACCTGGCCGCGTCCCTGCTGCGCGCAGGCGGCAGCACCCACCAGGCGGTCAACACCCTCAACCGGGGAACACTGCCCTTCCTGCCGGACGACGCGGTGATCGAGACCCAGGCCCGGATCGACCGGGAAGGCGCCCATCCCCTGCCGGTGCCACCGCTCGACCCGCAGTTCACCGGGCTCGTCTCGCACACGGCCGCGTACGAGGAACTGGCCCTGCGCGCCGCGCTGCACGGCGGCCGCGACCGGGTCTTCGCCGCACTGCTCGCGCACCCCCTCGTCGGCCAGTTCGACCGGGCCGAGCAGCTGACCGACCAGCTTCTCGCGCACAACAAGGAGCACCTCGCGTGGGCCTGAGCCGAGCCCGTTCCGCGCCACCTGCCGCCGGACCGCCTTCCGCGGCGTCCGGCGCCGCGGGCCCTGCCGGATCCCCGGACCCCGCGCCGGGCGCCCTCGACCCCTCCCCCGCCCTCCTGGCCGTGGACGCGGGCAACAGCAAGACCGACGTGGCACTGCTCGGTGCCGACGGCAGCGTGCTGGGCACCGCGCGCGGCGGCGGCTTCCGCCCGCCCGCCGTGGGGGTCGACGCCGCCGTGGACGTCCTCGCCGAGGCCGTCGACCGGGCGCACGCCGCGGGCGGGCCGGGCGGCGCGGCCGCCCCCGTGCGTCAGGTGACGGCCTGCCTGGCCAACGCCGACCTGCCCGTCGAGGAGGAGGCCCTGACCGCGGCGCTCACCGCGCGCGGCTGGGGGCGGCGGGTGACCGTGCACAACGACACGTTCGCCGTGCTGCGCGCCGGACTCACCGCGCAGGACGGCGACGGCGAGGCGGCACCGCGCGGGGTGGCCGTGGTGTGCGGCGCCGGGATCAACTGCGTCGGCGTCCGGTCCGACGGGCGCACCGCGCGCTTCCCCGCCCTCGGTCGGCTCTCCGGGGACTGGGGCGGCGGCGGAGGGCTGGGCGAGGAGGCGCTGTGGCACGCAGCGCGCGCCGAGGACGGCCGGGGTGAGCCCACCCTGCTGCGTACGGCCCTGCCCGCGCACTTCGGTCTGGAGTCGGTGTACGCGCTGATCGAGGCCGTGCATCTGGGGCGCATCCCCTGGGAGCGGCGGCTGGAACTGGTACCGGTGCTCTTCGCGGCGGCCGACCGGGGGGACGCCGTCGCGGACGGGCTGGTCGCACGAATGGCCGAAGAAGTGGTCACGATGGCGGTGGTGGCCCTGCGCACGCTGGACCTGCTGGCGGAGGAGGTCCCGGTACTGCTCGGCGGGGGCGTCCTCGCCGCGGGCCACGCCCTGCTGGACGACCGGGTCACCCGGCTGCTGGCGGAGCGTGCCCCGCGTGCCCTCCCCCGTGTCGTGCGGGCCCGCCCGGTGCTCGGGGCCGCCCTGCTGGGCCTGGACGCGCTCGGCGCACCGGTCGCGGCCCATGACCGCGCGCGCCGGCACTTCGAGCCTCCCCGGACCTCGGACGGCGCACCGGCACCGGGCCCGGGCGCGGCCCGGGGCTGACCGCGCCCGGCGGCGGAATCCCGGCCCCGCCGGGGGGCACGACGGCGGTCCAGGAGGGAGGATGGGAGGGTACGGCCCCGTCCAGGGAGGTAGCCGGCGTCGTGACGAACCGCGAGGAGCCGCCCGAGGGTGACACCGGCGGGGTGCCGGGGGTCAGCCTCTCCCCGCCCGGTG
Organism: Streptomyces sp. NPDC006925; assembly: GCF_042869575.1. Taxonomy (NCBI): domain Bacteria; kingdom Bacillati; phylum Actinomycetota; class Actinomycetes; order Kitasatosporales; family Streptomycetaceae; genus Streptomyces; species Streptomyces sp. NPDC006925. The sequence goes on from NZ_JBIAGB010000001.1 coordinate 360,526, forward strand.
GGCTCCTGGATGTGCTGGCGGTCGGCGCCGTGCTGCTGGACGCGCAGGGGCGCATCGTCCTGTGGAGCCCGCAGGCGGAGCAGTTGTTCGGATACTCGGCGGCGGAGGCTCTGGGGCGGTACGCGGCTCCGCTGCTGGTGCCGGAGCAGAGCAACGCGCTCGTCCTCCGCCTCTTCGACGAGGTGATCCGGGAGGGCAGGAGCTGGGCGGGCGTCTTCCCCGTCGTCTGCAAGGACGGCCGGACTCGCCAGCTGGAGTTCCGCAACATGCGGCTGCACGACGACCAGGGCGCCCGCTACGCGCTGGCGCTGGTCACGGACCGGGCCGCGCTCCGCGAGGTCGAGCGCGACCTGGCCTTCTCCACGCTGCTCATCCGGCAGTCCCCGATGGGCATCGCGGTCATGGACACCGACCTGCGCTATGTCTCGGTCAACCCCGCCCTCACCCGCCTCGACGGGGTCGACGAGGAGGGGCACCTGGGCAGGACGGTGCGCGACGTCCTGCCCCCGACCCACGCGCGGGAAGCGGACACGGTGCTGCGCCGGGTCCTGGAGACGGGCGAGCCGGTCATCGACCGGGAAGTGCTGGGCAGCGAGACCCCGGGGGGACGCGGCCACGCCTGGTCCGTCTCCGTCTACCGGCTCGACGACTCCGGCGGGCGCCCGCTGGGCCTCTCCATCTCCGTCACCGACATCACCGCCCGGCACCAGGCCGCGCTCCAGGCCGAGCTGGCCCGGGAGCGCCTCTCGCACCTGGCCGAGGCGTCCGTACGGATCGGTACCACGCTCGACCTGGAGCAGACGGCGCGCGAACTCGCCGAGATCACCGTCCCCGAACTGGCCGACGTCGCCGCCGTCGACGTACTGGACGCGGCCGTACGGGACCGGCCCGCGGGCATCTCCGCGGAGGGGACCGCCACCTTCCGCGCCCTCGCGCTGGTCGCCGGCTACCCCACGGTCGCGGTCGAGGCGGCCGACCCGACCGGGCAGGTGGCGCGGTACGGCGCCGAACGGCTCGTGACCCGCTGCGTCGCCACGGGGCAGCCGGTCGCCGTACCGGCCGTCCAGGAGGAGGATCTGAGCAGGATCGCCCGCGACGAGCACGCCGCCGGGCTCCTCGCCAAGGCGGGCGTCCACTCCTATCTCGCGGTTCCGCTGATCGCCCGCGGCGAGGTGCTGGGGGCGCTCGATCTCAAGCGCACCCGCAACCCGAAGCCCTTCGACCACGACGACACGATCCTGGCCTGCGAACTGGCCGGGCGGGCCGCCGTCTGCATCGACAACGCCCGCCTCTACCGGCAGCAGCGCAGTATCGCCCTGATGCTGCAGCGCAGCCTGCTGCCGACGCCCGCCACCGCCTCCACCCGGCTGCGGATCGCCTCCCGGTACCAGCCGGCCGGAGCGCACAGCGAGATCGGGGGCGACTGGTTCGACATCCTCGAACTGGCGGAGGACCGCACCGCGCTGGTGGTCGGCGATGTGATGGGCAGCGGGATCAACGCCGCCGCCACCATGGGCCGGCTGCGCACCGCGACGCAGACCCTCGCCCGGCTGGCGCTGCAGCCGACCGAGGTGCTCCACCACCTCGACCAGATCACCACCGGCCTCGATCCGTACTTCGCCACCTGCCTCTACGCCGTCTACGATCCGCGCGACAACCGCTGCCGGATCGCGTCGGCGGGGCACCTGCCGCCCGTGCTGGTCCCGGCGCGGGGCGAGCCGCGGCTGGTGGAGGTGGAGCCCGGAACCCCGCTGGGCATCGGCGGCGGCACCCACAGCACGGTCTCCGTCGACCTGTACCCGGGCGACTTGCTCGTGCTCTACACCGACGGCCTGATCGAGACGCGGCACGACGACATCGAGGACCGGCTGGAGGTGCTGCTGGGCCTGCTGCGCCCGGTCGCCGGGGCCGGCGACTCCCTGGAGCAGACCTGCGACCTCCTCCTCGAAGCGCTGCGCAACCCCGAGAACCACGACGACGTGGCGCTGCTCCTCGTCAGCCCCACGGAGTAGCGCGCCGACCCAGCGCGGCGGGCACCGGGGCCGGAAGGGGGTCCGCCCCGCGACGGACGTAGGCTCGGACGGAAGCAGGGCCGTGACCGGATGCGGCCCGTCATGGCTGGAAGGCGACCGTGCCCGCGAACCCCGAGCACCCGTCCCTGCTGGATCTGCCGCCGCTGAGCGCGGAGCGCTTCGCCGCCGTCGAGGACAAGGTGGCCTCGTTGCTGCGGACCCGGTGCGACGTCGTGGCGATGCAGGGGGAGGCGCTGCTCCCGCTGGAGGCGTGCATCCGTGCGGCGGCGCCGCACGGCAGTACGGCGCTGAACGTGGTCACCGGGCCCTACGGCGAGACGTTCGGCGGCTGGCTGCGGTCGTGCGGCGCGGAGGTCGTCACCCTGACCGCGCCGTTCACCGGCGCCGTCGGCGCGGACGAGGTGGCCAGGGCGCTGCGCGAGCACCCGGAGACCGGCCTGGTGAGCCTGGTCCACGCGGAGGCGGCGACCGGCAACACCAACCCGGTCGCCGAGATCGGCGCCGTCGTGCGCGAGCACGGGGCGCTGCTGATGCTGGACGCGGTCGCCTCGGTGGGAGCCGAGCCGCTGCTGACCGACGCCTGGGGCGTGGACCTGTGCGTCATCGGCGGCCAGAAGGCGCTGGCCGGCCCGGCCGGGGTGTCCGCCGTGTCGGTGAGCGCCCGCGCGTGGGACCGGATCGCCGCGAACGAGAGCGCACCCCGCCGCTCCTATCTGTCGCTGCTGGACTGGAAGGAGCGGTGGCTGGACGGCGGCCGGAAGGCACTGCCGCACGCCCCGGCGCAGTTGGAGATGCTGGCCCTGGAAGCGGCCGTCGACCGCGTGCTCGAGGAGGGCCTGGACTCCTCGATCGCCCGGCACCGGGCGGCGTCGGCCGCGACACGCGCCGGTGTGCGGGAACTGCCGGGGCTGGCCGCGTATGTGACACGGGACCAGGACGCCGCCCCGGCCGCGACGACGCTCCGCGTTCCGGCGGACGACGTGGACGCACGCGAGGTGGTCGCCGCGGCGCTCACCGCTGACCCGGTGGTACCGCTGCAGGCCGCGGGCGGCGCTCTGGCCGCCGAGGTGCTGCGTGTCAACCACTACGGGCGCTCGGCCGACCGCGCGGTCGTGCAGGACGCGCTGACGGCGCTGGCCGGCGGCTTGGCCGTACTCGGTGTGCCGGGCGCAGCGGATGCCGGGGACCGGGCGTGCGAAGCCGCCGGTGCGGCGTGGGAGAGCGCGCTGCGGGCGTGACCCGCGGCAGGCGGCGGCATGGGCCGCGCTCACTCCGGCCAGGGTGACTCCAGGACGGCGCGAACGAAGTCGCCGCGCCGGAAGTGCGGGTCGTAGTGGGCGAGGACGTCCGCCTTGACGTTGCCGAACGTCGTCTCCGGCTTCGGCTGCACACCGTCCGCGAACGCCCGCAGAATGCCCTGTTTGAACGCCGGGCGCGGGTGCGCGGCGACCACGGCCTCGCGATCCGCGGCGGAGATCTCGCCGTACCCGGAGCCGAGCACGTCGTACTCCACCCCGGCGGCCACCAGCGCCACCTCGGGCTCCATGAACTCCGGGATGCCGGGCGTCGTGTGCAGGGCCACGGCGGTCCACACCCGCCGGATGCGGTCCTCGGGGACCTGGCGGCCCGTCAGGAAGCGGCGGGCCTCCTGGGCGCCGTCCACCTCGAAGCGCCGTCCGCTGTCGTGGAAGGGCTCGCCGAGACCGACATCGTGGAAGAGCGCCGCGATGTAGAGGAGTTCCGCGTCGTGGCCGATCCCGCGCACGCCCCCCAGGAGGCTGCCGAAGAAGTACACCCGCCGCGAGTGGTCGTAGATCAGGTCGCTGCTGGTGTCGCGCACCAGTTCGGTGGCCTCCGCGGCCAGCCGGGAGTCCGGCACGCGCACGCCTGCCGGGCCGTGCTGTTCTTCCATGGCCTCCTGGCCTCCTTCTCCCCCGCGTCGTCCGCCGGGTGTGCGGCGGGGGTCAGTGCCCTTCGGGGGCGGGTTCCAGGACGAGGACCGGGATCTCCCGGTCGGTCCTGCGCTGGTAGTCGGCGTAGTCGGGGTACGCCTCCACGGCACGCGCCCACCACACGGCCTTCTCCTCACCGGTGACCTCACGCGCCGTCATGTCCCGCCGCACCGGGCCGTCCTGGAGCTCGACCCGCGGGTCGGCGAGCACGTTGCGGTACCAGACCGGGTGCGAGGGCGCCCCGCCCAGCGACGCCACCGCCGCGTACCGCCCCTCGTGCTCCACCCGCATCAGCGGCGTCTTGCGGACCTTGCCGCTCTTCGCCCCCCTGGTGGTGAGGACGATGACGGGCATGCCCCGTATCGTGGCGCCCTCCCGGCCGCCGGAGCGCTCGTACAGGTCCACCTGGTCGCGCACCCACTGCTCGGGGCTCGGCGCGTACTCACCTTCGACAGGCACGCTGTGTCCGCCCTTTCGTCGTACCGTCCGGGTCCGTCCCGGAACCGCCGGGCGTTCGGCCCGCGGCCCTCTCGGCTTACCACGGCCAGCGGGGGCGTACACGTACCGGGGTGCGGAGCAGGGGCGGCCGAGGCCCGTGCGCACGGCGGGGATAGCGTGGCGGGGCACGTGCCGACGGGCACGTGGTCGATACACTCACTCGGAGGTAGGGGCTCTCGTGGCCGGTATAGAGGACGCACGCAAGACCTTTGACAAGTTCGACCGGAACGGCGACGGGTTCGTCACCCCGGTCGAGTTCCAGCAGGCGATGGTGGAGCTGGGAGACCTGCACTACACCGTGGGCCTTGCGGAGGCCATCGTGAACACCCGGGACGCCAACGGTGACGGCGTCCTGACCTTCGAGGAGTTCTTCGACAAGGCCAAGGGCCTCTGACGGCGGGTCGTCCCCCGCGGGGTTCGCCCCCCGCACACCGGGCGGCCGCCCGCTCGGGCGGCCGCCTCCCGTCGTCCTGACGGCAGGCCGGGGAGGTGTTCCGGGCGCGGGCACCGGCCCCGGGCGAGGGCGGCGCGCCGCCCGCCCGAACCGGACACCACCCGCGCTCCGCGGCAACCCGGCCCGCGCACAGGGCGGTTGACGGCCGGAGCCGACCGCCCGGAGCCGCCCTCGGCGCACCGGGCGCCCCGTGAACGGCCGTAGAGTGGCACCCACGAGATCGTTGCCCCGGCAGACCACCGGGGCGGAATATCTGGGGCGCACCAATGACGGAAACCGGGGACGGACAGCGGCCGCTCAACACGGGCACGGCACATTCGGCACGGGTCTACGACTACATCCTGGGCGGCAAGAACCACTACGAGGCGGATGTGGCCGCCGGTGAGGCCATGATCGAGGTCTGGCCCGCACTGCCGGTCCACATGCGGGCCAACCGGGCGTTCATGCTCCGGGCGAGCCGCTACCTGGCACGCGAGTGCGGGATCCGGCAGTTCCTGGACATCGGCACCGGGCTGCCCACCTCGCCCAACCTGCACGAGGTCGTCCAAGCGGTCGAGCCGGGCGCCCGGGTCGTCTACGTCGACAACGACCCGATCGTGCTGAACTACGCGCAGGCGCTGCTCACCAGCACCCCCCAGGGTCGCACCACCTACGTCCACGCGGACATGCGGGACCCGGACGCGATCCTCGGCTCGCCCGAGTTCCGCGCGACGCTGGACCTCGGCGAGCCGATCGCACTGCTGGTCATCGGGATGCTGCACTTCATCCACCCCTCCGACGACGACCACGGGCTGCTGCGCAGGCTGCTGGACCCGCTGCCGCCCGGCAGCTACCTGGCCGCGACCATCGGCACCGCGGACTTCGCGCCGCAGGAGGTGGGCCGGGTCGCGGAGCAGTACGCGTCGGAGGGGATGCCGATGGCCCTGCGCACCCACCCGGAGGCGACCGCCTTCTTCACCGGGCTCGACCTCGTGGCGCCCGGTCTGGTGCAGGTCCACAAGTGGCGGCCCGACGCGGAGGACGAGCAGGTACGGGACGAGGACATCGCCATGTACGGCGCCCTGGCCCGCAAGCCCCGCTGACGCCTCCGCGGACCTCCCCGCCGGGCGCTCCGCTCACTGGTCGGAGTACCGCAGCTCCCCCACCGTCCAGGCGCTCACGTCCCGGATGGCGATCCGGTACATTCCGCCCGTCTCGGGGATGCCCACCGAGCCCTGCAGGATCCGGGCGACATGGAAGTGCAGGTAGGAGGGCGCCTCGGCCTCGGTGGTCGCGGCGTCCTCAAGAACCGGGACGAAGGAGCCCGCGAACGGGCCGAGCCGGTCGGAATCCCGCAGGACCTCGGCCACTCGCTGCCTCCACACCGACTCGGGGGCCAGCCGCCCGGTGATGACGGCTCCGTGGACCACGACGGTGAGGGACATCTGGTTGGTCTGCTCCGACTCCACCGTGGCGGCGATGTCGACGAGCAGCTCGTCAGCGTTCGGCATGGCTGGTGATGCTATAGGGCCGGGCAGCACGTCCGCGACAGGCCGGCGTCCCGCGGTTCCGCCGCCGCCCGCGGTCACTCGCGCCGCCCGGCGCACCGGGCCGCGGCAGCTCCGCGGGCTACCATCACCCGTGTGGTGAACAGAACGACCTCGGCCCAGCAGCTGCGCGACCTGGCACGGCTGCGCCGGGTGCGCGACCGGATCGACCGGGAGTACGCGCAACCGCTGGACGTCGAGGCCCTCGCCCGTGGCGTGAACATGTCGGCCGGACACCTCAGCCGCCAGTTCCGGCAGGCCTACGGCGAGTCCCCGTACTCCTACCTGATGACACGGCGTATCGAACGCGCGATGGCGCTGTTGCGGCGCGGAGACCTCAGCGTCACCGAGGTCTGCTTCGCCGTCGGCTGCTCGTCGCTGGGCACCTTCAGTACCCGCTTCACCGAACTGGTCGGCATGCCGCCCAGCACCTACCGCCGGCGCACCGCGGACGATCCGGCGGGGCTGCCGCCGTGCGTCGCCAAGCAGGTGACCAGGCCGGTCAGGAACCAACCGGAGAGCCGTCCGGCCGGGGAACCAACAGGTCAGGAATCGAGAAGCACCGCCCACGGGCCGCGGCTAGCGTGAGCCCCATGGACATCAGCATTCACACCACCGTTCTCCCGCACGACGATCCGGACGCCTCGCTGGCCTTCTACCGCGACACCCTCGGCTTCGAGGTCCGCACCGACGTGGGCTCCGGGACGATGCGCTGGATCACCGTCGGACCCGCCGACCAGCCGGGCACCTCCATCCTCCTGGCACCTCCGGCCGCCGACCCCGGCATCACCGACGACGAGCGCCGCACCATCGCCGAGATGATGGCCAAGGGCACCTACGGCTGGATCCTGCTGGCCACCCGGGACCTGGACGGCACCTTCCAGAAGCTGCAGGAAGGCGACGCCGAGGTCGTCCAGGAGCCGACCGAACAGCCCTACGGCGTCCGCGACTGCGCCTTCCGCGATCCGGCGGGCAACCAGATCCGCATCAGGGAAGTGCGCTGAGCCGCGCGCCGGCCGCGGGCGGCACCCGGCCGGCGCGCGGCGGTGACACCGGACCGGCCGGGAGTCACCGCGCCGGTCCGACCGCACCGGGCGAGGAAGCCGCGGGCCGCAGGGCACCGCGTGAAGAACGGGAGACAGGATGAACAGGACCGGTGAAGCGGACGGGCAGTCGCCCGCGCGGCACGCCGCCGACAGCCACGACCTGATCCGCGTGCACGGGGCGCGCGAGAACAACCTCAGGGACGTCAGCATCGAGCTGCCGAAGCGGCGGCTGACGGTGTTCACCGGCGTCTCCGGCTCCGGCAAGAGCTCACTGGTGTTCCACACCATCGCCGCGGAGTCGCAGCGGCTGATCAACGAGACCTACAGCGCCTTCGTGCAGGGCTTCATGCCGAACCAGGCGCGGCCCGAGGTGGACGTCCTCGACGGACTGACCACCGCGATCATCGTCGACCAGCAGCGGATGGGCGCCGACCCCCGCTCCACGGTCGGCACCGCCACCGACGCCAACGCGATGCTGCGCATCCTCTTCAGCAGGCTCGGGCAGCCGCACATCGGCTCCCCCAACGCGTTCGCCTTCAACGTCCCCTCGGTCCGGGCCAGCGGCGCGCTCACCGTCGAGCGCGGCCCCGGCAGGAACAAAACGGTCAAGCAGACCTTCTCCCGCACCGGCGGCATGTGCACCCGCTGCGAGGGTCGCGGCGCGGTCTCCGACATCGACCTCACCCAGCTCTACGACGACTCCAAGTCCCTGGCCGAGGGCGCGTTCACCATCCCCGGCTGGAAGTCGGACAGCTTCTGGACCGTGCGGGTCTACGCCGAGTCGGGCTTCCTCGACCCGGACAAGCCGATCCGCGACTACACCGAGCAGGAGATGCGGGACTTCCTCCACCGGGAGCCGACCAAGGTGAAGGTCGAGGGGGTGAACCTCACCTACGAGGGCCTGCTCCCCAAGATCCGGAAATCCTTCCTGGCCAAGGACAAGGAGGCCCTGCAGCCGCACATCCGGGAGTTCGTGGACCGCGCGGTCACCTTCACCACCTGCCCTGAGTGCGACGGCACCCGGCTGTCCGAGGCGGCCCGCTCCTCGCGGATCGGCGGGATCAGCATCGCCGACGCCTGCGCGATGCAGATCAGCGACCTGGCCGCCTGGGTCCGCGGGGTGACCGAACCGTCGGTGGCCCCGCTGCTGGGCACGCTGGGCAGGACGCTCGACTCGTTCGTCGAGATCGGCCTCGGCTACCTCTCCCTCGACCGGCCCTCGGGCACCCTCTCGGGCGGTGAGGCACAGCGCGTCAAGATGGTGCGCCAACTGGGCTCCTCGCTCACCGACGCCACCTACATCTTCGACGAGCCCACCGCCGGCCTGCACCCCCACGACATCGGGCGGATGAACGACCTGCTGCTGCGGCTGCGGGACAAGGGCAACACCGTGCTCGTCGTGGAGCACGAACCGCAGACGATCGCGGTCGCCGACCACGTCGTCGACCTCGGCCCCGGCGCCGGCACCGCCGGAGGCACCGTCTGCTTCGAGGGCACCGTCGAGGGCCTGCGCGCGGGCGGCACGCTCACCGGGCGCCATCTCGACGACCGCGCACGGCTCAAGGAGACCCCGCGCAGCCCGGCCGGCGCGCTGGAGATCCGCGGCGCCGGGACGCACAACCTGCGGGACGTCGACGTCGACATCCCCCTCGGGGTGCTGACCGTGGTCACCGGCGTCGCCGGTTCCGGCAAGAGCTCGCTCGTCCACGGCGCACTGCCCCGGCAGGCCGCCGCGGCCGGAACCGAAGTGGTCGCCATCGACCAGGGCGCCGTCCGCGGGTCGCGGCGGAGCAACCCGGCGACCTTCAGCGGGCTGCTGGACCCGGTCCGCAAGGCGTTCGCCAAGGCCAACGGCGTCAAACCGGCCCTCTTCAGCGCCAACTCCGCGGGCGCCTGCCCGGACTGCAAGGGGACCGGGGTCGTCTACACCGACCTGGCGATGATGGCCGGCACCGCCACGACCTGCGAGGAGTGCGACGGGAAGCGGTTCCAGCCGGAGGTGCTGGAGTACCGGCTCGGCGGCCGCAACATCAGCGAGGTACTGGCGATGCCGGTGGCCGACGCCGCGGAGTTCTTCGCGGCCGGGGAGGCCCGTACCCCGGCCGCGCACCGCGTCCTGGAGCGCCTCGCCGATGTCGGGCTCGACTACCTCCGGCTGGGCCAGCCGCTGACCACACTGTCCGGCGGCGAGTTGCAGCGGCTGAAACTGGCGACCCGGATGGCCGGCAAGGACGGCGTCTACGTCCTGGACGAGCCGACCGCCGGGCTGCACCCCGCCGATGTCGAGCAGTTGCTGGGCCTGCTCGACCGGCTCGTGGACTCCGGCACCTCGGTCGTCGTCGTCGAGCACCACCAGGCGGTGATGGCGCACGCCGACTGGATCATCGACCTGGGTCCGGGAGCCGGCCACGACGGCGGCCGGATCGTCTTCGAAGGCACGCCCGCCGACCTGGTCGCCGCGCGCTCCACACTCACCGGTGAGCACCTCGCGGACTACGTCGGCGCCTGACAGGAGCGCGTCCGAAGGGCGGACCGGCACCCTCCCGGCCGGCTCCCGGACCCGGGCGCCCGAGCGGTGTCCGGTGCCGGTCCGGTGCCGCGACAGGCACGCCGCCGGTGCCGGGCGGTGCCCGCCGCTGCCCTGGACGGCGCGGAGGCCACACCGCCGCACGCTCGTCAGCCGGCCGCCGGACCGGTTCCGCTGGACGAGGGCACGGGGGCACGGTCGTCCTCGCGCAGCGCCTCGGCGGTGGCGGTGCCGGTGATCCCGGCGACCGGCCCCTGGTAGAGGAGCCGCCCGCCGTGCCGTCCGGGGCCGGGACCGAGATCGATCAGCCAGTCGGCACGCCGGACGACATCGAGGTTGTGCTCGATCAGTACGACGGTGTGCCCCTGGTCCACCAGGTCGTCGAGGAGGGCCAGCAAGGTGTCGATGTCCCGCAGATGCAGTCCGGTGGTGGGCTCGTCGAGGACATAGAGGGCCGGTCCGGCGGCGTCCCGGAGCTCCTTGGCGATCTTCACCCGCTGGCACTCGCCGCCCGAGAGGGTCGTCAGCGGCTGGCCGAGCCGCAGATATCCCAGTCCGACATCGTCGAGATGGCGCAGGGCCCTTGCGATCGCGCGGTCCTGGAGCCGTTCGACGGCCTCGTGGACCGTGAGGTCACCGATGTCGGCGATGGTCAGGCCGTCGACCGTGTACGCCAGCGCCTCGGGCGTGAACCGGCGCCCTTCGCAGATCTCGCAGACCGTCTCCTGGTCCTCCAGGAAGGCGAGGTCGCTGGAGACGGTCCCCAGGCCGTTGCAGCCGGGGCAGCCGCCTCGGGAGTTGGAGCTGAACAGCGCTGCGTCGACCCCGTTGCGGCGGGCGAAGAGCGTACGGACGGCGGTGGCGATCCCGGTGTAGGTGAGGGGCGTGGAGCGCCGGTTGCCGACGACCGGCCGCTGGTCGATCACGACGGCGTCGTGCTGGGCGACGAGTTCGTCCGCGAAGCTGGTCTTCCCCGAACCCGCCACGCCGGTGAGCACCGTCAGCACGCCGGTGGGGATGTCCGCCGTCACATGGCGGAGGTTGTTGCGCGAGGCGCCGGCCACCGTGAGGTGACCGCGCGGCGTCCGCGGCGCGTCCTTGACCGGCCGGCGCCGCGCCAGTGCGGCCGCCGTCGCGGTACCGGCCCGGCGCAGCTCCTCGAAGCCGCCCTGGTGCACGAGTGTCCCGCCCCGCTCCCCCGCGCCAGGACCGATCTCGACGACCTGGTCGGCCACGGCCATGACCGCGGGGTCGTGCTCGACGACCAGGACGCAGTTGCCCTTGTCCCGCAGCCGCCGGAGCAGCCCGGTCATGGCGGAGACGTCGTGGGGGTGCAGCCCGACGGTCGGCTCGTCGAAGACGTAGATCATCTCGGTGAGGCTGCTGCCCAGGTGCCTGAGGGTCTTGATCCGCTGGGCCTCGCCCCCGGAGAGCGTCGCGGTGCCGCGGCCCAGATGCAGATAGCCGAGGCCGATGGCGACCATCGCCCGGAGCCGGTCGGTGAGGGCGGAGACGACCGGTGCCACCCACGCCTCGGTCACCTCTCCCACCAGCTCCGCGAGTTCGGCGACCTCCATCCGGGCCATCTCCCCGATGGTGCGGCCGAGCACCGTGGCCGACCGGCTCGCCTCGCACAGCCGGTCGCCGCGGCAGTCCGGACACGCCTCGGAGCGGGTGAACCGGGCGAGCGTCTGCTTCTTGCGCTCGGACATCTCCTCGGAGCCGCGCAGATGGATCCGCTCGAAGCGCTGCACCACGCCCTCGTAACCCTCGGGCAGCCGGTCGGCGGGCGGGCCCGCGGCCGCCGTGCCGTACAGCAGCGCGTCCCGCGCCTCCCGGTCCCAGTGGCGCAGCGGCGTATCGAGGGGGAACACCCCGATGTCGGCGAAGTGGGAGTACCAGTATCCGCCGGGGGCGAATCCGGGCAGCAGCACGGCGCCCCCGCGCAGCGACCGGTCCGGATCCACGAACCGGTCGACGGCGCTGGCCACGACGTCCCCCAGGCCGGAGCAGGTGGGGCACATCCCGGCCGGGTCGTTGAAGGAGAAGGCGGAGGACTCGCCGACGTGCGGTGTGCTCGTCCGCGAGAACAGCAGACGCAGAAAGGTCCAGATGTCGGTGACCGTGCCGACCGTGGAGCGGGCGTTCCCGCCCAGCCGCCGCTGGTCGATCACCACGACGGGCGACAGCCCCTCGATGTGCGCGACCTCGGGACGGTGCCACTTCGGCAGGCGGCTGCGGGTGTAGGGCGGGTAGGTCTCGTTGAGCTGGTATCCGGCCTCTGCCGCGAGGGTGTCGAACACCAGCGACGACTTGCCCGAACCCGACACCCCCGCGAAGACCACGAGCTGCCCGCGGGGCACGTCGATGTCGAGGTTCCGCAGGTTGTGGGTACGGGCTCCGCGGATCCGGATGGCGTTCTGCGTCATGAGCGGGACCCTAGGACAGGATGCGGCCGGGATCCGGCCGCGAATTCTGCGAGACTGCCGCCGTGGCCGACGTCATGCACCGGGTCCTCGCGCTGCTCGCGGTCCTGCAGTCGGGCCGGAGCTTCAGCGGTGCGGAACTGTCGGCGCGGCTGGACGTCCCGCCGCGCACCCTGCGGCGCGACATCGGCCGCCTCCGCGGTTACGGGTATCCGGTCGAGACCCGGCCGGGCCCGGGCGGCCACTACCGGCTCGCGGCCGGGCGGGCCATGCCTCCGCTGCTGCTCGACGACGACGAGGCCGTCGCCACCCTGCTGGGCCTGGCGGCCCTCGGCTCGACCGGCAGCGCGAGCGAGGGCAGCATCGACCAGGCCGCAGTCCGCGCCTACGGAAAGGTGGACCAGTACCTGCCCAAGCGGCTGCGCCCCCGCGCGGCGGCGCTGCGCGCGAGCCTGGAGACCGCGCCCACTCCCGCGCCGAGCACCAGCGCGGAGACGGTCAGCAGGATCGCCGAGGCAATCGCGCAGGAGCGCGCGGTCGCCTTCCGCTATGCGGGGGCGGGCGGAGCGGCCACCACGCGCCTGGTCGAGCCGCACCGTCACCTCCACCTGCACCAGCGCTGGTATCTGCTGGGGTGGGATGTCGACAAGCGAGACTGGCGGACCTTCCGCCTCGACCGGCTCACCGAACTCCGGGTGACCGGCCGGACCTTCTCCCCCCGCCCGCTGCCGGCCGGGACGGGCATCGACCGGCTCCGTGCGGGCATCAACCGGCACCGGCGGCGCGTGGTGCTGACCGTCGAGGCTCCGGTACCGGCGGTGGCCGACGCGTTCCACCGCCAGGACGTCGTGCTCAGCGCGCTCGCCGGGGGTGCCACCCGCGCCGAACTCGCCCTCGACTCCTGGCAATGGCTGCTGCCCGGACTCGCCTTCCTCGACGCCGACTTCACCGTCGAGGAGCCCGAGGACTTCCGCACCGCGCTGCGGAACTTCGCCGCCCGCCTCGGCCGCGCCGCACCCGGGCCGCCGCCCCACGGCCGGGAGGAGCCCGGGCCCGGCAGCACGCCCGGCGCGGGGAGCGCGGGGCCGGGCGGGTAGTCGACGTCCTCGCCGGATTCCATGAGAACACCGGGCGCCCGGATGTCGGGGCGCTTCCTCGCGCTGCCGCAGCGGCCGACCGGAGAGCACCGAAGGTCTTCTGAGGCGGCGAACGGGCAGGCCGACACGAGGCCCCGGGCGGGGAATCCGTCCCCCGATTCCCCGAAAGGCCCGGGCAGCGTCGGATATCTGCCGCTCATTCCGTCCACGACAATCGCGCCCGGCCGGGAGTCATACCCGGGATTCCGGCGCACCGACGCCTCCCGGACCGACTGTCCGCGGGGCAGGTAGCCACACAGGAACTCTTCCGCCGGGCAGAGCGGGGCACATCGGTCGTGCTTCGACCCTGCCCGCATTCGGGCGTTCGGGAATCGCTCCCGAGGCTTCCTGCGGCCCGGTACCGGCTGCGTGCGGCGGCCGATACCGGACCGTGGGGTCAGCGAGGAGCGGGCACGGAAGCGGACTCGGCGGCGCCGTCGTTGTCGCCGCGCACCCACACGGTCCGCTGCGGAAAGGGGATGTCGACCCCGGCGGCCTCCAGCGCCTCCTTGACCCGGCGGCGCAGCTCGCGGGTGACGCCCCACTGCTTGAGCGGGGCCGTCTTGACGGCGATGCGCACGAGCACACCGTCGGCGTCCAGGGACTGCACACCCCAGACGGACGGGTCCTCCAGGAGCATGCCCTCGAAGCGGGGGTCCTCCCGCATCTCCCGACCGGCCGCCTCCAGGACGCCGCAGACGGTGTCGAGGTTGGACTCGTAGGCCACGGAGACGTCCAGGACCGCGCGGGCCCACTCCTGGCTGTCGTTGCGGACCCGCAGGATCTCACCGTTGCGGATGTGCCACAGGCCGCCGTTGAGGTCGCGGATCTGGGTGAGCCGCAGGCCGACGTGCTCGACCTCACCGATGGCCTCGCCCAGGTCCACCGAGTCGCCCACTCCGTACTGGTCCTCCAGCATGATGAGCATGCCGGACAGGTAGTCGGCCACCAGGCTCTGCGCGCCGAAACCGATGGCCAGACCCACCACACCGGCACTGGCCAGCAGCGGGCCGAGCGCGATGCCGACCTGGTCGAGCACCATCGCCGCGCCCATGACGCCGACGACGACGGTGACGATGCTGCTCAGTACCGACCCGATGGTCCTGGCCCGCTGCTCGCGCCGCTCCTGGGCCCGGGACCGGTCGCGCTGCAGCACCGCCGGGCCCCGGCCGGACGGGCGCGGTCCGGTCTCCCGCTCCTCGGACGGCTCCAGGATGCGCTTCACCACATGCTTGATGCCCTTCTTGGCCAGCATGCGGACGATTGCCATGCCTATGACGATGAGCAGGATGCGCAACGGCACGCCGATGAGAGTGTCCACGTTGTCGCGCAGCCAGTCCGGGGCGGTCATGGCCTGTTGCATGTCACCACTGGGCAAGGAGGACGGCGACGCGTCGGTAAGTGACACGAGAGAGACTGCTCCGCTCTTCATCGACAGCTGGATTTTTCGCGCCAGCGACCGTAGCCGGGGTCCGGCAACCGGGTCAAAATCGTGAAGACCGGACGTGAGCGGCGTGAACGTCAGGCACGGAAAAAGGAATGGGAATCGAACTCGGGGCCGGTGCACGGAAGTGCACCTCACCACCCGGGGCGACGTCCCGCCCCTTCCCGCCCCTTCCCGTCCTTTTCTGCCGGCTTGCGCATGCGGGGCTTTCGATCCGCCTTCCACGCGGAAAGCGCGAATTCCGCACCGAATCCCTGCCCGGTGTCCGGTGACCGGCGGGCCACGGCCGGTTCGGATACCACCCGATCGCGCAGCGGTTCCCCTGCGCCGCGAATCCGCTTCAGCGCGGCGGGGCCGGCGGGCGGGCGGCGACGACGCGGCGGAAGAGCCTCTGCACGGCGGCGGTGATGTCGGTGTCGGGCGCGGTGTGGTGGCAGGGCCCGGTGTAGGCGTGGGTCAGGAAATCGGCGGTGAGTTCGGGGTCGGGGACGTCGAACTCGCCCGCCGCACTGCCCTGCGTGAGGAGGCTGACGAGCAGGTCGCGGGCCGCGGTCATGGGTTCCTCACCGACTGCGCCGCCGGGTTCGTGGAAGAGGCGGTGGTAGAGCTCGTGGTGGTCCTGTTCCGCTGTGATCCAGGCGGCGACGAGCCCGTCGAGCCGTTCGGTCCAGGTCAGGCCGGGCTGTTCCAGGAGAGCGGTGGGTTGCTGGAGCATGCGGTCCCACATCTCGGCCTGGAGGGCTGCCAGGAGTTCGTGCTTGGAGTCGAAGTAGAGGTAGACCGTGCCCTTGGCGACCCCGGCGCGGGCGGCGACCTTGCTGACGGTCAGCGTCTCGTAGCCGTCGTCAAGGAGCAGGGCGGCCGTTGCGTCGAGGATCTGCCGGCGGCGCACGTCCGGGGGCTGGAAGCGGCCGGCGGGCTGGGCGGGGGCGGACTGGTCCGCGGGCACGGTCCCTCCTTCGTCGTCAGGTGAACCGGCTTGCCGACCCGTGGTCGGTCAGCCGGTGGCCCCCAGGGTGTCACGGGGTTTGCGGGCGACGACGATGACCGCGTGGTCCTCGCCGGGGTACTGGATGCGCGGTACGGCCTGCCGGGTGGCGCGCACGATCTCCAGGCCGAGGCCGGTGAAGGCTTCGGTCAGTTCGGCGAGGGTGGCCAGATCGCCGGGTTCGGCCCAGTCGCAGACCTCCTCGTCCCATTCGCCGAGGGCCAGGATCCCGTCCGGGGCGAGCGCGGCGGCCAGAGTGGCCAGGGTGGCGGTGCGGCCTGGGCCGCGGGGCGGCAGCGCGTAGGAGCTGAGGGCGAAGTCGTAGGCGGTCCCGGGCCGCCAGGTGGCGCTGTCGGCGACGGCGAGTTCGATCCGGTCCACGAGGCCGCGGGCGCAGGCGCCGGCACGGGTGGAGGCGATGGCGCGGGGCGCGAGGTCCACACCGGTGACGCGCCAGCCGCGTTCGGCGAGCGCCAGGGCGTTGCCGCCGGCCCCGCAGCCCAGGTCCAGGGCCCTTCCCGGCGGGAGGTCGCGGGCGGGGGCGAGGAGCATCGGGTCGGGATCGGCGGTGTCGCTGCCGTCCCCGGTGTAGAGGTCGTCCCACGCGAGGTCCGGGTAGGCGGCGGCCCCGGGCCCGTGGGCGTGATCAGTGGCAGGAGTGTCGTGGGTCACAGTTCCTCCGGTGGGAATGAGAGCACTTGAATGACCGTTGGTCAGTAGTATGACCAACGGTCATTCGCCGTCAAGCTCTTCCGGAGGCACCCCGTGCACCACGACCGCAGCGCCCAGTACGACACCGTGATCATCGGCGGCGGCCCCGCAGGTCTGACCGCAGCGCAGACCCTCACCCGCTACCGCCACCGCACCCTGGTCGTCGAGTCCCCCGCCCCGCCTCGCAACGCCGCCTCCCGCGGCGTGCACGGACTGATCGGCATGGAGGGTGCCACCCCCGACGAGCTGCGCTCCCGCGCCTGGGAAGAGCTGGACCGATACGGACTGGCCCGGCGGCTCCCCGCCACGGTCAGCGAGCTCATCCCCCTGGGCGACGACGGATTCACCGTGCGCGCGGACGACGGGACCACCGCCTGGGCCCGGAACGCCGTCCTGGCCACCGGCGTCGTCGACCGGCACCCCGACGGCGTGGAGGGCTTCGCCGCGTGCTGGGGCCGCACGGTGATCCACTGCCCGTTCTGCATCGGCGAGGAGAACGCCGACCGCACCTGGGCCCTGGTCTCCGACGAACCCCGCTACCTCCGCATGGCCGCCACCGCCTTCCGCGCCTGGACCGGCGACACCGTCGCCGTCGCCCCGCCCGCACTGCCCGGCGCCGAAGAACTGCGCCGGGCCCTTCGCGAGCAGGGCAGCGACCTCGTCCAGGGCGAGATCACCCGCCTGCACCACAGCGACGGCGACCTGCACGCCGTTGAGCTGGCCGACGGAACCCTCCTGGAGCGCCAGACCCTGCTGTGGCCCCGGCCCCAGCGCCAGGTCCCGCTCGTCGAGCACCTGGCAGCCGAGCACGGCCTCGCCCTGAGCGGCGGCTGCGTCACCGTGGACGACGGCCACCGGACCAGCATCCCCGGCCTCTACGCCGCCGGCGACCTGACCGGCAGGACCTGGGAACAGGGAGTCGTCCCCGCCGTCACCGCCGGAAGCGCAGCCGCCGACGCCATCCACTTCGCCCACCTGGCCTGACGGCCCCGACACCCCACAGGAACACCCCGTGCCCGAGCAGAACTTCACCGCCTACCTCGACCGACGCGACCACCTCGGCGACCGCACCTCCCTCTACCGGGCCGTTGCAGCCCACACCGGAGCCCGCCGCGTCCTCTACCCCGGCAGCTACCTCGACCTCGCCCCCTCCGCCGTCTGGCCCGACGTCACCTACCTCGACGCCGACGCCCGCGCCCGCAGGGCCTTCCAGGGCTCCGATGCCACCGCGCTCGCCGCCCGGCACAAGGAGTACCCCGAACACCCCCGCATCACCTTCGTACCCGGCGACTACACCCGCACCCTGGCGGAGCTGCCCGAAGCCGAATGGGACCTGGTGCTGTCCCTGTACGCGGGCCCCGTCTCCGAGCACGCCACCCGCTGCCTGCGCCCAGGGGGCTGGCTCCTGGCCAACAACAGCCACGCCGACGCCGGTCTCGCCCACCTCGACCCCCGCTACCGGCTCGCCGCCGTCCTCCACCTCGGCCCCGGCCGCGACCCCGGCCGCCATCGCCTCACCACCGACGACCTCGACCGCTGCCTGCAACCCAAGCGTCCGCCCCACCCCACCCGCGAACAACTCCACGCCGCAGGCAGCGGAACCGCCTACTCCCACCCGGCCACCGCCTACCTCTTCCGCCTCCACTCCCCCGCGCACGACCGGTAGACAGGCCCCGTACCTGGAGCGGCCGGGGCAGGGGACCCGGGGCGTGCCGCGGCGGGCGCGCCCCGTCGGATCTATGCGCTCCAGGCATGCTCCAGCAGGGTGCGGAAGGAGGTGGGCTCCCGGCCGATCAGTTCGGCCAGCGTCGGGTCGACTGCGGTGAACTCGTCTTCCCGCGCCGCCGCGAAGATGCTCAGCATCAGGTCGGCGACGGGCGCGGGGGCGCCGTGCGCCCGTGACTGCTCGCGGAAGGCGCTGTCGGGGACGGGGGTTCGGCTGAAGGCCCGTCCGGTGATCTGGGCCGCGATCTCGCCGACGGCGGCGAAGTCCAGGGCCGCAGGGCCGGTGAGCGGCGGGGTCGGACCCTCGAAGCGGCCCTCGTCGGAGAGGATCGCCGCGGCGGCCTCGGCGAGGTCGTCGTGGCCGGTCCAGGCGACGGGGCCGTCGACGGGGAGGGCGATGTCCCCGGTGTGCCGGGCGGGTTCGAGGAAGTGCAGGGCGCTGGCGGCGTAGAAGCCGTTGCGCAGTGCGGTCCAGGGCAGGCCGGTGGCCCGCAGGAGGTCTTCCGTCCGAGCGTGGTCGCGGCAGGGCTGGAAGAGGGAGTCGTGGGCGGCGCCCATCTGACTGGTGTACAGGAGGCGGCCGACGCCGGTCTGCACGGCGGCGTCGATGGCGGCACGGTGGCCGGTGACGCACTCCTCGCCCGCGCGGTCGAGGGAGACGAGGAGCAGCTGCTCGGCTCCCTCGAAGGCGTGCGCGAGCGAGGCAGGGTCGTCGAAGTCGCCCCGCCGGACGCGGACGCCCCGTTCGGCGAGGTCATGGGCCTTGCGCGGGTCGCGGACACTGACGCCGACACGGGCGGCGGGGACGCGCTCCAGGAGGCGCTCGACGGTGCGGCGGCCGAGCTTTCCGGTGGCTCCGGTCACGATGATCACGAGTGGGGTCTCCCGATGTTTCCGATGGAATCGCGAGAACGATAACACCGGAACTAACAGTGGAAGCAAGTTTTCGATACCATCGATTCATGCGCCACGACACCTCCACCAGTCCCCGCCGCCGCATCGTCGAGGCGGCCGTCGAACTACTGGAGAGCGGCGGACCCGAAGCGGTGAGCACCCGTGCGGTCGCCACCGCAGCCGGGATGCAGCCTCCGGCGATCTACCGCCTCTTCGGCGACAAGGAGGGGCTGCTGGAGGCGGTCGCCGAGCACGGTTACACGCAGTTCCTGGAGCGCAAGCGCGCGCAGCTCGACCCCGCACCGGAGGACCCGGTGGAGGAGCTGCGCCGCGGCTGGGACGTGGTGGTGGAGTTCGGCGTCTCGCACCCCGAACTGTTCGCGGTGATGAACAGGGCCACCAGCCGGGGATCGGACGCGGCCCATCACGCGGGCCTGGAGATCCTCCGCGGGCGGGTGCGCCGGCTGGCGGCCGGAGGATGGCTGCGGGTCGACGAGGAGCTCGCCGCCCAGATCATCCGGGCGACCGGTCAGGGCGCGGTCACCACCTGGAACTCCACCCCCGCGGAGTGCCGCAGCCCGGCGCTGCTGACCGTCCTGCGCGAGTCCATGATCGGCGCCGTCACCCGCACCGAACCGACCGTCCCGGCCGGGGAGTCCGGACCCGCCCCGGCAGCCCGCGCGCTGCGGGCCGCGCTCCCCGACGACACCGGCTCCCTGAGCGACGCCGAACAGCGCCTGCTGCACGAATGGCTCGACCGCCTGGCGTCGGACGGCGGCGTGCCACATGCCTGATCGCCGGGACGGCGCGCGGACGACCGCGTCGTCCCCCTGACGGGGGTCCCGGTCCCCACGTGGTGTCAGATGGGTGCGACCTGGTGCCGCGGTGCGGGCTTCACCCTGTCCCCGCGGCCGGCTCCCGAAAAGCTCCGGTCCCGTCGCGTCGCCGCCCACCAAGCGGCGTGGGCCCGCCTCAGCAATCCACCGGCCGCCCGGAGGCATCACGGACCCCGGGCATCACGACCGCATCAGGTACGTGACGACCCGCGATCAACGCGAGAGACTGTCCGGGATGGACGTTACCGATCAGAGGTTCGACTGATACGCCGAGACGAGCCTCGCCGGCAATTCGGCGCCGGCCCCGGAAACCCGCGCCCCGCGGTGCCGCGAAGCGCCGGGACCAGGACGCCCCCGATCCCGCACAACCTGCTGTCACCAGCAACGAAGCCCGCACAAGCGACAGCTGCCGAACTCGCGTGGAGGCACACATGAGGATGCTCATCAACGTTCCCGAGTCCGTGGTTCCCGACGCACTGCGCGGGATGGCCGCCGCCCACCCCGAGCTGGCCGTGGATGTGGACCGGCGGGTGGTCGTGCGACGGGACGCACCCGTGGCGGGGAAGGTCGCGCTGGTCTCCGGTGGCGGTTCGGGACACGAACCGCTGCACGGCGGATTCGTGGGGCCCGGGATGCTGGATGCCGCATGCCCCGGCGAGATCTTCACCTCTCCCGTCCCCGACCAGATGGTCGCCGCGGCCGCTGCCGTGGACAGCGGGGAGGGCGTGCTCTTCGTCGTCAAGAACTACACCGGCGACGTACTGAACTTCGACATGGCCGCCGAGCTGGCCGAGGACGAAGGGGTCCGCATCGGGAAGGTGCTGGTCGAGGACGATGTGGCGGTGTCCGACAGTACGCACACGGCCGGACGCCGGGGTACGGGCGCCACGCTGTTCGTGGAGAAGATCGCGGGGGCGCTCGCCGCCGAGGGGGCGCCGCTGGAGCGGGTGGAGGCAGTCGCGCGCCAGGTGGCCGACTCCTCGCGGAGCTTCGGGGTGGCCCTCAGCCCGTGCAGCACCCCGTCCAAGGGCGGTCCGATGTTCGAGCTGCCCGCGGGTGAACTCGAACTGGGGATCGGCATCCACGGGGAACCGGGCCGGGAGCGGCGCCCGATGATGACCTCCGGGGAGATCGCGGACTTCGCCGTCGACGCGGTGTTGGAGGACCTGCGGCCCGAGGAGCCGGTGCTCGCACTGGTCAACGGGATGGGAGCGACGCCGCTGCTGGAACTCTACGGGTTCTGCGGTGAGGTGCACCGGGTCCTGGCCGAGCGGCGGATCCCGGTCGCCCGTACCCTCGTCGGCAACTATGTGACCTCGCTGGACATGGCGGGCGCCTCCGTGACCCTGTGCCGGGCCGACGAGGAGCTGCTGCGACTGTGGGACGCACCCGTGCAGACCGCCGGACTGCGGTGGGGCGCCTGAGGACCCGCCCGACGCGAGGGCGGCGGGACGGCCGCACGACCGCGCAGCGGTGCGGCACGCACTGCGGTGCCGCACGCCTCGCACGACGGTGACGTACGCGGTGGTCCTGCCGGAGCGAGCAGCACCACGACCGGGACAGCGGTGAAGGAGCAGGAGTGAGCGGCAAGGTGACGAACGAGGCCGGCGGGTCCGGCGAGGGCGGGACGGGCGGCCGGAAGCTGGACGCCGCCTTCGTCGCCCGTTGGATGACGGCCACCGCCGACGCGGTGGCACGTGAGGCGGACCGGCTGACGGAGCTGGACTCGGCGATCGGCGACGCCGACCACGGCGGCAACATGCGCCGCGGTTTCGAGGCGGTGCGCGGGGAGCTGGCCGAGGACGTCCCCGCGACGCCGGGGGCTGTGCTGATGACGGCGGGCAGGAAGCTGGTCTCCACGGTGGGCGGCGCCTCGGGCCCGCTGTACGGCACCCTGCTGCGCCGTACGGGCAAGGCGCTCGGCAGCGCGGAGCGGGTCAGCGGCGCGGAGCTGGCCGACGCGCTGCGCACCGGGATCGACGCGGTGGCGCAGTTGGGCGGTGCCACCGCGGGTGACAAGACGATGCTCGACGCGCTGCTCCCGGCCGCGGAGGCGCTGGCGGACAGCGGCGGCGAGGACTTCGGCGCCGCGCGCGACGCGGCCGAGCGGGGTGCGGAGGAGACGGTGCCGCTGCAGGCCCGCAAGGGCCGGGCCAGCTATCTGGGAGAGCGCAGCATCGGGCACCGGGATCCCGGTGCGACCTCGGCGGCGCTGCTGGTGGCGGCGCTGGCGGTGGCGGACGGGGCCGAAGGCGGGACGGCAGGGTCCCAGGAGAGCGACAGCGCGGGGAGTGAGTGACGTGGCCGAGGCCGACGGCAGCAAGCGGGTAGGGATCGTCCTGGTCTCGCACAGCAAGGAGGTCGCCGACTCGGTGGCCCGGCTGGCCGCGGGGCTCGCGGGGGTGCCGGACGCCCGGGTGGCCGGTGCGGGCGGACTGCCCGACGGCGGGCTCGGCACCAGCGAGGAACTGATCGTCGAGGCCGCGCACCGGATGGACGAGGGTGCGGGTGTCGCGCTCCTGGTCGACCTGGGCAGCGCGGTCCTGACGGTCAAGACGCTGCTGGCCGAGGGCGACGAACTGCCGGATCCGGCGCGGTTGGTGGACGCGCCCTTGGTGGAGGGTGCGGTCGCCGCCGTCGTGACGGCTGCGGGCGGCGGCGACCTGGCTGCGGTGGCATCGGCTGCCGAGGAGGCCTACACCTACCGCAAGCTCTGAGCAGCGGTCAGGTACGGGCGCGGCGGTCCGCTGTCCGCACCCCCGTCAGTTCCGGACGCGGCGACGGGCGGTGCCACCGGTTCGGCGGGTGGCACCGGCCCGGTCAGGGCCCCGGGCCGAGCCGGGCCCCCGGGCGCGGCCGGACCGGCTCTTCGGCGGAAATCCCGTCCGTTCGCGGGATCCGACCCCGGCCGGGGACCGCAGTCGAGGCCGCGGCCGGCCGGCGGTTCGGTGCGCAGCCCCGGGTCGACGGAGGCCGCCGCAGCGGCGGCCACGGCATGCGGCCACCGACTCTCGGCGGCACGCCGGGTCGCAACCGCCGTCCTGGCGCGGTGCGCGGCGCCGTCGGCCACCGCGCAGGCCGCCGTTCCCGCCAGCGCGTAGCGCCCGTAGCCGGTGCGGTGCACCAGTCCGTGCTCCGCGGCCTGCGCGAGGAGCTTGTTCGCCTGGGAGGCGCTGAGTCCGGCGCGCCGGGCTATCGCCCCCAGCCGGAGCGGCGAGCCGGGGTTCTCCCGCTCCAGCGCCGTCATGGCCGCCAATAACGCGAACCCGGTGGCGGCGCTCACCGGGCGCGCCCGGAACGGAGAATGCCCCGGTACCGGTCACCGGCGCGATACCGCGCCGGGAAGCAGGTCAACGATTTCATCATTGGTTTACACCTTCGAAGTCGTTTGATTCGCCGGATTCCGCACGGCCGGGTCGCTCCCGCCGTCCGCCGTCGTTTCGGATGCCCCGCTCCGGTCGTCCGCATTCGCTGCCGCCCGCAGAACCTGGCATACCGCCCCGGAATGTGACGTCCACTTTTCCGCCGGTGGAAAAGTAGACGTTCCCAACCCGCCACCCTCTTGCGCCGAGCGCACCGGCTGTCGGAAGGTGACCACGGCCGACTTCAGGCCCCCCAGCGGGCAACAGGGAAGGTGGGACGTGGGTATTCCTTTCGCATCCATGGCACCGCCCCGAACCCCGCGTTCGATTTACAGGAGCGCAACCACCCGCATTCGTCGGTGGAGCGCACCCCTCGACCGCACTTTGCCAGGCCGGATTTCGTGCCGGTCGCGCCCGGAAGCTCGCCGTCCGCGCGCTGTGACGGCGGCCCCCTCGAACCCACGCAGAAGGGAGAGCGCCATGCGTTACATCTACTGATGAGTCCAGTTGTCGCGGCCACGCGTATTCACGCGTGGCCGCGAACAGTGCCGACCTCTTTTCACACCATTCCCATCGGATCCGAGAAAGGCTGGCCATGGCGGGAGCGGCAGCACACACACAGCGGGACCCCCTCTACGACCCACTGGCTCCTGAGGTCATCGCCGCTCCGCACGACACCTACCGGCGGCTGCGCGAGCACCGCAGGATCTACTGGCACGCGCAGCTCGACTCCTGGGTGCTCACCGGACACGCCGAATGCCGGAAGGTGCTCGGTGACACGACCGCCTTCGGCTCCGACTTCCGCAGGGTGGGCGAGGAGGTCCCCGATGCCCAACTGAGCGTGCAGTCACTGGACCCGCCCGAGCACTCCGCGGTTCGCCACCTGCTCGTCTCCGCGCTGCACGTACGCTCGCACACGGCCATGACCGACACAGCGGCGGGGGGGGGGGGGGGGGGGGGGGGGGGGGGGGGGGGGGGGGGGCGCGGCGGCGCCGGCGGCGGGGGGGGGGGGCGGCGCGCCCCCCCCCCCCCGCCGCCGGGGCGGGGGGGGG